>JBOHEO010000050.1:0-27323 GCA_050701055.1 Pseudonocardia sp. | reverse complement strand
AGTCGCAGCCGCACGTCGCGGACACCCACGCCCACCATTGAAGATCAGATTTTTGATAGCGGGCCGCGACACGTCGAGCGGGCAGGTCGCGCGCTCGCACCGGTCTGACGCGCCCACCGCCCTACCGGTCACGCGGGCTGAGCTCGGTGACGCCCATCCCGTCCCCGAGGACATCATCGCCGCGGCGCCGCGGGCGCAGCTCCCGTGGCCGATCGTGGCCGACCAGCTCGGGGTGGACCGGCGGCGTGTGCAGGATCTGCTCGACCTCGACCCCGCGTTGGGCCAGTAGTCTCCGATTCGCCCTGCGGGCGGCCCGTTCCGGGCTGAAAATTGGCCTCAGGCGCACCACCAGCCTCATGTGCCCCTATTCTCGGATCAGACGCTGCTGTGGTCGGGTGGAGCGGCGGGTGGACGTAACGGCGACGCTCCACCTCGCTGGAATGGGGCCCAGCCCCGGCCGCCACGCCCCTATCCGTGGCGGCCGGATTCCGCTCCGGCCGCGGGGCTCACCAGGCCTCCCGAGCAGGGATGCAGGACTGGCAGTAGCCCCGGCCGGGTTCGACCATCGCCGCGGGGCGCACCTCCTGTCCGCAGATCACGACGTAAGGGAGACCAGCGCCGCCGTCGCGATGGTCGGCGTCGGTGGACAGGAGATGCGCCCGCAGGGCGGAGGCGTCGACCATCTCAACGGTCTTGGGCTTGGGGATCACCTCCCGTGCCCGGCGGCCGTTGGGCCAGTGTCTGCCTGCTCCGAACACGGCAGGTAACGCAGCGAACATGTGGCGGGACGTTAGGGGCGCTGCGCCGCGAGTTGTTCATACGCAATGAACAACTTGCCGGGCCTACCCGGCGATGCCCATCCGGAAGGCCAGACCGCGCAGCTCACGGCCCACCGCATCATCTCGGCGGACATGCCGGAGCAAGTCGGTGACGGTCTCGCGGATCAGCGGGTACGTCCGGATGCGCTGGGGCGCGAGTTCCTCGGCCCTCAGCAGCGCCGTCACTGCGTCATCGCGAGTCGCCCGCAACGATGCCAGCCCCCGACCGAGATCGGCCCAGTACATGGCCTGCCGGCCGGCCGAGGGGATCCGTTGGGGCACGAGGTCCCGGGCGAGTTCCTGCGCCTTACCAGGGTCACCCAGTTCGACGGCGATCGCCAGGCGCCAGATACCGACGTTGTCCGGTCCGAAGTACAGCGCGCCGAACCCGCGGGCCGGTGTCGGGGGGCCGAGGGACTGGGCGATCTGATCGGCCTCGTCGAGGTGATCGGCTGCCGCGTCCGGTTGGCGTAGGGCGGCCGATGCGAGGGCGGCGTTGAGGTGCAGCGCTCCGTACATCTGGCGAACCCGCGGGTCCGACAGGTGCGACTCGAGCTCGTGGGCGCCTTGAATGGAGAGCACGCGCATCCGGTCCCGGCTCCCGCCGCCGAGCGAAGACGCCCGCAGCCAGGCGGCCAGGCCCAGCCACGCTGGATCGTCAAGTTCCTCCGCGACCCGCCGCCCGTGCCACGCCGCGAGCGCGGGCAAGCCGCGGGCCCCGAGGTTCTTCGTCTGGAACGCGGCGGTTTGGTAGCAGTCCATCAACCCGGCCAGGACCTCAGCCCGCGGGGCCTGGGGGTCGGAGACCAGCGCCTGCAGCTCCAACAGCAGCCCGGGCAGGACCCCACCTTGCGCGGCGTAGTCGGCGGCGGGGCGGTGCACATCGTTGAGCAGGCGCAGGTCGGCGGCCACGGCGGGCCAGGGCCGCGGGGTGACGGCGGCTTCGCCAAACCTGACGTCGGACAGGGCGGCCTCCACGTCGACGAGGGTCGCTTGCGCGGCGCCGACGTCTGGGTCGGCGAACTGACTGCCGAATGGTTCACTCGCAAGTTCGGAGGGCGTGACGCGCAGCGCCGACGCAAAAGCCTCCAGGGTTGACCGCTTGTCGACCGGACTAATCCCGTTCTCGATCATTGACAGGTACGACGCGCTGAACCCCGCCAATCCTGCGGCCGCGCGTAGCGACAGGCCGCGCCAGAGACGGATCTCCCGCAGCCGCTGCCCGATGCCCGAGCCGATACCCTCGTCCACGTCCGACCTTCCTGTCGGTCCACGCCCCCGGAGCCTGGCAGCTCGCGGGGGCGCTCTTCATCTCTGCGCGCCACCGTACAGCGGGGATGCCGACGTCAGGTTCTACCGGTCCTCGACACCCCTGGCAGGTCCGCGGGTGTCAGAGATGATAGTTAGGACGGTTTCGTCGGCGGTGTTCCGTCCCGGGAGGACAGTCTGTCGAACGCAGGCCTCGCCTCGCGGTCAATCTTGATCACCGGCACCGCCTTGTTCTTCGGGATCCACTGTTCGGTCGCGGTGTCCTTGTCGAAGTAGATCCAACCGCTGGCCCCGGGGACGGGGGTTGACGCGTTGATCTGGAACAGCTCGTTGACCAGCGCCGCGGGCGTCGGGTCGAGGTCGGCGTTGCCCTGCTCGCCGCGGCCGGGGCGAGCAGCCTCGATCGAGGTCAGCATCGCGTCATGGCCCATGATCGCGTGTCCGTCGTCGAGGCTGTCGCGGAACAGGGCGTCGTAGCTGCGTTCGTCTTCGCCGCAGAAGCGCTTCATGGTGTCGACGGAGATCGCGGTGGGTCCCGGTGGTGTCCCCGCACCGCAGTCGGGTCCCCATGCGGCCGGGGTGGCCAGTCCGGTGTAGATGAGCTCGATGCCATCGATGTTCCACAGCGCGGGCCCGTTCACCAGGTGGTCGGCGTCGTCGCCGGTGACCACGGTGACCGTTCGGCCGGTGTTCGCCGCACACGCCGACGAAAGCTTGCTGAGGAAGGTGCGCAGATCGGTGCTGCGGCCCGCGAAGAACACTACCTGCGCGCTTACGCCGCAGATGCGCTGGGCGTGCGCGCCCAGCGCGTTGCCCGCTCCGGAGACGGAGCCGTCGTACCCGCCCTCTTCGCTGAGCATCCGGTGCGTCGAATCGGTGACCTTGGCGAACTCGTCACGGTAGGCGTTGCCCAGGTCCCTGGCGTACGAGTCTGTGCTCGCCTGGTCCTGCACCAGGTAGGTCTGGTACAGCGCGGCGGTGCTCGCAGTCGTCCAGTCCTCGGTCTGCTGCAGGTAGTTGATCGCGGCGGACGCCTCGTCGGAGTTCGTCGGCGACACTCGCACCAGATCCTTCGCACTGAGCTCGGAGGAGGTGATCACCGAGCCGAACATCGGAATACCCCGACCGGCCAGCGCGGTGATGGCGTCGCGGATCGGCGTCGTGCTCGACCCAAGACCGGCGACGGCAACGAGCTTGTCGTCGCCCTCCACCCGGTCGGCCAGCTCGTCGACGGTGGCGGGCCAATCCTCGCCGAGCGGGCCCGTGTCGGCGAGGAGCACCCGGATCAGCGGCACGTCGGTGTCGAACTGCGTGGGGCCGCGGGAACCGTGGTTCGCCCAGTACTGGGCGAGGTATGTACCCTCCACCTGGTGCCTGAGGGCGACGGTGGAGGTCGGGTCGCCCGCCATGATGTTCATCGGCGCCATGTAGGCGATGCTGACGATCGGCGCACCGCTTTCCTCCACGCGCTCGTTCTCCGCGCGGATCAGCTCGTGCACCGCGCGCAGATCGTTGTTGAGCACCGTCGAGCCGTCGCTCACCCGTACCGTCCGCCAAGGACTCCATACCAGCACGGCGATGACGAGCATCAGCACGGCGGTACCCGCGGCCAGCCACGTCCGGGGCCTGCGGGGCAGCGGCGTGCGCGGGTTCAGCGGCACGGCCGTCGGCACCACAGGCGAGTCCGATGCGGCTGGCTGAGCCCGGGACAGTGGGTCGGAGGTGCTCTGCTGGCGCGTGTGGGTGGGATCGTCGGTCACCGTGTCCCCAACTCTCGGTACTTCTTGGCTTCCCGCCGGTATCGGGCGAGACCGGTCAAGCCGACCTCGGCCAGGCGGACGAACCCGTCGGCGATCGTGTCGGCGAGCGTGTGCCCGGGATCGGCGACCGGGTCGGCCCAGATCCACCGGGCGGCGGTCATCGACCACAGGGCATTGCGCAGGATGTCGTCGCGGTCCCGGTCATCGCGCAGTTGCAACTTGTCGCAGCGGTCGACCGGCTCGTCGCCGGTTTCGTGCCTACCGGGCGCATCGGCGATCTCGTCGAACTCAGCGATCCAGGTCTCGGCGTCCACCGAGTGGAAGCGCTCGCCGAGGTAGTCGACGGCGGGGGTGAGGTTCTCGCAGGCGAGGTGGTGGTAGGCGAAGTCCAGCTGACGCAAGCGTCCAGCCGCCTCGGCCAGCCTGCCGTGTGTCTGCCGCCACCGGTCGCCGTCCTGGGCGAGATCGAACAGCAGCACTCGGCGGAACCACGGGTGCAGTACGGGTTTACGTGGCGAGCCGCCTTTGACAAGCAGCATCCGCCGCACCACCTCGTCGTGCAGCGCCAGGCCGCCGCCGATGACCCGCGCGGCGGTTTCCAGGTCGCGCGCGGCGGCCCAGGCCGCGAGGGTGCGCCGGTTCGCCGCCGAGAACCCGCGGAACAGGTAGTCCGCGTCGGGGGTGGAGCGGGTCAGCACGCCGGTCTGCGCCGCCGCGGCGGACGACACCCGGTCGACACTCCATGGGTGGCCACAGGTGAGTCGGTGCACGAACACGGTGCGTTCCTCGGTGTGGTGATCGAGCTCGGTCAGCGCGAGGTCGCGCAGGTGCACCGGGAGCCACCACGAGGACGGCAGGTTGCGGCCCGGACGACCGTCCGTCCACGCCGCGTAGCTCGCCGCGTCCGCGTCGGGGATGGGCACTGGCCCTATCCGGCCACCGGCCTCCCACGGCAGGAGCCAGCGCTCGGTGAGCCCGGTCAGCCCCGGCACTGTGCCGCAGGCGGCGACGAGGACCAGCGGGTCGGGCTCGGAGGTCGAGGCGCGAAGGCCGGCGACGAGGTTCAGCAGCCCCACCGCCGCATCGGTGTCACAGTTGTCCAGCAGCACGGCGCAGTGGAACGCCCGGCGTCGCCCGGTGAACGCGGCGTTGAGGTCGGCCAGCAGCGCCTTGACGAGCACGCGGTCGGCCTCCGCGCGGCGGCGATCGTCGTGGTGCGCGCGGTTCAGGTTGATGAGTGCGTCGAAAGCGGCTAATCGGTCGCCGCCCGCCGCGAATAAGGACAACCCCTTGTGGTACAAGCGGTCCACGGAGAGCTTGCTGTTCGTCAGCCACCGCACGGCACGCCCGGCGAGGCTCCCCAGACCGGGAGAGAAGTCGACCGCTTGGGTCAGGTCGATGACCACGTCCTGCAGCGTCTCCCCGCGCGCAGCGAGCTTCGCCGCTTCGGCCAGGGCCTGCCGCACCTGCTCGCGTGCGGTCGCGAGGTCGCCGGGCAGCTCATCGCGCACGGCGAGGCGGGCCAGCGTGACTCGCGGAAAGTCCAGCGCGCCGAACTCCGGCCACTTCCGGTGCAGCGTGTCGGCGATGTCGCACACCAGGGACCACACGGAGTCGCGGCTGCTCTCGGTGCAGTCGAGGAAGGTGTACGGGATCGCCACCGACAGCCCGCACGCCTGTTCGAGGTACCGCAGGGTCCACGTCTTCCCGCTACCGCGCACCCCCAGCAGCCCGACGATCGGCAGGTCCCGCGGGGTCGATTGCCGGCGCAGGCAGTCGGTGAACAGTGTGAGGACGCCGCGTCTGCCTGCGAGTGCCCCGCTGTCAGCCAACGAACCCCCAGAGCCGGACTGTCGCCAGGATCACTCCGCTTCAGCAGTGCAATCGCGCAGGACGTGGGATCCGTTACGCGGTGTGCACTGGTGGGTCGGCGTCGGGGATCGAGTGGTGGCGGCACGCCCGCGTCGGCGGCGGTAAGGGGATAGTTTCACCCCACCGAACCGGATCATTGCGGCGGAGCGGGCACGCCGAGTGCGTCGCGGAGGAACCGCACCTGGAGCACCAGCAGGTTCTCCGCGACGACCTCCTGCGGCGTCATGTGCGTCACCCCCGACAGCGGTAGCACGCTGTGTGGTCGCCCGGCCGCGACCAGCGCTGAGGACAGCCGCAGCGTGTGCGCGGCCACGACGTTGTCGTCGGCGAGGCCGTGCACCAGCAACAGCGGTCGGGTCAGCGCGGGTGCGTCGGCGATCAGCGACGAGCGTGCGTATGCGTCCGGCTGCTCGTCGGGGTGGCCGAGGTAGCGCTCGGTGTAGTGGGTGTCGTAGAGCGCCCAGTCGGTGACCGGTGCCCCGGCGACCGCGGCGTGGAAGACGTCGGGGCGGCGGAGCACTGCGAGCGCGGCCAGGTAGCCGCCGAAGGACCAGCCGCGGATTCCGACGCGGGTGAGATCCAGGTCGGGGTACCGGGCGGCGACCGCGTGCAGTGCGTCGACCTGGTCGGCCAGCACCGGTGCGGCCAGGTCACCCGCCACCGCCCGCTCGAACTCCGGCCCGAGGCCAGGGGTTCCACGACCGTCGACGACCACCACGGCGAACCCCTGCTCGGCGAACCACTGGCTGGTCAGATGGGCGCCGCGGGCGGCGAGCACCCGCTGGGCGTGCGGCCCGCCGTAGGGGTCCATCAGCACGGGCAGCAGCGTGCCCGGCCGATGCCACGAGGGCAGCAGCACCGCGGTGCGCAGGCCCTGGTCACCCGCCGCGACCAGCTGCACCCGTGGTACGAGCCCGGGGGGCTCGGCCAGCGAGGTGATCGTCAGCTCGGAACCGCAGGCGCGACGGACGGTGGTCGCGGTACCGTCGGCGTCGAGGCTCTGCCGGGTGCGGACCAGTGTTCCGCCGGCCAGCCGCCCCGAGTGCACTCCGGGCTCCGGGGTGTGGCAGACGAGGCCGTCGGGCCCGGCGGACCACATGCCGACGGTCGTGGGGTCTTCACTCCCGCTGATCAGGACGGTGTCGCCGTCGACGTCGAGCACCGCGCGGACCTGCAGGGTCGACGGCGTCACCGGCTCGCCACCGACCACCAGCCGGCGCGCGCCGTCGAGCTCGGTGACCGTCACCAGGGCGCCGCCGGCGGTGTGTGCCGGGACACCGGGGACGATGTCCACCCAGGTCGGGTCCGTCGCCTCATGGAGCAACGCCGTGGCCCCGGTCGCGACGTCGACCCGCAGGGTGCGCAGCGCGCGCTGGTCCCGGGGCTGCACCACGATCAGCAGGTCGTGGGTGTCCCAGACGACGTGCGTCAGGTACTCGTCCCGGCGGGTGTCCCAGCGGACCGGCGTGTGCGTGCCGTCCAGCCCGATGATCTCGAGTGAGACCCGGGCGTTGGGGGTGCCGGCCGCGGGGTAGGCGACAACGGTCGGGGTCCGCTCCGGGTTGGCCGGGTCGGCGATGTGCCAGCGCCGCACCGGATCGTCGTCGACGCGGGCGACGACCAGGGCGTTCCCGTCGGGGGACCACCAGTAGCCCCGCATCCGGCCCATCTCCTCGGCCGCGACGAAGTCGGCGAGGCCGTAGGTCACGGTGCCGGTCTCCGGGGTCGCGAGCACCTCGGTGGTGCCGGGCAGCAGCGCGTGCACGTGCAGCGCGCCCCCGCTGACGTAGGCGATGCTCGACCCCGACGGATCCGGCCGCGGGTCGATCACCGCGCCGGGCGCGTCGAGGCGTCGTGGCGCCGGTTCACCGGTGAGCCCGGTGACGTGGAGCTGCCCGGACAGCGTGAACGCGGCCATCCTCACCTGCCGGTCGGTGGCGTAGCCGACGATCCCGCCGGCCTGCTCGCGGCTGCGCTCGCGGCGGGCGCGTTCCTCGGGTGGGAGATCCTCGGCGGTGTGGTCCAGCTTGTGCGGATCGGCGACCAGGCGCTCCTCACCGGTCGCGAGGTCGAGGGCCCACAGGCAGGTGACCGGGTCGGTGCCGCAGCGGCTGCGCAGGAAGGCGACGCGGTCGCCGTCCGGGGAGATCGTGATGCCCCGCGGGACGCCGAGGGTGAACCGGCGGGTCCGGGCCTGCCGGCGCGGGAAGCTGTCCGTCACATCGAACAGTCTGCCGGGTTGCCAGGATGGGTATTCCGCGGCGTTGTCCGGAGCTCGCCGAAGCAGCCCGGTAACTTCGAAGGCCCCGGTAGCTTCGAGGCAGAGTCAGTCCACGCAGGGCACGGTGCCGGCGGTGATCGTGGGAGCTGGGGCACTCGTCGGTTTGGCGGATCGGCCAGATTCGACGGGTTCGCCAGGGTGGGCGGATCGGTCGGGTTCAGTGCGGTGGCTGGATCGGGTGGGTTCGGTGGGGTGGGCGGATCGAATGGGCTCGGGGGGCTGGGTGGATTCGGCGGGTTCGGCGGATCGAGTGGATCGGCCGGGTTCGCCGCCCGTCGTCGCGGCGGGGGCGACCCGGCCGCGCTGCGCCGTCGTCGTGGGCGACGTCGAGGGTCTCAGTGCGGCGATGTCCGTGCTGCGGGTGCCGTTGACGACCCCGCGCACGAACTGCCGCACCCGCACGGGATCCACCTCGACCGCGACGCCGTCGACCGGGGTCCGCAGTGCCGGGTCGCCGGTCGGGATGGTCTGGAAGGTGATGTTGCCGCCCGACATCCGGCGCAGCTGCGCGACCAGGTTCGCCAGGTCCCAGCCGTGGTCAAGGACGACATAGCGGGTCACCGCCCGCACCAGGCGGTTGACCCTGACCGGGTCGGACAGCGTCCCCGATGACAGCGCGGTGCTGGTCAGCCCGGCGAGGAAGGCTTGTTGGCGGGCGACCCGGTCGAAGTCGCCGTCGTCGAGGCCGTGGCGTTGGCGGACGAAGGCCAGCGCGTCCCCGCCACGGACGACCTGACTGCCCGCGGGCAGGTCGATCCCCGACAAGGGCTCGCGTACCGCCTCGTTGAGGCAGACTGGCACACCGCCGAGGGCTTCGGTGACGTCGACGAAGCCGGCCAGGTTGATCTCGGCGAAATGGTCGACGGTCACGCCGGCAAGGTTCTGGACGGTTGCGACGAGGCTGCGCCGGCCGGCCTCGCGGGTGAACCGCTCCAGCGCGGAGCCGGTGAGGCCCTGTGCTGACAGCGACTCCGCGGCGTCCGCCAGTCCCCGCTGGTACGCTGAGTTGATCTTGTGCTGGCCGCGTTGGCCGGCGATCTGCACGAAGGAGTCGCGCGGGAACGAGATCGCGACGGCGCGCGCCTCCGGGCCGGCCGGGACGTGCAGCAGGATGATCGTGTCCGTGTGGAGCTGACCCTCGTCCGCGCCGGCGCGCAACTCGGCGAGCAGCTTCGGCGGCAGTGGATCACCCAGTGCGTCGGTGCGGCTGTCCAGGCCGACGAGCAGCGCGGTGAAGGGCTCATCAAGGCCCCGAGGATCAAGGCCCCGAGGAACGGCGCCGCGCAGTACGTCGCTCGTGACGATCCCGGTCGACGCGGCACGATGGACCGACCAGCCGTACCCCGTCATCACGAGGACGGTGATCGACAGCAGCGCTGCTGTGGCCCGGAAGAGCCCGCGCACGATGCGGCCGATCCCACCCGTGCCCTCGCTCATCCCGCTCCGGTTTCACTTGCCGGCTGCCCGCGTGCCGACCTCGGGACCGGGTGGGCCTTCCCCCGGGCCCTGCATCTACTGTAGACGAGAAGATGCGGCCTGCCATGTCAACCCCTGAGTACCCCAACGGCAAGGCGACATGCACCTTCCGCCCCGTCTTACACCCGGCGATCGCCCGCGAAAACGGTTACGATTCGCCGCCTCCCCTAAAGGAGCACCTCCATGATCGCCATCGTGGCCGCAGTCCTGTTCGCACTCGCTTTGATCTTCCAACTCGCCGGGCTCGGGTTCGGCGTCCTCACAGCGGACGTTCTGATCACCGCCGGATTGCTCTGCGTTGCCCTGCACCTGGCGGGCGTCGGCGCGAGGAGCTACAGCCGGCGCTGACGGCGTCCGGGCGGGTGCCGCTCGCCGCGCATGTTCGGTGCTCATCGCGTGTGGTGCAACGCGCGATGAGCACGAGCTGTGAGAGCCGATCGAACACCCGGGTCTCCAGGTCGCTGATCAGCGCGGCGAACTCCTCGGCGGACCAGGTGCAGCCGGGCGGTCGGGGACAGAAGTCGTGTGAAGGGCAGGGCCTCGGGCTCGAACTGTAGTGCAGTTGGCTACACGAGGCTACAAGTTGGCGATATGAAGGTGATCTTCCAGCGCGAGTTCCGGAACAACTCCGCAGCGGTAATGGATGCCGTGGAAGCCGGAGAGGCCTACCACGTCACCCGCAACGGTGTCGAGGTCGCCGAGCTGTGCCCACTTCGGCGAAGGCCGCAGCAGATGAGCGTCGAGGAATTGGTCGAGCGGCATCGGCGGCTGCCACGCGTCGACTACGGTCACATGCGCCGGGACACCGAGGAATTTTTCGGCATCCAGGACCGGGTCGGTGACGACGATCCGTGGGAGCGCAGCTGTGGCTGAGCGCCATGAGTCTGGGGTTTTGGACACCTGCACCTGCATCGACCTGCACCTGCTCGACCCCGACGGTTAGCCCCCGCCACATGGACCTGATGATCGCCGCGATCGCGTCCTCGCGCGGCCTGCCGCTTTATACCCGCAACGAGAAGGACTTCGAGAATCTGCATGCCGTGGTCACCGTGATCGCAGTCTGACCCGCATTCGCCAGCCGCGTTCCTCCATGCCCGGCGAGCTGGGGCATTCATCATCGATCGTCGTGTCGCCCCATGACCGGGGAAAGGCCGGTCTCGGCGGGCAGCTCAGAGACCCGCGAAGATCACTACGAAGAGCAGCTTGCCGGGGTCGGCGGCGAGCTGCGGCGAACTGCGGCGAGCTGGTGAGCATCCGAACGCGTGTTGCGCACCGTCCACCCATTGTTCGGCGGATCCACGTCGACACAGGTGGCGATGATCTCGACCTGCACTTCGGTGGGCCACCCGGGCGGGTCTGTCACGAGGACGATCTCGCGCATGAAGTTGCGGATCATCCGTCGGACTTCGCCGCCCACGAGGGAGGTGATGATGCCCTCCTGCGGCTCCAGCACGGCGGCACCGATCGTCACGTGGAGCTGCTCCGGGCCCCGGGTCATCTTGAACTTGACCTGGTGACGGCCCGCCTCGGCTACGCCGGCGTACTCGACCTCGAAGGCGGGCAAGCGCGATGGGTCGGTCGTTTGGGCGTGCTCTTCGGGCAGGGACTCGGGCCGGCCGAAGGCATCGACACATCCCGCCCGACACCCGGTGGCCTCACTCACTGGATTCGGACTACCGACGGGGCTTGGGTTGGCCGTCACCTACATCGCGACACTGCACGACGGCTCGACGGTGAAGTTCGCTGACCAGCTCTTGCCCGCGAGAGCCCTGCGGCCACGTAGGTAGCGCGACGGGAGCAGGTGGGGGGAATGCAGGACCGGCGCGCCCCTCTCGTCGCGGCCGCCGCTACGGTCGTGCGCGTGACGGCCGGACTGGGTCAACCTCCGCAGGTCCTCGCGCGCAAGCGCGCCGCAGCGACCATGCTCCTTACGGACGCCGGTGGCCGCGTGCTGGTGGTGAAGCCGACGTACAAGCCGCGGTGGGAGCTGCCGGGGGGTGCGGTCGAGGCCGGCGAATCGCCCGGTGCGGCGGCCGCGCGGGAGATCGCCGAGGAGCTCGGCCTGCGTCGGGTGGCCGGGAGACTGCTGGCCGTGGACTACGTTCCTGCGGTCTCGCCCCGCACGGAGGGGCTGATCGTGGTGTTCGACGGCGGAACCGTCGAGGACCCGGCCGCGCTGCGGTTGCCGGCCGACGAGCTCAGCGATGCCGCCTTCGTCGATCCCGACGGCCTCGACGCCTACCTGCCGGCGTTGCAGGCTCGGCGGGCTCGGGCTGCGCTGGCGGCCCGGGATGCTGGGCATGCGGTCTACCTGGAAGACGGCAGGGCCGCCTGACGGGCCTCGTCGACGTCGACCTGGTCGACCTGCCAGCGAAGCCGTCGCCCGTGGGGCTGGTAGGAGCCCAGGGCGAACTCGGCCACGACCGCGCCGTCGCGGCACTCGGTCAGCCGTAGCCGGCGCGGGTCGCCGTCGAGGCGCGGTTCGGCCTGCACCCAGGACAGCGGGCGCGAACGCGACGCGGCCAGGACCGCGGCGGTGAACTCGTGGCGTGCGGGTGCGGGCATGTGGGCCAGCACCGCAGAGTGGTAGATCACCAGGTGGGCGGAGGGCGAGATCTCGGTGGTGACGGCGGGAAGCAGTGCGGCGGCGTCCCCGGCGTGCACGACCGGGGGACCGGTGGCCGTGGCTACCCGCAGCGCGGCGCGGAGCAGCGAGAACCGGTCGCCGTGGTCGGGCCAGATGAGTGCCTGCAACCATCGTTGGTCATCGGGGTCGGCCGCGTCGAGCGGGTGCAGATCGATCCCGGCTCGGTACGCGATCGCGGTCGTTCCGTGCTGGAGTGTCGGGGGCGGGGACGAACGGAGTCTGGAGCCGGGCCAGTCGATCTAATGTTGCGGCATTGGTCCTGGATCACCCCCAACGAGTGGAGGTTCGTCGCGCGGTGTCAGTACCGTCCTTGCCCATGCCGGAGATCGGGCTGCACGCCTTCATCGACGAGGCCGGGCAGCGAGCCCGGACTGCCAAGTCGAGCCAGCACTTCGTCATGTCCGCCGTGGTTGTCCCGGACGAGCACCTCGCCGATGCCGCCGCCATGCTCGCTGACCTGCGAACCGATCTGAAGCGGCGTCCCGGAGACACGCTGCACTGGCGCAACATCAAGGGCCACTCGCAGCGGCTCAGGGTCGCGCAGGTCATCGGTCAGCAACCATGGCTGGCGATCTCGTCAGTCGTGGTGTGCAAGCAGCACCTCACCGGCCCTGCGCTGGACGACGACACCGCGTACCTCTACACGCTGCGCTTCCTGTTGGAGCGTCTATCGTGGCTGGCACGGGACCGACGTCGGGTGCTGACCAGCACCTTGTCACACATCGTCCGCTTCAAGCTCGCCAAGTTGCGCGCCTACGAGGCGCTACTGCGTCAAGCACCTGACTGTCAGGTCGCATGGGAATGGCTCGACCCGGCTGGCGCGGCGATCGATCAACCCAACCGCCTCGAACTGCTTCAGCTTGCCGACGCGGCCGCCTCGGCGACGTTCCTGGCCTTTGAGCGCGACACGTTCGACAACACCGAGACCAGGTATCTCATGGAGATGGGTCCGCGTCTCTACCGCAGGACCGGTGGCAAGCTCACGTCCTACGGACTGAAGATGCACCCCTGGTCGGACAGCGCGAGGGCCGCCTACCCGTGGGTGGCGGCCCTGTAGCGCACACGTCGACCGGCTATACCGCTCAGCGGGTGCTGCTGTTTCCACCAGCAGACGGCCATCCGTGCCCCCTCAACGATAGCGATGCGGGGTGACAACGCAACACCCAACCGGGCCCGGGCCGGTGAGGCGACCGGCAGTTGGTCTCAGGGCTGGCCCCACGCTCGCCCGCGTTTCGAATCATCGGTGGCCGGGGTGATCATACCGTCCGACAGCAGGTCCTAACGCACTTCGCCGGCATAAGTGCGCTCGACAGCACGACGCGGCTTGCTGATCATCTTGCGGTACACGGTGGCGCGTCGGCGGCACCTTTCGGAACGCTCGAGGAGAGCAGCCGTTACGACCTGACGACGTTGGTCAACGCGGTTGATGTAGCTGGCTGACCGATCAGGCGTAGTGCAGCGCCGCAGAAGTCCTTCGGGGGTTGGAGCATGTCGTCAGCCTCGTCCAGGTCCAAGATCACCATCCTGGCGCGTTTTCCGGTCAGATCTGGCCGGAGAATGCGCCGAACCGATGATCATATTGGCCTGGAGCTGAGCACCCCTGCGTGATGTTCCGCAAACCGGTGTCCTGCCCGTGCTGGCGGCCCGGGCAACGGTCCCGGAGCGTCGCAGCCAACGGCTCCTCGTCGGAGTGACAAGCACCCTCGCCGACCAAGAGTCGATCTGTCCGCCGCCGCAGCGGCCGCAGAACGAGGTCCAGCGTCCCCGTCTGCTCCATCCAACCCCAGTCCGGCGCAGGCCCCACACGGCCTCGTCGGCTGCCTGGCGGCGCGCCCGACGAACGCTGCCAACCCGGCGACGGGCAGGTGGAGCACGATGGTGACCGACGCGGTGACACTTACCTGGACGGGACAGGGTAAGAGTGCTTCTGTGCAGGTCAGTACGGATGCTGGTGCTCCGGCTGGCCCGGCTCGCACGGGCCTGAGTGCCCATGATCGCGGCCGCGGGAGTCCGCGAGGCGTGTTCGCCCTGCTCGACCACAGGAGAACAGGCGCGGCCGCCCTCTCGGCCGCGCCCGTCTTGATCTCACTTCGCCGGTCCCCAGCTCAGCCTGCCATCAGGCGGGGTATCCGGTGCCCTGACTCGGCGTCGAGCGCAGCCGTGACCGGTCAGGGCGCCGAGTTTAGTCTCACTGGTCAGACGCCGGTGTCTCACGGTCGCGCCCATGAGACCGGCCGCCCAGGATGATGGAGCGGGCAGTGCATCGTGTCATCAAGGTCGGGACGGGGCAGGGAAGGATTGGGCATCGGGTCGCGGTTCCTTTGCGGTCAAGGCCCCGTCGTTCTGCTCGCAACAGGCGGGTCACCTACAGGTGCGGGCGGCTCAGGTGGTGTGGTCGGTCAGGTCACCATCCGCGCTCGCGCCACTCGCCGAGCTGCGGTCGCTCCTTGCCGATCGTGGTGTCGTCTCCGTGGCCGGGGTAAAGCCACGTCTCGTCGGGGAGCTGGTCGAACACCCGCGACTCCAGATCGCTGATCAGCGATGCGAAGTCCTCGGTCGACCAGGTCTTGCCAGGACCGCCGGGGAACAGCGAGTCGGCGCTGAACAGGTGCGGGCGGTCGGTGCCGCGGTAGAGCAGCGCGATCGAGCCCGGGGTGTGCCCGCGCAGGTGGATGACCTCGAGCTCCACCTCGCCGAACCGGATCATGTCGCCGTGCTCGACGAGCTCGTCCATGGGGATCGGCAGCTCGGGCGCGTCGAGCGGGTGGGCGATCTGGCGGGTCTCGAACATACCGGCGACGGCGCCGAGCGCCTGCCAGTGATCCTGGTGGCGGTGGGTCGTGACGAGGTGGCGCAGGTCCGGCCTGCCGTCGCGGGCGCCGATGAGATCCGCCAGCCGGTCGGGCTCGTTGGCCGCGTCGATCAGCAGCGCCTCGTTGGTGGCCTGGCACACCAGCAGGTAGGCGTTGTTGTCCATCGGGCCGACGGAGACCTTCGTGATGGTCAGCCCGTCGAGATCGCGACGGATGGCGGCACCGCCGGGATCGGTATGGCCGGTGTACTCGTCGAGGATGTCCACGCCGCCAGCCTAGAGGCAGGACGGTGAGTCACGGTTCGGTCGCAGTGCCGTCACCTGATCGCCCGGATCGTGACCTGCTCACCTTGATCGACGAGGTGGGGCGGGCAGGTGTGACCGCAGGCCCGGCAGTCCTCGCGGGCGTACCCCGATCCGGCTTCGGTACGTTCGCGCAGAGTCCCGTGGCGGTCGCCCCGCCCAGGCACAGGGGGACAGCATGCGGAGCAGTAGATCTGTTGAGGGGAATGGCCCATGGGCTCGCGCGGGGACCGGACGTCCACCGGCTCTCGCGCCCCGTCACCACCGGCGGTGACGCCGATTTCGGCCTCACCTACCTGCGCCGGGCCTCCTCGCGGCGTGCCGGTGCTGATCATTCCCGGCGGACCCGGGCTGGCCCCGGTGCTGCTGTACCGCATGTTGCGCCGGATGGCGACCGCCCGGAACCTTCCGGTGATCATGGTGGAGCATCGGTGACCTCCTGCGATGAACGTTCTGGGACGGCAACGTCCCCGGCACGGGCGCGGCTGCCGCGATGCTGCGCTGCCTCATCCGGGATGGAGTCGTGCCGGTCGAGCAGACCGGTCCGGTGGTCCAGACTGCATTCGAGTTCGGTGGCGTTGCCCTGGTCGAACGGCTGCTGCACGCGGTGGGTGGCGGACGCGGGCGCCGGACCTGGAACTGGATCGCGGGGCTCGGAGCGAGGGAGGTCATCGACGGTGTGCGCTACATGATGGAGTCCGACCCGGTGAACGTCATCGCTTTCCGGGAGCTCGGCTACGGGGTCGAGCCGGCCGGCCGGCACCTCGATCCGCATGCCGTCTTCGCGGAGGCGGCCCGCCGCTACCCGCCCTTCACCGGCGAGCCGTTCGATCTGCCGTCGGCGCTCGCCGGCTTCTGCTGGCCGACGGCCGTACTCTCGGGCGCCCGCGACGTGCGCACCCCGCGGGCAGTCGCCGAGCGGATCGTCGCGGCCGTTCCGGATGCGGTCCTCGTCGCGTTCCCCGATCTCGGGCACAGCGTCCTCGACACCCACGCAATGGCTGCGCTGCACGTGGCCCACGCAATGGCCGCCGGTACGTCGCATCGGTTGCCCGGGCTCGCGCCACGCATCGCGGACCTGCCCCGACGAGGCCGGTCCCGCCTGATCGGCCCCCTCATCTCGGCCCGGCTGACACTGGAGAGTGCCCTGCCCCGGACGTGATCTTCGGCGGTCCGCCTATGCTGATCCGGTGATATGTCCCAAGTGCCAGGGTCGGCTACTGACCATCAACCGTCAGGGAATGCACATCGAGCAGTGCGAGCGCTGCCGGGGCATCTTCCTGGACCACGGAGAGCTGGAGCAGATGCTGTCGGCCGAGCAGCACTACTACGGCGCACCCCAGGCCCACCGCGGCCACCCCGACTCGCCGCGGGCGTACCGTGGACACTCGGGCCATTCGGACTCGCCGCGTCCGTACCGTGGCCATTCCGGGCATTCGGACTCGCCGCGTCCGTATCGCGAGCATTCGGACTCGCCCGGCCCGTACGGCCATGGCGGCCGTCGGCGGGGGAGCTTCCTGGGCGACCTGTTCGGCTGACACGCCGGAGAAGTGCATCCCCTGATCTGCCCGGCGTGCGGGGAGCGCGCAGACACCCCTGAGGTCGTCGAGCCCGGCCTGCTGGCCTGCGCCCGCTGCGGGCACCAGGAGCCGTTCGCGCGGCTGCCGTTGTACTGCCTGGTCGGGCCGAGCGGCACGGGCAAGTCCACCATCTGCCGCCTGCTCGCGCCGCGGGTGTGCGACCGCGTAGTGGTGCTTGAGCAGGATCTGCTCTGGCAACCCGGTCTGGACGACCCCACCGACGAGCACCGGTTGTTCCGCTCCACATGGCTCCGGCTCGCCGCGGCGATCGGACAGAGCGGGCGGCCGGTGCTGCTGTGCGGCACGGTGGTGCCGCCGGAGCTGGAGGCATTGCCCGAGCGTGCCCTGTTCACCCGGATCCACTACCTCGCGCTCACCTGCGAGGCCGGGGTGCTCGCCGCCCGGCTGCGGGCCCGGCCGGCGTGGCGGGAGTGGGACGAGCCGCGGATCGCGGAGATGCTGGCGTACGCGGCCTGGCTGGCAACGAAGGCGACAACCCTGACCCCACCGGTGGCCCTGCTGGACACGACCGACACCGCACCCGACGCCGTCGCGCGTCAGGTCGAGCTCTGGCTGAGCGGCGCGGCCAACTGAACGAACGGAGCCGCGATGCGTCGGGGTACGTCATCCGAAAAGCCCCCGCCGGCGCCCCAGTTCGTGGAGTTGCTGCCGCAGCACCGACTCCCAGTCCTCGTGGTCGATCGCGTGGTACGGGATCGACAACCGGTGCACGCGGTCCCCGCCCGAGTCGAGGAACCCGCCCCGGCGATCGCCTTCGATGAGCACGTCAAGCACCTCCGGCCCGGCCAGGAACGTCACTTCCAACTCGGCGAACGACCGGGCGAACTCGGCGGGTGGGGAGAACTCCAGCTCCTGGTAGAAGCCGAGCGTCGAGCCGTGGATGTGGCCGTTCTCCAGGTCGGAGTGCTTGAACCCGCACCCGATGCGCTCGAACGCGGTGAGGATGCGCTGCTGGGCGGGCAGCGGCGCGACGCGGATCGGGTCGAAGTCGCCCTTGTCGGTTGATTTCGCGATCTCCAGCTCGGTGCGGACCCCGAGCCGCACACCGGGGAGCTCGTGGCCGCCGATGACGTTGAACGGCATCTCCAGCGGGAGGTCCAGGGAGAACGGGACTGACTTCTGCTCGCCCGGGTGCAGCGCGAACGCCCCGTGCACACGCCGTTCCGCGAAGCTCTGGTCGGCGGCGTACTCCGAGTCGCCGGTCTCCACCTCCACCCGCGCGACCAGCGCCAATGCCAGGTAGGTGATGTTCTGCTCGAACTCGCCGCCGACGATGTCGACGACCCCTTCCAGCGTCCCGCCCGGTTGTGCGACCGGGGTGTGCACGGTGGTCTGCACGGTTGTCCCGCCGCCGAACCTCGACCTCAGCTTCTTGAACACGCCATCGCCTTCCCTGGAGCGCCCGTCAGCGGCCCCGTACTGTGCTTCGGCCCGGCTGCGGCGCCCGTTACGCCCGCCTGCCTGTCGGATCAACCGATCTTCGGTGATCCTGCCCGACCCCCGGCGCGATCCGGGACCCGGGCGGACCGAATTCGAACGGTCGTGCCACCCTCGACGGCGCGAACGATTCTGTCGGGGGGCGCGCCTAGCATGGAGCCCAGCCCGTCCCAGGCGTGAACCGCACTCGAATCCAGGAGGCTTCCCACCGTGGCCGACCGCAGCGTCGATGGGCGTTCCGCTGACGCTGCACGCTCTGTCGATGGGCGTTCCGCTGACTCTCCACGCCTCGTGGTGCGCGGCGCGCGCGAGCACAACCTGCGTGGCGTCGATCTCGATCTGCCGCGGGACAGCCTCATCGTGTTCACCGGGCTGTCCGGCTCGGGCAAGTCCAGCCTGGCGTTCGACACGATCTTCGCCGAGGGCCAGCGCCGCTACGTCGAGTCGCTGTCGGCGTACGCGCGGCAGTTCCTCGGGCAGATGGACAAGCCCGACGTCGACTTCATCGAGGGTCTCTCCCCGGCCGTCTCGATCGACCAGAAGTCCACCAACCGCAACCCGCGCTCCACGGTCGGCACCATCACCGAGGTCTACGACTACCTGCGCCTGCTCTACGCCCGCGCCGGCGTGCCGCACTGTCCGGTCTGTGGGCACGTGATCGAGAAGCAGACGCCGCAGCAGATCGTCGACCAGGTGCTGGCGATGCCCGACGGCAGCCGGTTCCAGGTGCTCGCCCCGGTGGTGCGCACCCGCAAGGGCGAGTTCGTCGACCTGTTCGCGAACCTGCAGACCCAGGGCTACTCCCGGGTGCTCGTCGACGGCACGGTGCACCAGCTCACCGACCCGCCGACGCTGAAGAAGCAGGAGAAGCACGACATCGCCGTCGTGGTCGACCGGCTCGCGGTCAAGGAGTCGGCCAAGCAGCGCCTCACCGACTCGGTCGAGACGGCGCTGCGGCTGGCCGACGGCCTGGTGGTGCTCGACTTCGTCGACCTCCCCGACGACGACCCGCACCGCGAGCGGCGCTTCTCCGAGCGGATGGCCTGCCCCAACGGGCACCCGCTGGCCCTCGACGATCTCGAACCGCGCACGTTCTCCTTCAACTCGCCCTACGGCGCCTGCCCGGAGTGCCACGGCATCGGCACCAAGATGGAGGTCGATCCGGAGCTCGTCGTCCCCGACCCGGAGCAGAGCCTGGCCGGGGGAGCGATCGCGCCGTGGGCGGGTGGGCACTCCGCCGAATACTTCGGACGGCTGCTCGAGGGCCTCGCCTCCGCGATCGGCTTCCGCACCGACACCCCGTGGCGCAAGCTCCCGGCGTCGGCGCAGAAGGCTGTACTGCACGGCACCGACGATCAGGTGCACGTCCGCTACCGCAACCGTTACGGGCGCGAGCGTTCCTACTACGCCAGCTACGAGGGCGTCATCCCGTTCCTGGACCGCCGGCTCGATCAGACGGATTCGGAGTCGCAGCGCGAGCGGTACGAGGGCTACATGCGGGAGGTGCCGTGCCCGACGTGCAAGGGTGCCCGGCTCAAGCCCGAGGTTCTGGCGGTCACCCTCGCGCACCGCGACCAGGGCGACCGGTCGATCGCTGAGGTGTCGGCGATGTCGGTGGCGCACTGCTCGGAGTTCCTCGACGGCATGGTGCTCGACGCGCGGCAGGCGATGATCGCGGGCCGCATCCTCAAGGAGGTCCAGGCCCGCCTGGGGTTCCTGCTCGACGTGGGGCTCCACTACCTCTCGCTGGATCGCGCGGCCGGCACCCTCTCCGGCGGCGAGGCGCAGCGCATCCGGCTGGCCACCCAGATCGGGTCGGGGCTGGTCGGCGTGCTCTACGTGCTCGACGAGCCGTCCATCGGGCTGCACCAGCGCGACAACCGGCGGCTGATCGAGACCCTCACCCGGCTGCGCGACCTGGGCAACACGCTCATCGTCGTCGAGCACGACGAGGACACCATCCGCGCTTCGGACTGGGCGGTGGACATCGGGCCGGGCGCGGGCGAGCACGGTGGGGAGATCGTCTACAGCGGGCCCGTCGGCGGGTTGGAGTCGCACGACACCTCGCTCACCGGGGCATACCTGTCCGGGCGGCGGTCCATCCCGGTGCCCGCCGTGCGCCGGCAGGTCGATCCGGCGCGGATGCTCACGGTGGTCGGGGCGCGCGAGCACAACCTGCGCGGCATCGACGTCGACATCCCCCTGGGCTGCCTGGTCTCGGTCACCGGGGTGTCCGGTTCGGGCAAGTCCACGCTGGTCAACGAGATCCTCGCCACGGTGCTGGCCAACAAGCTCAACGGCGCCCGCCAGGTCCCCGGCCGCCACACCCGGATCACCGGGCTCGACGGGCTCGACAAGCTGGTCCGCGTCGACCAGTCGCCGATCGGGCGCACGCCGCGGTCCAACCCGGCCACCTACACCGGTGTCTGGGACCACGTCCGCAAGCTGTTCGCCGCCACCACCGAGGCCAAGGTGCGGGGCTACCAGCCGGGGAGGTTCTCGTTCAACGTGAAGGGCGGGCGCTGCGAGGCCTGCTCCGGCGACGGCACGATCAAGATTGAGATGAACTTCCTGCCGGACGTCTACGTCCCCTGCGAGGTGTGCAAGGGCGCTCGGTACAACCGGGAGACCCTCGAGGTGCACTACAAGGGCAAGACGGTCGCCGACGTGCTCGACATGCCCATCGAGGAGGGTGCGGAGTTCTTCGGTCCGATCAACTCGATCAGCCGCTACCTGCGCACGCTCGTCGACGTCGGCCTCGGGTACGTGCGGCTCGGGCAGTCGGCGCCCACGCTGTCGGGGGGCGAGGCCCAGCGCGTCAAGCTGGCCAGCGAGCTGCAGAAGCGCTCCAACGGGCGCACGGTCTACATTCTCGACGAACCCACCACCGGCCTGCACTTCGAGGACATCCGCAAGCTGCTGCTGGTGATCAACGGCCTGGTCGACAAGGGCAACTCGGTGATCGTCATCGAGCACAACCTCGACGTGATCAAGACCTCCGACTGGATCATTGACATGGGTCCCGAAGGTGGGTCGGCTGGTGGCCTGCTCGTCGCGCAGGGCACGCCCGAGCAGCTCGCCGCCCAGGTCACCAGCTACACCGGCCAGTTCCTGCGGCGCCTCGTCACGCCGGCGGAGGCACCGGTCCCCAAGCCGGTCCGCCGGCGCAGGGCCACTGCGGCAAACTGAGCTCAGGCGGTGTTCACCCGGTCGGCACTCACCCCATCGGCTGATCATCTACGTAGCCGGTGAACGTGCTCCGTAGCAGCCCGCTACGTCGTAGGTAGTGCTGAGTGGATCTAGGTGGTGACACCTGTGGGATCACGGGATGAGGATTACTGAGGCGCCGTGATCGCCGATCGTGCCGCTACCGAGTCGCAGCTGTCGTGGCCATTTGGCCAGCACCGAGGGGGATCAGATCATGCCTGACACTCTGAGCACCGCCCAACTCCAGGACCTGCACGTTCAGTCGCTGCCTGCCCGGACCGTCATGACCGCGATGGGGACCCCGACCGGTATGGGCGGCCTGAGCGACGCCCTCGATGACTTCACCGGCCGGCAGTCGATTCCTCTCGCCAGCAGTTCAGCCGACGGTAGCGCAACCGACGGCAGTTCAACTGACGGCGCTGACGGCCAGGCCGGCCAGTCTGGTCAGGCCGGCGGGTCCGGCGAATCCGGCGGGGTCGGAGAGGATGGAGCGGCCGACTGAATCGGATGCCGGTCGTCCAACGACCTTCCTGAGCCCGGTTGATCCGGGCAGGATGCCGCCGGTGACGCAGCCAGGATCCGCGGCCGACAAGCGCGGTGTTGTGCACCTGTTGTTTCCCGATCGGTTCGGCCCGGTTCGTCACGAGGGGGGCGAGCCGTATCGCGACGGTCGGGAACGGCGCCGGCACCGGCCGGCGCGGTCGGGGGGTCGCCCGCCTGGGCGCCTCCGACCGCGGCGCACCTGGCCTCGAGCCCGACGCAGGGCCTGGTGTACTGTGCGGAATGCGACCACCCTGTCGCGCGTTCGAATGGGCGTCAGGGCGTGAAAGTGGAGTCTCGCTCCCACCCGCCGCCGCCTCGGCGTACGGGTCCGGTCCGCTGACGAGCCGTCGGCTCGGCATGCGCGATCGACAGGGTCTCCGCTTCCGTCGTACCACGACGTCGATACAAGGAGACCCCATCAGCACAGAGACGCGCATCAACGACCGCATCCGCGTTCCCGAGGTCCGACTCGTCGGCCCGAACGGTGAGCAGGTCGGCATCGTGCGTATCGAGGACGCCCTGCGGCTTGCGCAGGAGGCCGAGCTTGACCTCGTCGAGGTCGCCGCCCAGGCCCGCCCGCCGGTCTGCAAGCTCATGGACTACGGCAAGTTCAAGTATGAGAGCGCGCAGAAGGCCCGGGAATCCCGCCGTAACCAGCAGCTCACCACGATCAAGGAGCAGAAGCTCCGACCGAAGATCGACACCCATGACTACGAGACCAAGCGCGGCCACGTCCGACGCTTCCTCGAGAGTGGCAACAAGGTCAAGGTCACGATCATGTTCCGGGGTCGTGAGCAGTCCCGTCCCGAGCTGGGTTTCCGGTTGTTGCAGCGCCTGGCCGAGGACGTGAGCGATCTGGGTGTCGTCGAGGCGACGCCCAAGCAGGACGGTCGCAATATGACGATGGTGATCGCTCCCAGCAAGAAGCCGGCCAAACCTCGGCCCGTGACCACCGATGCGACCACCGAACCGCCGCCGGCTGGGAGCACCGTGTAGAAACAAGCACCGTGTAGAACGGTGCTCTGGAACGACCACTGCACGACAAGCACGACGCCCTCCACGGAGGACGTCACCGGTGAGTAGGAATCGTTATGCCCAAGAACAAGACGCACAGTGGGATTGCCAAGCGGGTCAAGGTGACCGGCAGCGGTAAGCTGATGCGCCAGCAGGCCGGCCTGAGGCACCGCCTCGAGGTCAAGTCGAGCAAGGAGACCCGCGACCTGTCCGGCTACGTCCCCGTGAACAAGGCGGACGTCACGCGCGTCAGGAAGATGCTCGGCCGGTAGCCACCCGAGCCTCCCGCTCCCGCTGACCCGAAGACAGACAGGACACTCCCATGGCACGCGTGAAGCGCGCGGTCAACGCGCACAAGAAGCGCCGCACCACCCTCGAGCTGGCGAGCGGCTACCGCGGCCAGCGGTCGCGGCTGTACCGCAAGGCGAAGGAGCAGATGCTCCACTCGCTGAACTACGCCTACCGCGACCGCCGCGCCAAGAAGGGCGACTTCCGCAAGCTCTGGATCACCCGGATCAACGCCGCGGCCCGCGCGAACGGCATGACCTACAACCGTTTCATCCAGGGTCTGAAGATCGCCGGCGTCGAGGTGGATCGCAAGATCCTCTCCGAGCTCGCGATCAGCGAACCGGCTGCGTTCACCGCGCTCGTCGAGGTCGCCCGGGCGAACGTCCCGGCGCAGGAGGACTCGCCCGCGCAGGAGAAATCGGCGGGGACCGCGGCCTGAGCCGCGCACTGACCGGCGAACCGCCCGGCACCGAACGGACGCCGCGCGTGGTCGCAGCACGCAAGCTGCTGCGCCGCGCGGGACGCGATCGGGCCGGGCGGTTTCTCGTGGAGGGGGCGCAGGCGGTTCGCGAGGCCCTCGCCTGGGACGGGCCGGTGCACGAGCTGTTCGTCACACCGGCCGCGGCACAGCGCCATCCTGATCTCGTGCACGCGGCCGCCGCGGCACGGGTGCGGGTGAGCCCGGTCACCGACCGGGCCGCCGAGAGCCTCTCGGAGACCGTCGCCCCGCAGGGGCTCGTGGCGGTCTGTTCGCTGCTCGACGTGCCGGTGGCCACAGCTCTCGCCAGCCGGCCCACCCTCGTCACGGTGTTGGCCGGGGTGACCGACCCGGGCAACGCGGGCACCGTCATCCGCGTGTCCGACGCCGCCGGCGCTGGCGCTGTGCTGCTCGTCGGCGCGACCGTCGACCCGCACAACGGCAAGGCGGTGCGGGCGTCCACCGGCAGTGTCTTCCATCTGCCGTTGGCCCGCGAGCGGGCCGCGACGATCGCGCTCGACGCGTGCCGTGTCGCCGGCCTGACCCTGCTGGTCGCTGACGGACACGGCGAGCTCGACCTGCACGACCCGGCCGTCGACGCCCTGCTGGCCGGTCCGGTGGCGTGGGTGTTCGGCGGCGAGGTCCACGGCGTCCCGGCCGCGGTGGCCGAGCGCGCCGACCACCGTGTGCGGGTGCCGATCCACGGGCAGGCGGAGAGTCTCAACCTGGCCACGGCCGCAGCGGTCTGCCTGTACGCGAGCGTCGCGGCCCGCCGGCGGCGGGACTGACGCGAGCGGGCTCCTCCGGGCTGCCGTCGCCCACCGACTAGGATCTATCCGTCCCCGAGTGCGGAAGGTCACCTTGTCTCATGCCCGACCGGACCGAAGGCAGCGTCGCTGTCGTGTCTGCACTCGTCCCTGACGCGTTGGCCGGTGCTGTTGTCGCCGCGCGCCAGGCGTTCGCCGCGGCCGCCGACCTCGCCGCACTGGCCGCCGCCAAGCCCGCGCACCTGGGCGACCGCGCCCCGCTGATGCTCGCCCGCCGCGAGCTCGGCTCGCTGCCCGGCATCGAGCGGGCCGACGCGGGCAAGCGGGTCAACGCCGCCCGCCAGGAGGCGCAGGACGCGTTCGACGCGCGCCGCGGCGAGCTCCTGGTCGAGCGCGACGCCCGAGTGCTGGCCGAGGAGGCCGTCGACGTCACGCTCCCCTGGGACCGCACCCCTCGTGGTGCGCGGCACCCGCTCACCCAGATCTCCGAGCGGATCGCCGACGTGTTCGTGGGCATGGGCTACGAGGTCGCGGAAGGGCCGGAGGTTGAGTCGTCCTGGCTCAACTTCGATGCGCTCAACTTCGGCAAGGACCACCCGGCGCGCTCCATGCAGGACACGTTCTACCTGGGCTCTGACGCGGTGGACGCTGTGGACGCGGCGGACACAGCCACCGTGCTGCGCACCCACACGTCTCCGGTGCAGGTCCGGGCGTTGCTCGAGCGCGAGTTGCCGGTCTATGTGGTCTGCCCTGGCCGCACGTTCCGCACCGACGCCCTGGACGCCACCCACACCCCGGTGTTCCACCAGGTCGAGGGCCTCGCCGTCGACAGGGGTCTCACCGTGGCCCACCTCAAGGGCACCCTCGACGCGTTCGCCCGGGCCATGTTCGGCACCGGCTCCCGCGCCCGGCTGCGCCCGTCGTTCTTCCCGTTCACCGAGCCCTCCGCCGAGGTGGACGTGTGGTTCCCGGAGAAGAAGGGTGGCCCCGGCTGGGTGGAGTGGGGGGGCTGCGGGATGGTCAATCCCCACGTCCTGCGGGCCTGCGGCGTCGACACCGAGGTGTACACGGGTTTCGCCTTCGGCATGGGCCTGGAGCGCACCCTCCAGTTCCGCAACGGCCTGCCCGACATGCGCGACATGGTCGAGGGAGACGTCCGGTTCAGCCGGGCTTTCGGCATCTGAGACCGCCACCGAACCTGGAGTAGCTGTGCGCATTTCGCTGTCGTGGCTCGCCGAGCACGTCGACACTCCCTCGGATCCTGATGTGGTGGCGGAGGCGTTCGTCCGGGTCGGCCTGGAGATCGAGGACATCCACCGCACCCCGGAGCTCACCGGTCCGCTGGTCGTCGGCCGCATCGCGGAGATCGAGGAGCTCACCGGGCTGAAGAAACCGATCCGGTACTGCCGGGTCGTCGTCGACCCTGCGGGCGAGGCGCGCGGCATCATCTGCGGCGCGCGCAACTTCGCCGTCGGCGATCTCGTGGTCGTGGCGTTGCCCGGCGCCGTCCTGCCCGGCGGGTTCGCGATCTCCGCCCGCAAGGCCTACGGCCACATCTCCGACGGCATGATCGCCTCGGCGAAGGAGCTGGGCCTCGGCGCCGACCACGCCGGCATCCTCGTGCTGCCACCCGGCACGGCGTTGCCGGGTGACGACGCCACGGCGCTGCTCGGGCTTGACGACGCGGTGATCGAGCTGGCCGTCACCCCGGATCGCGGCTACTGCTTCGCCGTCCGCGGGCTGAGCCGGGAGCTGGCCGGCGCGTTCGACGCACCTTTCGTCGACCCGGTCGACCAGGTCGAGGTACCGCCCGCCGACGGCGACGCGTGGCCGGTCGCGCTCGCCGATGCCGCGTGCCCCCGGTTCGTCGCGCGCAGGGTGGACGGCGTCGACCCGGCGGCGCCGAGCCCGTGGTGGCTGCAACGGCGGCTGCTGGCTGCGGGAATGCGGCCGATCTCGCTGGTCGTCGACGTCACCAACTACGTCATGCTCGAGCTCGGCCAGCCGCTGCACGCCTACGACGTCGCGAAGCTGACCGGCGGCATCGTCGTGCGCCGCGCCTCGGCGGGCGAGACGCTGACCACGCTCGATGACGTCGAGCGCCGGCTCGACCCCGACGATCTGCTGATCACCGACGACTCCGGCCCGATCGGGCTGGCGGGGGTGATGGGTGGGGCATCCACCGAGATCGGCACCGGCGGTGTCGATGCGCGTTCCGCCGGCGGGTCGCGCGAGTCGATCGACGTCCTCATCGAGGCCGCGCACTTCGACCCGGCCGTGATCTCCCGGGCGGCACGGCGGCACAAGCTGGCCAGTGAGGCGTCCCGGCGATTCGAGCGGGTGGTCGACCCCCAGCTCCCACCGGTCGCGGCCGAGCGGGCGGCGGCGCTGCTCGTGGAGCACGGCGGCGGTCGGATCGCGCCCGGGCGCACCGACGCCGGTGCCGCGCCCGCGACCGTCCCGGTGCGGATGCCGCTGGATCTGCCCGACCGGATCGCCGGGGTCACGTACCCGCCCGGTGCGACGGTGCGCAGGCTCGGCCAGGTCGGGTGCGCGGTGCAGCCGGCGGCCGGCCCGGCCGGCCGGCCCGTCGTGGTCGCCACCCCGCCATCGTGGCGCCCCGATCTGATCCAGCCCGTCGACCTCGTCGAGGAGGTGCTGCGGCTCGAGGGCCTCGACGTCATCCCGTCGGTGCTGCCCGCCGCGCCGTCCGGGCGCGGGCTCACCGCGGCCCAGCTGCGGCGCCGCGC
>JBOHEO010000049.1:0-28432 GCA_050701055.1 Pseudonocardia sp. | reverse complement strand
GTGGTCGTCCTGCTTGATCCACGCGCAGCGGTGCGCGGGTTTTCCGCGTCGCAGGTAGGGGGTGGTCTTGGCCTTGATGACATCGCGGGGCACCCGCAACCCGATTCCCCCGTTGACCGCGCGGCGGTCTGACCGGACCTGACGGAGTTCGCCGACGGCAAGGACTCGGTGCACCCCGACTAGAAGACGTTGCCGAAGCACGTCGTCGCGACGACCCTGACCGACAACGACGTGGTGACAACTGGAGCGAGACCACCATTCTCCGCTCGCTCGACGACGTCGCCGCGCTCAAGGAGACCGAGGGCGGGCCGATCATCATCCACGGCAGCGCCACCCTCGCCCGTAACCTCTCCGACGCAGGCCTGATCGACCGTTACCACCTGCTGGTGTTCCCGGTCCTGCTCGGCGCTGGCTTAGAGCTTGGAATCTCCATCGAGGATTGCATCGAACAACTGACTTACGGTCACAAGGTGTTGTTCACCGATTCCACGTGCCATGACGAGTAACCCTGCGTTGTGCGCTCGCGGCCCGCCGGTGCTCGCGGACATATCCGTCACAACCCACGGTGTAAGGCCAGCATCGAATGCATCGAACGCGGTAGTTAATACACACAGCTCGGTGTCGATACCGCACACTACGATGTCGGTCCATCCGTGCCGGTGCACCTGCCGTAGGAACTCCTCAGTAATAGCGCTGTAGCCGTGCTTATCAAAGACTGCTTCCTCTTCGCGACCACCGTAGGGTTTAAGCTGTTCAGCGAGGTCTGTGTCAGGGGCCGCGTACAGCTTCCGCCAGTCGATCAGACGCTCAAACTCTGATCCGGTGTAGTTGAAGTACCGGGAGAACAGGACATGTCCGCCTTCGCTCTGCCATTTGTCAGCCAGCGCTGCTATGCCTGTAACCACATGCTCAGTGTCAGACGTGATAAAGCCGTTCTGTACGTCGACGATCAAAAGCACAGCCGTCTCAAGCCTCATGCCGCTATCTGCTCCTGGCTTCGATCATAGCCTCGGTAGCTTGCCGAAGGTGCTCTCTGATCCCACTGGTCGCCAAGACTGCAGTACGCATAGGGAATACTTGCGAACTCTCCTCGGGGCGCGGATTGATGATCACCGACCTAAGCGCGCGCAGGAGGCGCCAACCGTACTCCGCTGGTACGTCCGGGTCGCGGACAGCTTCGACTTCGCCCCTTATCCAGTCGCAGTAAGACCAGGTTGCTTGTACGGTCAGCTCAAAAGCCAGTACCTCAGATTCAGACAGAGCACGACTAGCCGCTATTGGACAATACACTACTCCTGCCCACGAGGCGACGCCGGCAGATACTCCTTTCAGTCCGAACTCGCTAGCGTCAGCGCTATCGAAACCGTTCCGCAGCAGCGAACGTTCAACAACCTCGGCATAGGCCAGATCAGACGCATCGCCTCCGAATTCTCGCTGGAGAAGGACTCGCGGCATAGACAGGATGCGCAGAGCGGTTCCGAGTTGGGCGTCTTGCCATACGGACCGTACCAGCCAATTCACCGGCATCGCATACTGCGCTCTAGATGAAGATTCGAGCAGAAGTTTGAGCTGCCCACATACCCAGTTCATCTGTTCGTCATACACCCGGCGGTGCCAGATAGCGAAGTCGGCGAGGGAAGTGGACTCGACGGTCTCCGTCAGGTGGAAGAGTGCGACACCGAACGGCCACACCCATAGATCGGCGCTTACCTCCCTTCGCGGATGGTCAACGGGGCAGGAGTAGCACTCTAACCACTGGTCTGACGCAGCTTGCATTGAAAGCTGCGCGATGGCGCGCTCCGCCAACTGCGGTCCAATATACGCCGGGACTAATTTGTGATTGCGGAGCTTGAACGTCTCGGAAGCCGCCTGGGGTGGAGTCAGCGCACCGAACAGCTCGGTCGAGCTGGTGTTGAAAGTCTTGCAGTACAGATCTTCATAGAGTTTGGAAGGCTGCAGGATGCGCCCTGTCTCCAACCTGTAGATCTGTTTCAGCATAGCGCCTACATCCGGTGTTGACAGCTTGTACTTGCGGCCAACAAACTCAAACTGCCGGGCAAGCCGTTCCCTGCCCCAGCTCTTCGACTTTCTCAGACTAACGAGTACCTCGTTCGGGACGTAGGTCTTGTCCGCTGGTGTCCCTACGTCCATGGACACCTCCCCTGTCTCACTGTGCCCCGCATGTCATAGGACAATAAGAACGTCCATTGTTGTCCTCTGATGTCATCTGTGAACCGGCAGCGATCGGAGCCACGCTCAGTGGCATGGATTCGGGCAGATCACTGAGGCGAATCGACTCGTGGGCGTGCCGCGCCTCCCGCGGTACCACGGGAGGCGTCGAAGGGATCGCGCTGTTCACGTAACAATCCTCGCATCTCAGCCGACTTCACTGACCCGGGACCTCGTCGTGACCCGCGACCCGCAGCAACGTCCGACAGATCACCTTGGGACCACGGGTCCGGAAAGCCTACCCGACGAGTGCTCGCCGTACCGACGCGACGGAGTCCATCTGGGCCCGTTCGACACCGAGCCCTTCGGGCTGTAGGCCTACTGGGCCGTCCTGGAGGGCATCGACCGTGACATCGCCATCGGAGCACTGACTGTCGTGGAGGGTGAAGTTGTCCCGGCGGAGTGGGGCGAGCTCGACGACGGGCGCGAAGCATGACCGCCCCGGCCGACCACAAGTGCGCCTTGTGCGGGGCGCCGTGCCCGTTCTGCCGCGACGGGAAGACGTGCGCCAGTTCGACGTGCTGCCAGTAGTGCACGGAGGTCTACCGCGACAACGCGCCCGACCCCGAGACGGCCGCGTCCACTGTGCCGAGTGTGTGCCGAGCGCGACGCGTTCCTGCCGCACCTCGCGACGATGCCGCAAGCGCTGCGATGGCCGCCCGTCCATCGAGCGGCACAAGGTTACCGATGACCACAACTGCGTTGAGCCGAAGTGCGTCGTTCACGTCTGCAAGCCGATCGCTGCGTCGACAGTCCGCCAGATTCGCTCGATCACCAGCGGTACGCTCACGGCGGCCGTGCGGTGAGGACTGGATCGCCACGAACCCTGCCCGTATCGCGTAGCGCCCACGCGCGAAGGCACCGAAGCCCGACCCGCCATCGCCCGCCGACGTACCCACCACACGCCGTGTCCAGCCGGTACTCTCCAACATGGCTAAACGGCCGGGAGGCAGCGGCTCGACAACGCCCCGCGTCTATGATGCCTGGGTTGCTACTTCTGATCAAAAGGCAGCAGAATTGCTCCGGTCTCGTCTGCAAAGTCGACACCGTGGCTCGAAAAGCCTATCTAGTCGCAGATTTTAATAGAAATGATCACGTGGCGAGCGCGAGCATCACAACAACTACGATGGTGTAGATCACCCATGGAGGTGGCTTCGGTCTATGTGACGGCATAGGGGGATATAAAGGATGATCGGCGTAAAGGCTGCGTCGGCCGCGCGGGCCGGTGGATCTGACCCCCAGTGTCGAGCCGCCAGCTCCAAGGCCTGTTCTGCCATTAGCTGTATCTGACCTGCTATGAACACCATCGGTGGCGGTGTGGAGGTCTTCGGGGCGATACCTTCGAGCGCACGACAGTACATTTCTTCTTTCCTGTGCAGCTCACCTTGGTGCTCCGCCGCTACTCTCGTCCTGACGCCGCAGCCACCGCGTCCCCAGGGCCCGGATCTCCGCTAGAGCGGTCCAACCTTTCTTTGGCACCGGTATGGTGTCCAGCACCTCGGCCATGCTGTGGTTTCCTAACTGGTGACCAGCCAGCACGTATGCCACCGTGTCGCCTCGTCGCCATCGGATGGTGTATCCGTCGCGGTGGTGGTGGTCGAGGAAGGTCCAGCCGACGGGATTTCGTTTGGGTACACGACCGCCACGCTTGATCATGGTGCTTCGCTCTCACATTCGAGGGATGGAACGATCATCGGTTCGATGTGCGGCGAGATCGTGATCGCCGCGATGCTCTCCTGACAAGCGTGTCGGTCGGGGGATGGGTCCTATATCGGTGGCTCGTCGGTCTTCATGCATTCTCGGAGCCAGTCGTCTACTCTCTCGTCATAGAAGCGGCTGCCTGTGGGGTTGAACAAGTAGGTCCACAGCGTCGTCATACCCGCTCGACCGCAGTCGATGAGGATACGATGAGTCACGCACGCCGAACGTCGTCGCCAGGGCCACCAGCTGCGACAAGCACGCGCCCGGCACCGACCGCGGCCGTCGAGGGAGTGGATTTCGTGCAGTTTCTGGCGTAGCGCGGTTCCGCGCAGTGCCAGGAGCGCGATGTCGTCGTGGAGTGTGGGCCACAGCTCGTGCAACTGTTGTGTGGCCTGTCCGATGCATCGGAGATCGACATCGGCTTCCCTTGTCGCCATTGACGGAGGTGCTGCAGGTTGCGACCGTCGGTGTGACAACTTATCTCCTTCCACGCTTCGCTGGTTGGGGTAAAATCTCGACGACCCACCGTCCGATGTCTTGACAACGCTTAGTGGTATTCGATTCTGCGCGTTGTCTCATCGGCTAGGAACGACCGGTGGACGACACAAGGGCTTGGCGTCAGAAATCCGCCGAACGACGGGGTGACCTTGCAGCTCACCTGAGAGTCCCCCACGTAGGTTGCCGTTGCGACGGAGCAGCATGGTGGGGTCCGCTCGATTAGTCCATGAAATCCAGCATCGCAGGGGCACCGAAGGCATACCAGATGACAAGAAGGGACACCGATGGACGACACCGGTGTCCCCGGCGACTCGGCGCACCTCGAACCCAGGGCGCATCACAGGCCCAGACGGCACCGTCCGGCAGCTGCGCGGGTACCTCACCGCGGACATCCGGGCAGTCGTCAGCCGCGCACCGTTCACTGATCGCCGAACTCGTCGACCGTCGGTGCTCCTGCTCACTGCAGGTACCTGCGGGTGGGGATGCCGGCAACCTCGGCCAGCCGAGCGGTGTGGCCGGCGCCGGGCGGACCCAGCGCGGATGAACGCCACACAGCCCTCGGCCCCAGCTGCCACCATCTCGGCGTTGCGGCGGAACCCGGCCGCGCGCCCATAGCGACCCCAGTCCGCCGGGTGAGGTTCCACCTGCCCACCCCATGCCCGCAGCAGGCCTGGGCCAACACATCCGCACCGCCGCGCACGCCCCGCTGACCAGCACAGCAAAGCCGTCACCCCACACCTGCGCCAGCGCGTCCCGCACCACCCCAGCGTCGGTCCAGGCCCGCGAGCCGGCCACCAGCACCCGCCGGCCAGCCATCAGGCCACGTGATCGGGTCGGCCACCGTCGCGGCCACCCGGCACAGCGCGCTACGGTCAAGGTGAGGGAATTGCGGCGTCGGCGGTCCGTCGCGGACCCGTCAGAACGCGGGCGGTGTGCAGCGCACCTGCTCCCCGCAGCCCGCGCAGATCAGATCCTCGGGGTCAACGAACCGCCGAACGCACGTGCTGGCGCTGGTCTGGGTGCTCATGCCGGCCTCCGTGGTGGTGGGCCTGGGGGCGTCCCCGTGGGGTGGCGGGACGCTGTTCCCCCGCTGCCCCAAGGAAGTCCCACCACGGCCGTGGAGGCTCGCGGTCAAGGGCAGCCCGAAAGGGCTGTCACGCAGTGGCGCGAGCGCAGCGAGCGCCCTTGACCGTGAGGTCGGCCGTGGTAAGCCCAGGCCGCCAGACCCCGCCGACCAGCGGTCGATCAACGGTTCCTCGGCCCGCGCGGCCCTGAGCGCCCACCATGGGCGCCACGACCTCGCGCTGAGTCCGGCCAACGATCATTCCGGTGAGCGCCGATCCGCCGCGCTGCGCGGCGTGCGCGCTCTGGGCTGCGGTGTGTGCCCGATCTGATGGTGGCGAACTATCAGCACTTCACCCGGCCGACGGGGCCTTGAGCGCCAGCTCAGTCTCGCCGCCTACTAGATGCACCGCATACCCCCCGGCGATTACATGCGCACCGGTCGGCCGTCGAGATGTCGAGCGACGCGCAGCGCAGATGTCAAGTGCGGGCAGAGCGGGGTGTGCTTGCCGCGATCGTCGCTGCTCGACAACGATCAGCCTGTGATCCTCGTCGTTCTCGCCGCCGACCTGGGCGGCACAGGCTGGACCGTCACGACCACCCTGGCTGCCGTCGCGGCCAGCATCAGCCTCGTCACACTGATCGTCACGACCTATTTCACCGGTCGACGTGAGCGCGTGAAGTGGGCGAGGGAAGAGCTGGCCAAGGCGTTCTACGACTTCGTCGACGCCAGCTACGCGGCCTCCCAAGCCGTCCATCAACATCAGAAAGCGCTCTGGGCTGGCGCCGAGCCCGTGGACATCCAGACTGCCGCTTCCGAGGCGAAATCCCAGCTTCTCGCCGTTCGTCACGCCCAGACTAAGATCCGGCTCCTCGCACCCGCGCGGACGGTTGAACGTGCCAATGACGTGCGGTTCCGACTCCGCGACCTCAACGACAGCACCCATCCCGAGATCAGCGAAGCCGAGCACGAACGACTCCGCACGGTCGTAGCTGAGTCACGGCAAAGGCTCATCGAGTCCGCGAAACGCGATATGGCACTCCCGCGCTGACGTCCTGGCATCGCCGATCCGCCAGTTGTTTGACCAGAAGAAGTTGAGTACAAGATCGAAGCCACCCACGCTGGTCACGTTCCACGAGGATGGCGTGCGGCGTTCTCACGGTCGCGGGGCCATCGGGCGGCACTGGTGCGGGCGGCACCGAGTGTCGCACAGGTGCATCTCGCCAGGTCCGGTGGGTGGTCGCCGGAGAACCGCGCCGGGGCGGCAGACCCGACGGCAGCTGCCCCATCTGGAGATCTTCGCCAACATCGACTACAAGCGTCACGGCCGACCAAGACGATCAGGGTAGTCCACGACGATCATCCTCAGTTTGGGAACACTATCTGTTGAGGCGGTCAGGGTGCTGACGTGTTGGCTGGGGGTGGCTCGGGCGAGCGTGGGTGACCGCTGCTGACACCGGCGTATCGCACGCTCGTCGCACGAGGCCGGCCAGCTGCGCGACACGCCCCAGGCTCGTTCAGGGTGTAATTTGTTCGTAGTTTCGCGTCGGGCTCACCACTCGGGGCAAGAGACCTGACGGGCACAGGCGCTCGCGGCCGGCCCTGGCTCAGGGCCGGCCGCACCCGAATCGCTATCCCAACCGTTGCTGCCCGGTCTGGGCGGGTGTCCCGGTTTCGGTGAGTCCGGTCAGGGCCTGCGGCAGTGGGCCCTGGTGCAGGACGCCGAGGCGTTGGGTGGCGCGGGTGAGGGCGACGTAGAGCTCGGCCGCGCCCCGTGGGCCGTCGGCGAGGATCGTCATCGGTTCCACGACCAGGACGGCGTCGAACTCCAGGCCCTTCGTCTCCGAAGCCGGCACAGCCACCACCGCGCCCGGCACTCCCGGTGGCCCGATCACGACGCTGGTGCCGTCGCGGCCGGCTTCGCCCCGGACGAAGTCCTCGATGGCAGCGGGCAGTTCGTCTTCGGTGACTCGTCTGGCCCATGGCCGCACGCCGCACGCGCGGACCGACTCCGGTGGCGCGACCCCGGGTGCGAACTCGGCGAGCAGCGCGGCGGCGACGGTCATGATCTCTGCCGGGGTGCGGTAGTTCACCGACAGCGACCGGTACACCCAGCGGCCGGGCACGTACGGCTCCAGCATCGTGTCCCACGATGTCGCTCCGGCCGCCGACCGGCGTTGGGCGAGGTCGCCGACCACGGTGAACGATCGGATCGGGCAGCGCCGCATCAGCACCCTCCAGTCCATCTCGGACAGTTCTTGGGCCTCGTCGACCACGACGTGCCGGTAGGTCCAGTCCCGGTCCGCGGCGGCGCGTTCGACGAGCTCACGGGTGTCGTGCTCGCCGAACCGGTCGGCCAGGTCCTCGGCGTAGACCATGTCCTGGGCGAGCAGGTGGTCCTCGTCGTCCATCAGGTCCTCGCGGCTGACGAGGCTGTCCAGCACGCCGGCGGCGTATTCGGCCTCAGCCCTCCATTCCTTCTCGACGACCTGCGCGGCGGCCTGGTCGGCCGGCGTGTCGCGGCCCAGCAGGTCGACCAGTTCGTCGAGCAGCGGCACGTCCGACACCGTCCAGGCGGCGCCGTCGGTGCGCGACAACGCCGGGTCCGCACCGGCCGCCCGCAGCCGTTCGGGGGACGTGTACAGCGGTGCCAGCAGTGTCTCCGGAGTCAGCATCGGCCAGAGATCGTCGAGCGCGGCCGTGAACGTGTCGTCGTCCGCGAGCTCCTTGACCAGGTCCGCCCGCAGGTCGTCCCACGCTTCGCGGTCCTTCCGGGCCAGCCAGCCCCGGCCGATCCTGGCCGCCGCCCGTTCGGTGAGCACATACGTGACGATCTCGGTAAACACCGCGCGGGCCTCGTTGTGCGGCAGCCCGCTCGCGCGCGCCTCCTCCCTGGCCCACTCGGCGGTCTCGGCGTCGATCCGCACCGTGACGTCCCCCAGCGGGATCGGCAGCGGATGCTCCGGCAACCGCTGCCGGTCGGCGACCGCCGCCGCGAGCACGTCGAGGATCGTGCGCGAGCCCTTGAGCCGCGCGGCCTCTGGTGTGTCCTCGGCGGTGACGTGCAGGCCGGGCACGAGGTCGCCGGGGGTCATGAACACCACCTGGGATTCGCCAAGCGACGGCAGCACGCGGCTGATGTGGTTCAGGAACGCCGGGTTGGGCCCGACCCCGAGCACGCCGTTGCGCTCGATCCGCTCCCGCTGGGTGTAGAGCAGGTACGCGACGCGGTGCAGCGCCACCACGGTCTTCCCGGTGCCCGGGCCGCCCTCGATCACCAGCACCCCCGGGTGATCGAGCCGGATGATCTCGTCCTGCTCGGCCTGGATCGTCGCGACGATGTCGCGCATCCCGGCACCGCGCGGCGCGTTGACCGCCGCGAGCAGCGCCGCGTCCCCCCGCTCGCCGCCGTCCGGGCGGCCGAGCACCTCGTCGGTGAAATCGATCACCTGGCGCCCGCGCGTGTGGAACTGGCGGCGCCGACGCATGTTCTCCGGGGTCGCGGCGGTGGCGACGTAGAACGCGCGCGACGCCGGTGCCCGCCAGTCCAGCAACACCGGTTCGTAGTCGTTCTCCTCGTCGAAAAGGCCGATCCGGCCGATGTAGGAATAGTCGCCCGAAAGGGTGTCCACCCGGCCGAAACACAGCCCGTTGTCCGCGACGTGCAGCCGCTTCACCTCTTTGGCCGACGCCCGCACCTGGACGTCCCGTTCCATGGGTGTCCCGCCGATTCCTCCCAACGCCGCGTTGTACTCGCCCTTCACTCGCGCGCGCTCGGCGTCGAGCCGCGCGTAGAGCCAGGCCACGTAGCTCCGCTCGGATCGCAATTCGTCTTCGTACCCCTGATTCGACACAGGCCCCTCATAGCGTTTGAACCGAAGCTTGTTTCGGCGGGTATTCCTTCTCGGGCCACAACTGCGCGCTCAGCTGACGGCAGCGCCGAACCACCTGGGCAGCTGGCTGAGCAGATCCTGCTGGTCTTCGCCGGCCCAGGCCACGTGGCCGTCCGGCCGCAGCAGCACAGCGGGCACGTCCAGTTCCTCGCTGACGTCGACGACGTGGTCGACCCGGTCCGCCCAGCCCGCCACCGAGAGCCGGCCGGTCTGGTCGAGCAGCAGCCCGCGCCCGCCGTGCAGCAGCCCGTAGAGGCGCCCCCGTTTCAGTCCCACGTCCCGCAGCCGCCGGCCGAGCAGTTCATGGCCCTCGCCGAAGTCGTAGCGGACCCCGATCGCGATGATCTTCTCGATCAGGTACCGGTTCACCTCCTCGAAGTCCATCAGTTCCGACACCAGCCGGCGCACTGCCTGGGAACCCGGCTCGGTGGACATCAGCTCCATCTGCGCGCGGGTGTTGTCCAGCACGGCGGCGGCCACCGGGTGCCGTTCGGTGTGGTAGCTGTCCAGCAGCCCCTCCGGTGTCCAGCCGTTGACCTCGGCGGCCAGTTTCCAGCCCAGGTTGAACGCGTCCTGGACACCGAGGTTGAGCCCCTGCCCGCCGGCCGGCGGGTGGATGTGCGCCGCGTCGCCGGCCAGCAGCACCCGGCCGACCCGGTAGCGCTCGGCCAGCCGGGTGGCGTCGCCGAAGCGGGACAGCCAGCGCGGTGAGTGCACGCCGAAGTCGGTGCCGGCGGTCGCCCGCAGCTGCTGCTTCAGCTCGTCCAGGGTCGGCGGGACCGTGCGGTCCTCGGCCACCCCGGCGGCGGGCGCGACGACGCGGTACACCCCGTCCCCGAGGGGCATGGCGCCGAACCGCAGCTGGGTCTTGCGGACTTCGGCCACCACGGCGTTCAGCTCCTCCGGCGGCGCGGTCAGCTCTACCTCGCCCAGCAGCGTCTCGACCCTGCTGGGCTCACCGGGGAAGCCGACGCCGAGCAGCTTGCGCACCGTGCTGCGGCCGCCGTCGCAGCCGACGAGGTAGCGCGAGCGCAACCGCGTGCCGTCGGCCAGCTCGACGGTCACCCCGTCCTCGTCCTGGCTCAGCCCGACCAGTTCGCAGCCGCGCCGGATCTCGACGCCGAGCTCGGTGGCGTGCTCGGTCAGCAGGCGCTCGACGGTGGTCTGCGAGATGCCGAGGGTGTACGGATGTGCGGTGTCCAGCCGGTCCGGCGAGGGCCTGGTGATACCGGCGAAGAAACCACCGACCGGGTACTGCTGGCCGAGCGCGAGGAACCGCTCTAGCAGACCGCGCTGGTCCATCACCTCGACGCTGCGCACGTGCAGGCCGAGCGCGCGGACAATCCTGGTCGGCTCCACCTCCTTCTCCAGCACGAGCGCGTGCACGCCGTGCAGCCGCAACTCGCCGGCGAGCATCACCCCGGTCGGTCCACCGCCGGCCACGATCACGTCAATCATGAAACCCCCTATTTGACGACCTTGAGTTCAACCGGACACTGGCGGCCTTTCTCGGCTGGCCGCGTCGAGCAGCAGCGTCGCGGCCACCGTTGCTCCGTCGGTGCGGATCGTGCCGGCCACGGCGGTCGCTCGTGCGCGGGTCCCGGGGGTCAGGGTCGTCCTGAGCGCGGCTGACAGGGACTCGGTGGTCGGAGTCGGACCGTCGTGTGCCGTGCCGATGCCCAGGTCGGTCACCCGGCCGGCCCAGTAGGGCTGGTCCGCCGCCTGGGGTACCACCACCTGAGGCGCGCCGGCCCGGGTGGCCGTCGTCGTGGTGCCCGCGCCGCCGTGGTGCACGACGGCGGCCACCCGGCCGAACAGTGCCTGCTGGTTGACCTCGCCGACGACGAAGCAGTCGTCCCGGTCGTCGATCAGGGCCAGGTCGGCCCAGCCGCGGGCCACGACCGCGCGGCGGCCCTGCGCTCGGATCGCCTCGATGGCCACCTGGGCGACGTCCGTCGATGTGCGCATGGGCATGCTGCCGAAGCCCACGTACACCGGTGGTGTGCCGGCGTCCAGGAACGCCACCAACTTGGCCGGGAGTGGGTGAACGTCGGGCAGGATCCACGCGCCGGTCTGGACGACGTCGAGGTCCGGCGTCTCCTGCCACGGGTCCAGGATCGGGTCCGTCGCCAGCCACGGCTGGTCGCCGATAACGTAGTCGCGGACGTTGTCCACCGGTGGCAGGCCGATCGACGCCCGGTTCGTGTTGAGCGCCGCACCGAACAGCGCGTTGATGCTCTGGGCGTCCAGGTCCCACAGCACCCGGTTGTCGGTCACCTCCGGCGGGAACGGCCGGCCCGGATACGCCAGCGGCCGGTGGTGCGGCGACGGCAGGGTGAGCTGCTGGAAGGTCACGGACACGGAGCGGATGCCCAGTTTCTCGGCCACCGACCGCGCGCCGGCTGCGGCCGGCGTCATGCCGGTCGCCACCAACGCATCGCACCCCTCGGCCGCCGCGGTGACCGCGTCAAACTGGCTGGCGATCAACTCGGCCGCGTGCCGGGGCAGGGATGACGGCGGCGGCGCCCCGGTCGTCAGCGCGCGCGCCGACTGGCCGACCGGCATCAGCGGCACGCCGACACCGGCCAACCGCTGCGCGAAGTCCTCGTCCGGCGGCGCGCACACCCGCACCTCCGCGCCCAGTGCCCGCAACCGCACCGCGAGTCCCACCAGCGGTTCGACGTCCCCGCGCGACCCATACGTCGACAACAACACACGCATTTCGCGACTCCCATTTCCGCAGGTTCTGGCCTCGGCCAGCGATTCTGCGGCACGAACCGGGTCTTGCGGCAAGCCCCCCGATGGGCTATATGTTGAGAGTGGAAAGGAGTGGATACTTTCCTTTCTCTTGATCGTCCGCTGTGGCCGGATCTCCTCCTCGGTCGGCACGGTGAGCCGGGCCAGCATCCGGGCGATCGTCGACTTGCCGCTGCCGCTCTCCCCGACGAGCGCGACGGTCTCGCCGGAGCGCAGCGCGAATGACACGTCGTCGACCGCGCGCAGCACCCGGCGCCGGTCCCTGATCGGGAGCTGCTTGCTGAGATGGGACACCGCGAGCTCGGTCACGACCCGCCTCCCTCGACGGTGGCCTCGGTGGGACGCAGGCCCGGCACGAGGTCGGCGGCTCGATCGCGATGAACGCCGCCCAGTGCAACGGATGTAGCATCGGATCGCTGGTTTCCTGCCACATTCGAATCCGCCTGGCAGACATGTAGCTAGTGCCGGGTCAGGCAACGTTGGGGTAGGTAATCGGGTCTGCGGATCTTGGAGTTGGTCGCGAACTGCCGTTTCGGGTGGCATACCGGTTGGACCAGCGGATGCAGTGGGCGATCGCCTGCTCTTGGGCGACGTGGCTGGGGTAGTCGCTGCCATCAAGGGTGAAGTACCGCAGTGCGGTGAACTCGCACTCGATCCAGTTCAGCCACGAGGCGTTGGACGGGGTGAACACCAACTCGATATCGTGATCTGTGCACCAGGCCAGGACTTCGGCTTTCTGGTGGGCACCGTAGTTGTCGCAGATCAGATACAGCCGCCCGGTCGGGAAGCGGCGACGGAGCTGCTTGCAGAAGTCGAGGAATTCCTGCCATCGTTCCCCGAACAGTGCTGCCGGCATCGCCGGAGCTCGGCGTCGAGCGCGTCGACCTGCACCGTCCCGATCAGCGGGGAGACGTGGTTGCGCATGTAGCCGCGGTAGTTAGTCAGCGTGTTCGGGCGCCGTCGAACTGGTCGAGGTAGCGCGTCAGCAGCTGGTCGACCGTGGCGGAGGTACGCGGGTTCCACCTCTCGGCGATCTCTGTCAGGAAGCGGTCCCGGATGCGCTCGGCCTGGCGTCGAGCCTTCGGGCCAGGCGGCACGACCTCGATGAGGCTGTGGGCGTTTCTTCGTGACCGGGTCCTGGCCGGCGTACACGCGGACCCGCAACGCGCCGCTCGGCAGCGTCTCGATGTTGCCTCTCGCGCGGGCCTTGCCGGCCCCGGGGCGCCCTGGCATGGCATGAGGGTAGCGCGGCTCGTGCCACATCTGGTGCCATGTGGCGAGGTTGGCGGAGCGGACGCCCAGCGTTCGCGCTGGTCAGACAGGGAGCCGGAGGTCGGGTTCGAACCGACGACCTACCGCTTACAAGGCAGCCCGTTCGACGGCGACCAGGGAATCTACCAGCGCCAACACTGCGCGACCTCGCCTCGCGGGCACCGTTGGGACGACCGGAGAATCAGGAGTTCGCGGCGCATCCCGTGGCATGCGGAGGACGCCCTCGCGTGTCACATCGAGTGACGGGATGAGGGTGCCGTGTGTCTACGCCTGCGGCGACCCCGCCAGCGACGCTCTTGGTGCGATGATGGCCCTACGAGGGAGGTGGCGACCATGAGCGTGTCCGCTGCGGACGGCGCACACGAGTTCGTCGTGGCGCCGGAGTTGGCTGAGGTTGCCGAACGCCTCGGCGTGCCTCTGCACGCGGGTGACCGGGTCCGCTTCGAAGTGATCGACGGTGAACGAGAGGCCGCGCCACGCCGACGGCGGCTGGGGTGGCTCGGCAGCGTAAGCACCGGCGAGCACACCCTGAGCGAGCGGGCCAAGGACGACATCCGCGACGGGATGGGCCGGCGCGCTGACTGAGATCCTCGTCGACGCCGGCCCGCTCATCGCCGGCTTCGACGACACCGATGTCTGGCACGACGAGTGCTCACGCCTGCTGGAGACCCTCCCGGGTCCTCTCCTCGTGCCGGCGACCATCGTGGCCGAGGTCTGCTACATGATCGGTCGCTACCGCTTCGGTGCGGCGGCCGAGGCTGCCTTCCTCCGGTCGTTCGCCTCGCGCGACCTCGTCGTCGCCGATCTCGTCGAGGACGACTTCAAGCGCATGGCCCAGCTCGTGCAGCAGTACGAGGACTTCCCGCTCGGTGGGTCGGACGCCAGCGTCATCGCGATCGCCGAACGACGCTCCATCACCACGATCCTCACGACCGATCGGCGCCACTTCGCCGCGGTCCGGCCGCGGCACATCAAGGCGTTCCACCTCCTGCCGTAGGCGTGAAGTATCGCCGTTCCGCGACGGTTCGCCGAGCCGACGCAGTCGCGACCGCTACGTCAGCCCTCGGTTGGTGTGCGCTACCCGGTCGGCCGCCATCGCCCGCCGGCCTTGGATCTCCACCGGGCGCTCTCAGCGACGATCTCAATGAAGAACCCGTTCATCAAGCTCTAAAAGCCGTTCATCGTGCATAAAGACCAGTGATGACTACCTTTTAGCATCTCCGCGAGACCGCGGATCTCACGCAACGTGACCTGGCGCGTCGTGCCGGCATCGCTCAAGAGACGTTGTCTCAGCTTGAGTCGGGCAAGTCCGCCCGGCCTCGCCTGGACACGCTGACGAAGCTACGTGACGCCCTCGAACTCGATGATCTTCGACCGGAGGACCTGCTTGATCCGAGTCCGCTAGCCGACGATGCAGAACTTGCACCTGCTGGCGAGCGTTTGATCAACCTGCTGAAGGTCCTACCCATTTACTCGATGGACTCGGCGCGGGACAACAGATTCTGGGAGCAGTTCAGTGCCCACCTTGACTTCCGAGATCTCTACCCGGCAGGGAAAATCGCTGCGCATCTCCAGGCTGCGATGGACGGGGCGGATCGCGATCGCTTGGTCGACCTCGCTCAGTACGTCCTGATGTTCTTCGATCCGGAGGACCGGCCCGCGCTGGAGATCCTCGCAGGGCGAGGTCGCGTCGGCCCAGGCGTGATAGTGGCCCGGCTGTGGTGCCGTGAAGTCACCGAGGCTGCGTGGATCATTCACCGGGCGGTGCTGACCTCCTATCCTCAGCAGGTTGGGCAGCTCTACTCCGAAGCGAACGAGTCAACCAATCCGTCCAGGAGAGCTGAGCTCGGTCTGAGCGTGTACGACACAGTGCGGGCTCAGGCGCTGGTCCGGATGCCGGTCGCTGACCAGATCGCAGCGCTACGTGAGGACCCGTCGTCCGAGGTGCGCTACGCGGTCGCGAAGAGCGGGGGGTATGAGGTGCAGATGGCCGCACTCGAGGTGCCGACTGCTTGGGATGGCCTTGCCAACAATGAAGACCTCGAGCCGAGCGTGCTCGAACGGCTTACGAACGTGGTGCTGGCTCGACTCGACCACCCTGACGACGACTCTTTGGCGCATCGCGCGCTCTTCGATCTTTGTGAGCGCAACGACCTCACGCGCCCCCTCGCCGAGAAGATCAGCGCGGCAATCGACGGCGACCGGGAATACGACGGTTCGTGGATCGCCGCATCCGTTCTTGCGATCCGCCGCGCTCTCAGCAGTATCGATGCAACGACGTCAGGTATCGAGCATGATCGACCGCGTCTGCGGCCGGCCCCTGAGCTAACGAAACGGCCGTCTTGGTGGAGGCGCTTCCTCGACGACCACGACCAGCAGTGAACGCAGTGGCTCCACCGTCGATCGGGCGTGCGTAGCAAGGCCGCGCCGTCGGCGGGGCTGCAAGGCGCGTCGGGGGCGGTGGGGACGGGGCATGCACTTCGCCTCGTCCCCACCGGTGCCGGCGTGCTCCTGCCTTGCGGCCCCGCCGACGGTGTGACATCCCTTCAGGGCTACCGGTCAGCGGTGGAGCCACGTTCTTCCCCCTCCACCGGAGGGAGGGCCGGGGGTTCGGGGGCGGAGCCCCTGAGTGCACTTGCCCGGCTCGACGTGCGGAAACTGTCGGTCCTCGGGTCCGCACTGGGTCTCGTGGACCCTGCGCTGGACGGGCTGGTCGACGCTGTGGAGTCGGGCAGCGTCGAGCTGGCGGAGACGACGCTGACCGCCGGGTGGGTGTGCCCGCCGACGGTGCACGTCCTGTGCAAGCACCTGCCGCAGCCCTGCCTCGGGAGCGTGGCTACGCGGCCGTTCCGGCGCGGCGCCGATGCTGGGTCCGCGGTCGCGGCGCTCGGCCTGCTGCCCTCGGTGGTGCCCGCGACGCGGTTGGTGGTGGTGTGGGAGTACTCGGACCTGTGCTCGGCGCTGGACCTTCCGGGGTGGCGGGACGGGCGGTACCCGCTCGGGCTCGTGGTGCTCGACGCCGATCTCGCCGAGCACGTCGTGCGGTGGCACCCGTTCCGGATGCGGGCCGATGCGTCGTGCGACTCGGCGTTGCCGATCCCGGCCAGCGCGAGCGTCTGGACGGAGTGGGGGCCGGTCGCACGGCACGTGGGCGGGGCCGGTGCGTGAGCTGCTGGCGGTGTGGCGGGAGCTGCGCCGCGGCGGCATCGCCGAGACTCGTGCGGAGCTGGAGGCGGCCGGGTTCGTCGTCAACTGGACGTCGGAGTTGGCGGCTCGCTGACGGCGCAAACGTTGAGCGGGCCGTCCGTGGTCGGCGGACGGCCCGCTGGTCGGCGGCGTGTCATGTCTCGCGGGCGAGGACGTTCTCCTCTCCGCTGCTGTCAGCGTCGGCAGTGTCGGCGGACCACCTGCTCAGCTCCGCTCGACGCGCAGCCTCGATGGCCTCGCGCTCGGCGGTGTCGGCCTCGGCGCGGGCGGTGTCGGCGGCCTGGCGCTGGCCGATCTCGGCGAGCGACTCCTGCGCGCGCTGGACGGCGAGGGTGGTCTCGTCCACCGGTCGCACGCGGCGGCGCTCAGTTGGGTCGGCGGCCTCGGTGGGGTCGGGGGTGCTGACCTCGCGGACGTCGGGGACGGCGGTCTCGGCGGGCTCGTCCAGCTCGGCGGGGCGTTCCTCGGAAAGGTGCTCTGCGACGTCGAGTTCGGTGACGGGCTGGTCCTGCTCGCGTTCGGCCTGCTCGGCACGGTGCAGGGCGAGCCACTCCGGGCCCGTGGTCCGGTCGTCAGGGCGGTCCGGGTCGACCCCGCGGGCCTTCAGCTCGACCCGCGAGCGCTCGGCGTTGTCGCGGGTCACGGCGGTGTGGGCGAACCAGGCTGCTCGGGCCGCGTCGATGGCCTCCAGCTGGGCGATCTGCTCGGCGAACCCGGCGGCCTCGTCGCGCGCCGCGGCGGCGTCGGTGTGGAGCCGTTGGGCGTCGGCCGGGTCGGTGTCGGGGCGTCGGCCCGGGTCGCCCACACGGTCGCGTCGTGGCCGACGCGGGCGTGGGCCTGGTGGGCGGCGGCGAGTTCGTCGTCGACCCACCGTGGCGCCCACGTCAGCTCGCGCTCGTAGGCCCACACACGGGAACGCAGGGCGCCGTCGGTCAGGTTGGCCTCCTCCGCTCCGGCGTCGACGAGGGCAAGAGCCTCGTGCGCGGCGCGGAACAGGACGGCGTGCTCGACGCGGCCCTTGCCGGGGGCGTTGCCGAGCGGGTCGTGCTCGTCGGTGTGGTCGACGAGTTCGCGGTAGGCGGCGGCCCAGCCGGCGCGCTGCTCCCAGTCCTGGCGGGCGATCACCTCGTCGGCACCGGGGACCGAGCCCAGTGCGTCGACGGCCCACGCGGGCGCCTCGGCGGCGGCTTGCGCGCCGAGCTCGTGGCGGCGGGTGTCGGCGGCGTCGGCCAGCTGGTGCAGTCGGGCCGCACGCTTGGCGTCGACCGGGGGCACGTCGTCGTGCTGGAGGTGGTGGTGCGGGATCAGGTCGGCCGCACCGCCGCGGACATGTGGGGTGAGCCGGCCGGCCAGGGCGTGCGTGATGCGGTGGTGCAGCACCTGGGCGGGGGACTCGGCGTCGGCCAGACTGCGGGACTCGATGGCGGCGTGCAGGACCCGGTCGGGGTCGTGGCCGGCGAGTTCGGCGGTGCGCAGCAGCCGCTCCAGCGACCCGAACGCGTCGTCGGCGGCGAGTTTCGCGCGCTGGTGCGCGGTGAGGTGCCCGGCGGTGGCGAGCCGGTCGAGGGTGCCGGCGACGCGGCCGGCGTTCACCTCGCGGATCAGGTCCGCCATGCGGTCGACCTGGGTCATCACCGACCGGGCCTCGTCCTCGGCGCGGGCCTGCTCGGTGTGCGCGGAGCGGTCCTCCCGGACGTTCGCCAGGCCGTCGGCGAGGACGGCTTCGGGGGTGCGCGCGGCGGCGGCGAACGTCTCGCCGGTCTCGGCGTCCGGGGCGAGATGGCGGGTGATGACGTAGATCGTGTTGCACTCCCGGCCGCGGGTGGCGGGCATGTAGAGCGCGGCGGCGTCGGTGCCGGGGCCGTTCACGGAGTGGCCGGTGTCGACGGTGCGGCCCTGCGCGCAGTCCTTCGTCGACGCATAGCCGAGCGTGACGTGCTCGCGGACGTAGCTGCCGCAGCTGCATCGGTTCGCCCAGGCGCTCGCCCCAGACGTTCCGGTCGGGCCCGTCGCGGTCGACGATCGGGGCGACGGTCAGCCCGCCGTCGGCGCGGGTGTCGAGCACGCGGTAGGTGCGCTGGGTGATCGGGGCCGCGGTGTTGCCCTCGAAACCGCGCAGGTGCCAGGCCAGCGCGCGGGCCTGCACCAGATCGCCGACCCCGGCAACCGTCCCGCGCCACTCGGTGCGGGACCCGGCCTCGCCGAGCGGCACGCCCTCCTCCTGAACCCGCCCGAGCCGGACCAGCTCCGAGCGCAGGCCGGCGGCGACGCGGGCCGCGGCGGCGTTCGTGGCGACCATCAGCAGCGACTCCCGGCCGTCGAGCGTGTCGGCGAGCCACGCCCGGGACGCGGCGGCCTCCGCCTGCTCGGCGGTGCCGCCGTCGACGAGCCGGCCGCGCTTGGCGTACTCGGCGAGCACGCCGGGGTCGCCGTCGCGCAGGCGCAGCGACGCCGGGCCCTCCCACTCGTTCGCGAACCGGCGGACCTCGGAGAGCTGGTAGGTGATGCCGTGCTCGCCGACGTCGGCCAGCGCGCCGCCGGGACCGATCGCGGTCAGCTGCCGCGGGTCGCCGACGAGCAGGAGTTTCGCGCCGGCCTGCTGGCACCCGGGTGTGGATGGCGACGAGATCGCCGGTCTCCGCGGTCCCGGCCTCGTCGACGACCACCAGGTCGCCGCTGCGGAGCCGCCACGCCTCATCGTCGCCGTTCGGGCCGGTCGCCTGCTCGCCGGGCCGGGCCCGGTCGATGCGGCCCTGGGTCGCGAGCCAGGCGCGGACGTTCTTCGCTGGCAGGCCCTCGCCGGCCAGCACCTCGGCGGCGATCTGGTAGGGCGCGAGCCCGAACACCCGCCGCTGTTGCTCGCCGTCGGCGGTCCAGGTGTCGGCGATCGCGCCGACGACGAACGACTTCCCGGTGCCGGCCGCCGCCGTCAGCACCTCGACCTGGGCGCCGGACGTCAGTACCCCGCGCAGCGCGGCCTCCTGGTCGGGACCCAGAGGCGTGCCCGACTCGGCGAACCGCGCGCACACCCCGTCGGCGTGGTCGGCGGCAAAGCGGTGCGCTCCGCGCTCGACGGCGGCGGCGATCAGCGACCGCTCGGCGGCGAGCTGGCCGGGCGTCGCGTAGCGCGTCGAGCCGTGGCGGGCGTACACCGACTCGCCGTTGGCGAGTCGCAGCTCGTCCGGGAGCGCGCCGGCGTCCTCGACGGGGGTGAGGCGCTGCGCGAGATCGAGCGCGGCGTCGGTCAGCCCGTGCAGCAGCGGGCCCACCTCGTCGGGTGCCACCCCGAGGTGGCCGGGCAGCGCCTTCGAGACGGCCATCAGCATGTCCGACCGCGAGTAGTGCGCGCGGGTCTGCGAGATCTCGGCGACCGCGCACTCGATTACGTCCCGCGGGGAGAACTCGGCGACCTCGCCCAGGTCCTGGGCGCGGGCGACCAGCTACTCGGCGAGCGTCGCGAGTCCGCCGGTCACGCGCTCGCAGGCCATGTCCTCCCACCACACGAACTGCTCGGTGCGGGTCTCGCCCTCGTGCGACTTGGCCTTGCGCGTGACGAGCGCGGCCTGCTCGTGGATGACAACCCGCTCGTACGGCGACGGCTCGCGGCCCTGGGCGGCGGTGAACTGGCGGATCAGCTCGGCGGCCTTCGGTCCGATCTGCGCGCGGCGCGACGAGTAGCGGTCCATCAGGTCGCGGTCGACGCCGACGACCTCGCGTGCCTTGCCATCCGGGCGGGTCTCGACCCGCACGCCGAGGGACTGCGCCAGGTGGGCCTCCATCACGCGCTCGGCGATCGCGCCGGCCGCGGCCTTGTGCTCGTCGATCGCGCGGCCGTCGATCGCGCGCCACACGCCGTCGGAGCACAGGACGCGGTTGAGGATCGCGTTGTGGATGTGCCACTGGGGGTCGCGCTCGCGGGAGTCGTGCTGGAAGAACTGGGCGACGACGAACTCGTGCGCGTCGACCCACCGGCCCGGGTAAGTCGAGCCCGATCGACGCGGCCCGGGAACGGGCTCGATCGATGTGCTCGCGGAGGATGGCGCTGGTCTCGGCGTCGAGGGCGACGCGGCGTTGCTGGTGGGTCTTCAGCTCCGCTTCGACGAGCCGGCCGTGCTCCTTACGGATCGCGCGGCACAGCCACAACGTCTCGCGGCCCTCGTCCAGGTCGACCGAGTGCAGGCGGATCGCGCATAGCTCGCCGCGGCGGGCGCCCGTCGTCATCGCCGTCCAGACGAGCGCGCCCCAGTCCGGGTCCTTCCACGACTCCTCGACGATCCGAGCCGCCTCGCGCGGGGACGGCGGCTGCGGGTTCGGCTTGGGTGCGGCCGGGGGAGTGGCGAGGCTGACCGGGTTCACGCCGACCCACCGCCAGCGGACGGCCCGCTCGAACGCGCCGGAGAGCAGGAAGTGGATGTGGCGCACGACGGAGGCGCCGAGTGGGCGGCAGACGTGGGGGCGGGTGCAGCGCTGGTCGCATTCGTGCGCCTGGCGCGTCCAGTGCTGGGTGCCGCGCTTGCCGGAGCAGTGCTGCCGGCAGCGGCGGAGCTCGGCATAGAACGAGTCCAGCACCTCGGCGTCGAGGGCACCGACCTTCACGCTCCCGATCAGCGGGGAGACGTGGTTGCGCATGTAGCCGCGGTAGTTGGTCAGGGTGTTGGGGGCGCCCGTCGAACTGGTCGAGGTAGCGCGTGAGGAGCTGATCGACCGTCGCGGACGTGCGCGGGTTGCGCTTCTCGGCGATCTCGTGGAGGAACCGGTCGAGGATCTTCTCCGCCTGGCGGCGGGCGTTCGGGCCGGGCGGGACGACCTCAACCAGGTCGTGGCGCTTCTTCGTCACCGGGTCGACGCCGGCGTACACGCGCACCCGCAGGGCGCCGCTACGCAGCGTGCCGATGTTGCCCCGCGCGCGGGCCTTGTCGGCCGCTGGACGCCCCGCCATGCCGCGAAGGATACCGCGTCTTGCGGCACATCCCGTGGCACGCGGAGCGCTCCGGAGCGGGCACTGAGCACATAAGTGCTGTTCAGAGCTGGAGCCGGGGGTCGGGTTCGAACCGACGACCTACCGCTTACAAGGCGGTTGCTCTACCACTGAGCTACACCGGCCGGCACCCTCGATCCTAGCCCGACCGACCCGACCCACCGGTGTCGCAGACCCCGCGCCGAACGCCGAGCGGCAGTAGGCTCTCGTGGCGGATCCACGGGCCGGGCCCGTGGCCGCGCGAGGAGGATCCTTGGCCGCCAGCGGTACCGAGCAGATGGCCGATCAGCAGGCAGTCGATCACGACGTCGAGCTGGGTGCGGCCGAATTCGTGGTGGTGGCCAACCGGCTCCCGGTCGACCTGGAGAAGCTTCCCGACGGCACCCAGCGCTGGAAGCGCAGCCCCGGCGGGCTGGTCACGGCGCTGGAGCCGATGCTGCGCAGCCGCGAGGGCGCCTGGGTCGGATGGCCGGGGCTGGCCGATGTCGACGTCGAGCCGCTCGTGGAGGACGGGCTGCAGCTGCACCCGGTGCGGCTGAGCGCCCAGGAGATCGCGGAGTACTACGAGGGTTTCTCCAACGGCACTCTGTGGCCGCTCTACCACGACGTCATCGCGACCCCGGCCTACCACCGCCACTGGTGGCAGGCCTACGTGCGGGTCAACCAGCGCTTCGCCGAGACCGTCGCCGAGGTGGCTGCGCCGGGCGCGACGGTCTGGATCCAGGACTACCAGCTCCAGCTGCTCCCCGCCGCACTCCGCGTGCTGCGCCCCGATCTGCGGATCGGCTTCTTTCTGCACATCCCCGTCCCGCCCAACGAACTGTTCATGCAGCTGCCGTGGCGCAAGGAGATCGTCGAAGGCCTGCTGGGCGCCGATCTCGTCGGCTTCCACACTCCCGGGGGCGCCCGCAACTTCCGGTGGCTGGCCATGCGCCTGGCAGGGGCGGTTGCCGGCGGTTCCCGCAACGAGGTAGTCATCGGCGGCTGCACCGTGCGGTTGGGCGCGTTCCCGATCTCCATCGACTCCGCGGCGCTCGACCGGCTCGCCCACACCCCGGAGGTGCAGGAACGGGCCAAGCAGATCCGCATCGATCTCGGCAACCCGCATCGCGTCATCCTCGGCGTCGACCGGCTCGACTACACCAAGGGCATCAACGTGCGACTGCGCGCGTTCGAGGAGCTGCTGGCCGATGGCCGCGCCAACGCCGAGGACACCGTCATGATCCAGCTCGCCACACCGAGCCGGGAGCGGGTCGAGCACTACCAGAAGATGCGCAACGGCATCGAACAGTCCGTCGGGCGGATCAACGGCGAGTACGCTCGGGTCGGCCGCCCTGCGGTGCACTACCTGCACCAGTCGCTGCCCCGCAACGAGCTGACCGCGTTCTTCCTCGCCGCGGACGTCATGCTGGTCACGCCGCTGCGTGACGGGATGAACCTCGTCGCCAAGGAATACGTCGCTTGCCGGCACGACCTGGGCGGGGTGCTCGTGCTCTCGGAGTTCGCCGGTGCCGCGCTCGAGCTCAAGGAGGCATTGCTGGTGAACCCGCACGACACCGACGGGGTCAAGAATGCCCTGCACGCGGCGCTGACGATCTCCCCGGCCGAGGGTCGGCGGCGGATGGGGGCGCTGCGCCGGCAGGTCATGCGCCACGACGTGGACCGCTGGGCCCGCTCGTTTCTCGACGCTCTCGGTCTGCCTCCGCCGCAGGACGCACCCGTCGAGGAGCCGGCGGCCGCCGGTGGCTGAGCCCGCGCTCGGCCGCGCGGTTCGCTCGCTCGTCCGGGTGCCGAGGCTGCTCGTTGCACTCGACTTCGACGGCGTGCTCGCGCCCATCGTCGAGGTGCCCTCGGCCGCGCGACCGCTGCCGGCGGCGATCACGGCCATCACGGCGCTGGCCGCCGTGCCGCACACCACCGTCGCCCTGATCTCCGGGCGGGGACTGGCCGATCTGGCCGCGGTGTCCGGATTCGGGCACCCGATCCGGCTGGTCGGCAGCCACGGCGGGGAGTTCGACGACGGCGGGGCGGGGCTGAACGATCGGCAACGCACCCTGAAGAACGAGCTCAGCACGGAGTTGGCGGGCCTGGTGGACGATGTCGCCGGGGTGTTGCTGGAGGACAAACCGGCCGGAATGGCGGTGCACGTCCGCAACGCCGAGCCAGGAGCCGGCGCCCGGGTGCTCGACGCGGTGCGAGCCGGCCCCGGCAGCTGGCCGGGGGTCGATGCGACGGCCGGCAAGGCCGTCCTCGACCTGGCTGTCGTCCAGGTGAGCAAGGGCGCGGCACTGGACGTGCTGCGCGAGCAACTCGACGTCGACGCGGTGCTCTTCGTCGGCGACGACGTCACCGACGAGACCGCGTTCGCCCGGCTCCGGCCCGGCGACGTCGGGATCAAGGTCGGCGACGGCGCGACGGCCGCAACCCATCGAGTGGCCACCCCGGAAGACGTGGCCGAGCTGCTGAAGGAACTGTACGAAACCCGGCGGTGAGCACCGTCAACGCGGGAAGAAGATCACCGTCTTGGAACGATCCGCCGCCCACCGTGCCCCAACCCCGATCGCCCACCGCGCCGCAACCCCTGATCGGCCAAAGGCGCCGCAACCTGGCGGCGCGGTGGCTCTACCAGCCCGAGAAGAAGCCCTGGGCCAGCCGGGGCTCGCTGCTCGTCGTGCCCAGCACCAGTTCCGTCGGCAGCACGAGTTGCCTCGGGCGGTTGCGCTCGCCGCGATTGAGCAGGAGCTCGCCGGCCATCAGGCCCTTCTCCCGCATGGGCTGGCGGATCGTGGTGAGCCCGGCTCGCTCGGCTTCGGGTATCCCGTCGAAGCCGGTGACCGTCAAGTACTCGGGCACCGTCAGCCCGCGCTCGGCGGCATGGCGCAACGCCCCCAACGCGAGGATGTCGGAGGTGCACACGACGGCGGTGAGTCCGGCGTGCGCAGCCAGGAGCTCGGCCGTGGCGGCCTGCCCGGCGTTCACGCTGTGCACGAAACGCTCGACGACCGGGACGTCCACCCAGTCCACGCCGGCCTCGGCGAGCCCGTCACGTAGCCCGGCCAGCCGGTCGCGCTGCACCGGGTAGGTGGTGCCGGTCTGGCGCGCCAGACCGGCCGGACCGTCGTGGCGCGTGACACCCAGGCGCATGCAGAGGACCCCGATCCGGCGGTGGCCGAGCCCCGTGAGGTAGCGGGCCAGTCCGAGCATCGCCGCGTGGTCGTCGACCCCGACCCGGTCCACACCCTCCACGCAGGTGGGCTGGTCACAGACGACGATCGGCACCGGCCGCTCCAGCACGGCCATGAAGTGCGGGTCGTCCTCGCGCACCGAGTAGACGACGAAGCCGTCCACCCCGGCCTGGTACACGGCCGTGACGTCGGCCTGCTCGGGGCTGACCGGCACGAGGAGCAGACCCTGGCCGGCGCGCTCGCAGGCCAGGGCCAGGCCTTCCAAGAATCCGGTGGCGGCCGGGTCGCGGAAGGCGTAGGACAGCGCCTCGGTGAGCAGCAGCCCGACAGCGCCGGCTCGCCGGGTGCGCAGCGACCGGGCGACCGGGTCGGGTCCCGGGTAGCCCAGCCTGCGGGCGGCTTCGAACACGCGGGCGCGCAGCGGCGCGGAGAGCTGATCGGGACGGTTGTAGGCGTTGGAGACGGTCGTGCGGGAGACACCGAGCTCCGCGGCCAGCGAGGCCAGGGTGGCCGGCCTGCGGATGTTCGGAAGTCGGACCATCGGGAAACCGTAACGGTTCAGAGTCGTCGCGAACAGTGCGTGTTCCGTAGTTGACACATCCACGCTAGAGTGAATCGACAACGGTTATCAAAGTCTTTGGAGAGTTCCGTCAATGCTGCCGCACCGCCCGTTTCTCGGCTCGGTCGCTGCCGCGACCGCACTCGTCCTGGCCGCCTGTGGCTCACCCGGCGGCCCCACAGATGCCCTCCAACCAGGGCCGACGGTAGTCGCCTCGACGAACGTCTACGGCGCCATCGCGGCGGCGGTCGGCGGCGACCGGGTCGAGGTCACCTCCCTGATCACCGATCCGGCCGCCGATCCACACTCCTACGAGAGCACCCCGACCGACGCCACGATGATCGCCGACGCCACGATCGTGGTGTTCAACGGGGGTGGGTACGACGACTGGATGTCGCAGCTCACCGAGTCGGCGGATGGCCGGCGCACCGTCATCGACGTCTCCGAGCTGTCCGGTCTCAAGCCCACCGGAGCGGAGGGTGAGTTCAACGAGCACTTCTGGTACAGCCTGCCGACCACACAGAAGGTCGCCACCCAGCTCGCCGCCGACCTCGGTACCGCCGACCCGGCCCACGCGACCGAATACACCGCCAACGCCATGCAGCTCAACGAGCAGGTCGACGGTCTGATCGAGAAGGCCGAGGCGATCGGCGCGGCCACTCCCGGCACCCGGGTGGCCGTCACCGAGCCCGTACCCGGCTATCTCATCGAGACCGCCGGCCTGGTGAACGCCACTCCGGACGAGTTCGCCGAGGCGATCGAGGAGGACACCGACCCACCCGCGGCCGTGCTACAGGAGACCCTCGCCCTGTTCGCGGGCGACCCGGTGCGGGCCCTGATCCTCAACGGGCAGACCCAGACCCCCACCACCGACCAGGTCCGACAAGCCGCCGAGGCCGCCGGCATGCCCGTCGTCGAGATGACGGAGACCCTGCCTGCGGGCCAGATCGAGTACCCGGGCTGGATGAGTACCCAGATCGACGCGCTGGCCGACGCCGTGCAGCGAGCCTGATCCGGCATGGCGATACCCATCACGTCCCCGCGTATGCCGTGGCAGCGTGACGGCGCTCACCCCGCGCTCGCACTGCGCCGCGCCGCCTTCAGCTTCGGCGAGCGCACGCTGTGGAGCGGCCTCGACCTCGAGGTCGCTCCGGGTGAGTTCGTCGCGGTACTGGGGCCGAACGGTTCGGGCAAGACGACCCTGGTCCGGGTGCTGCTCGGCCTGCTGCCCCTTTCGGCGGGCGTGGTCCACATCGGCGGGCGCCCACCGCGGCGGGGCAACCCGAGCATCGGGTACGTGCCGCAGCAGAAGGCCCTCGATCCCGACCTGCCACTACGTGGGCGTGACCTGGTCGGGCTCGGCCTCGACGGGCACCGGCTCGGGTTGGGGCTGCGCGGACGGCACCGCCGTCGGGCCCGAGTGAACGCCGCGCTCGCCGCGGTCGACGGCACTGCCTACGCGGACGCACCGGTCGGGCGGCTGTCCGGTGGGGAACAGCAGCGGTTGCGGGTGGCTCAGGCCCTGGTCGGCGATCCCGACGTGCTGCTCTGCGATGAGCCGTTGCTGTCGCTCGACCTCGCCCACCAGCGCACGGTCACCCGGCTGATCGACGAGCGTCGGCGCGCCGCAGGCACCGCGGTGATGTTCGTGACCCACGAGATCAACCCCGTGCTGGCGCTCGTGGACCGGATCCTGTACCTCGTCGACGGCCGGTTCCGGATCGGGCCGACCGAGCAGGTGATGACCTCCGAGGTGCTCTCCGAGCTGTACCGGACCGAGGTCGATGTCCTGAGGGTGCGGGATCGGCTGGTGGTCGTCGGGGCCGACGCGCACAGCCACTGCGAGGTCGACCCATGACGGGGTTGTTCGAGCGGCTCTTCACCCTCCACGGCACCGGGGAGCTGCTGGCGCTGCCGTTCGTGCAGAGCGCACTCGTCGCCTGCGCGGTGCTCGGGCTGATCGCGGGCGCGCTGGCCCCGCTGATCGTGGCCCGCGGAATGTCGTTCGCCGTGCACGGTACGGCCGAGCTCGCCTTCACCGGCGGTGCCGCGGCGCTGCTGATCGGCATCGGGGTGGGGATCGGCGCGGTGGTGGGCGCCGTCGTCGCCGGGCTCATCTTCGGGCTGCTCGGGCTGCGCCAACGCGAGCGCGACTCCGTGATCGGGGTGGTGCTCGCGTTCGGGCTCGGTCTCGGGGTGTTGTTGCTGGCGCTCTACAGCGGCCGGGCATCGAACAAGTTCGGGCTGCTCACCGGCTCGATCGTGTCGGTGGACTCCACCAACCTCGTGGTGCTCGGCGTCGTCGCGGTGCTGGTGGTCGGGGTCCTTGTGGTCCTCTACCGGCCACTGCTGTTCGCGAGCACCGATCCGGACGTGGCGCTGGCCCGCGGCGTCCCGGTGCGCTTCCTGTCGCTGGTGTTCGCGGTGATGATCGGACTCACCACCGCACTCGCGGTGCCGATCGTCGGGGCGATCCTCGTGCTGTCGGTGATGATCGCGCCGGGGGCGGCGGCCGCCCGGGTCACGGCGAACCCGCTGACGGCCACCGTGCTCGCCGTGCTGTTCGCCGAGGTCGCGCTGCTCGGCGGCACGGTGCTGTCGCTGGCTCCCGGCCTACCGGTCTCCGGCTACGTCGCCACGATCGCATTCCTGCTGTACGTCAGCTGCCGGGCAATCCCCCGTCTCCGCCCCCGCGCCTGAAGTGCGAACGAACGGCACCTTCGTACGTTAGGTACGGACGAAAGTGCCGTTCGTTGCGAGCGACGCGGGGCGCGCAGGGGGCGGCCCCGACCAGCGCAGGCAACGTACGGGGCGTCAGCGCAGCCGACGGCGGCGAGCTACCTCGGCGAGGACCACACCGGCGGCCACCGAGGCATTGAGTGACTCCACCGGGCCCGCCATCGGGATGGACACCGTCACGTCGCAGGTCTGCTTGACCAGACGGGACAAGCCCTTACCCTCCGAACCGATGACCAGCACCAACGGCTCGGCGGCGAGCTCAAAGTCGTCGAGTGACACCGAGCCCTCCGCGTCGAGCCCGGCGACCATGTAGCCGGCGGTGGCGTACTCGCGCAGCGTGCGGGTCAGGTT
>JBOHEO010000048.1:0-29885 GCA_050701055.1 Pseudonocardia sp. | reverse complement strand
CTCCAATCATGATTGCGTCACGCTCATCGTCGATCACTTCATTCCCACTTGCCACGTACATCGCTCCACGGGTCGGATTCCATCATGATCATACCCGGTGGCGCTCTGACCAGTTGAGTCCAAGCACGGCTCGTGGGAAGGTGAGGCAAGGTGACGGAGGGCAGGCCTAGTCCTGAAGCTGCGCGGCACGCTCTCGGCATGCAGCTCCGCGCAGTGCGGAAAGCGGCCGGCACGCTACAAGCCCATCTGGCCAGCCACACTGATTATGACCGATCCACCATTAGCCATATCGAGGCTGGGCATCAAGATGCCCCTAGCGCATTTTGGATCGCGGCCGATGATCTACTTGGAGCCAACGGCGTTCTGTTAACGGCGTACAACGACTACGTCTTGATTGCCGACGAGTGCCGTCGACAGCAGGAGCACGATAGGCACGAGCGCCTGAGAGCCCAAGTGTTGGCTAACAGTACACTAAGCGGTAATGACTCGATCAGTTCATGGGCGGACACGCCGGGCGAAGCGCTCCTTAATGTTATTGAACTATGGAGTGAGAGCCGTGGGCTCTCTCCCTCTGTCCCCACTTCCGAAAAACCCACCCTGAGATGGCTGCTGGCCGCGCCGACGGCAATCTGTCACGCCAGAAGGGATGGCGACGAATCGGTGCGGTCGACATAGAGAGACTGAGAAATGACGGTTTCCATCTGAAAGGAATTGATAATTCCCTGGGCGGCGGCGCTGGCTTCCCCATGGCCTTGGCGTACGTTCGCCAGGAGATTCCCGACCTCCTGAACGGGTATTACAGTGAGACCGTCGGCCAGCAGCTTGTTGATGTCGTTTCTCAGATCATGCTAGACCTCGGATGGATGGCTTACGACTCGGGCAGGCAGCCAGAGGCACGCAGGTACATGCTGACATCTCTCCGACTCTCGCACGCCGCCGCCAACCGATTGTTCGGAAGCCGCGTACTAGTGGCGCTAAGCCATCAGAGCCTACATTTGGGAAGAGTGCGAGAGGCGATCGATCTAGCGCAGGCAGCGAGCGTCGGAACTCAACGGACAGTGCCCCCAACGGCAACGGCGATGTTCGCCTCAATGGAAGCCTGCGCTCTTGCTGCAAGTGGCGACTTCAGGGCATGCGAAGAAGCACTATTCAGAGCTCAGCGGACGCTAAATTCTGCTGAATCTGGTGAGGGGCGCCCGGCATGGCTCGACTTCGACAAAGGCGGCCTGGACGGCCATGCTGCTCGTGCATACCGGGACCTGAACAAGGGAAAACGTGCGCAGCAGCTCGCCCTCGCGGCTGTTAAGGAATGCAGATGGGAGCATAGTCGAACACGACTACAACGGAGTTCGATCCTAGCCAGTGCGCTAGTCCAATCCGGAGAAATAGTACACGCGGCCGCTATCGGTACCGAGATAGTACAGTCTGCCTGGAAGCTGCACTCCAGACAGGTTCTGGAGGACATACGCACCTTGGCCCGATCAGTCGATCCCAGTAGATCAAGTGCCGTGCTGAGCTTTTCCACCGCCGCAAGAGAGTTGTTGGCTGCTCGGAGGGTCGGCTAGTCGTTACGGATAACCTGGAAGGCCTCGGCAAGGCGATCCGACGCAAGACCTGCAGCGACAGTATTCAGAGCAATGCGCTCCCGCATTTCATCCGCGAGCTTGTCTCGACCAGCGATCTGGCTCTCGTGGGCACGCAGAGCTTCAATCTTGCGGTCAAACATTTCGGTTACATCAACGTAGCAGTTTGGCTTAGGACTATTTAGCATCCAAATGTCATTGACAGTCCATGGTGCCAGTTTCTCGAGGTTAAATAGCTCTTTATGAGCAGAACTGTTCTCAGCGTCAGGGTAGACCGAGGCAAGGGCGAGTTCTCCCGTGGAGCGATGATCGATATGGCAGCTCGTTCTAAATCGACTCCAGTTCCATTCGGGGCTCCAGGTTACCACTCGGTTCGGTCGCACCGTTCGGATGACTCTCACTACCTCTCGACGTAGCGTTACATCATTAGCAGAAAGTTCACCTTCGCAACGACCGGAGAACCGAACCTCTGAAACTCCGAGAATATGAGCGGCGCGTCGCTGCTCAGTCCGACGCATAAGTGAAAGTTCCTTGCGGTCGACACTTGGGTCGAAACCACCGGAATCACCATCAGTCAACACCAGGTACGTGACGTCGACACCCGCAGAAGTCCACGTAGCCACGGTCCCACCGGCCCAGAAGTCCGCGTCGTCGGGATGCGCCACGATGACCAGTACGCGCGGGGGGCGATCTTCGTGCTGATGGGTCACAAGCAGCAGACTACCTCCGCCGCCAAACGAATCCGCTTCCTATTCCCACCGCGCGATCTCGGCCTCGATCAGGCTCCGCTGCTCCACCACCCGCGCAAGGTGCGCCGCGATCCGCTCCGCATGCGCCGGATCACTCAACCGGGCCACCACCGCACGCGCCACCGCCTGATCCGCCGGACCCGGCGCCTCTTCCCCTGCCTCACCCACTCACTCGTCTTATCCGACTCGCCCGCAGCTTTCACCATCGCCTACCGAAACGCCGCGCGGCCATCAGCCGTGGCCAAGCGATACTCGCCCGCCAGCGCCCACACCCGCACGCCGTTCTGGGCCGCATCAACCAGCCGCTCACCCTCCATGATCTTCCGGGAGAACATCAGCGCCGTGCGAGAACCACCTCCGCACACAGCTCGATCTGGTCTTCGAACTCGATCGTCTCGCCGTTCACGGCCTGACTCGGCCGCGCGTTGACGTCGATCACCGGACGCCGCCCCACCTCACGATCGACCCCACTAGGGTCAGAGCGACGTCCCGAGCTGTGACGATCCGAGGTATGAGCTGTGACGCCTCACGGTTACAAACAGAACGCCCGTCGCAGCGTAGGTGTGACGCCGAAAGGTGTGTGCGACTGGCCAGATGTGGGTCGGGGTGGGCCTGGTTGTCTGTGTGAAGTTGCCTGTGTGAGAAGAAGGGATCACCACGTGGTCGGTTCGGCGGCGCATGCGCTCGGGTCGGCTGTCGAGGCTCTGCGTCTCGTCGATCACCACGTCCACGGCGCCTCGACAGCCGATCTCGACCGCATCGGCTTCGAGGCCGGCCTCACCGAGTCCGCGTGGCCGGCACCATCCGGGACGTCGCATCTGGACTCCCAGCTCGGGTTCGCCGTCCGTCGCTGGTGTGCGCCGGTGCTCGACCTGCCCCCGCACGTCGACGTCGACACCTACCTTGCGCGGCGCCACGAGCTCGGCGCCGCGGAGGTCACCCGGAGGTTTCTTGCCGCGAGCGGGATTGGGTGGTTCCTCGTCGAGACCGGGTACCAGGCGGCGGAGATCCTCGGACCGTCGCAGATGGCGCGGGTCGCGGGCGCGCGGGCCGCCGAGGTCGTGCGCCTGGAGTCTGTTGCCGAGGAGGTGGTGGGCCGCGGGCCCGACGCGGCCAGGTTCGCCGACGCGTTCGCCACGGCGCTAGACGAGCGCGCCCGCTGCGCCGTCGGGCTGAAGTCGGTGATCGCCTACCGGTTCGGCCTCGACTTCGATCCCGAGCCACCGAGCCCGGCCGAGGTGGGCCGGGCAGCGGGGCGATGGTTGCGCGACGGTGGGCGGTTGACCGATCCGGTACTGCTGCGGCACCTGCTCTGGGTGGGCGTGGAGCGGGGGCTTCCGCTCCAGTTCCACGTCGGCTACGGCGACCCCGACCTGACCCTGCACCGCTGCGACCCTTCGTTGATGACCGACTTCCTGCGACGCGTACAGGTGCCGGTGATGTTGCTGCACTGCTACCCGTACCAGCGCACCGCGGGATACCTGGCCGCCGTGTTCCCGCACGTCCACGTGGACGTCGGGCTGGCGGTGAACTACACCGGGACCCGCAGCCGGGCGATCGTCGCGGAGTCGCTGGAGGTGACCCCGTTCGGTAAGTTGCTCTTCTCCTCCGACGCGTGGGGTCCACCGGAGCTGCATTTCCTTGGCGCGACGCTGTGGCGCCGGGCCATCATCGACGTGCTGGGCGAGTGGGTCGAGTCGGGCGAGTGGTCGAAGGCCGACGCGGTGCGCGTCGCCGGGCTGGTAGGCGCGGGCAATGCCCGGCGGGTGTACGGGTTGGGGGAGTGAGCATGCTGGACCAGGTGGTTGCCGCGGACGGGGTGCGGCTGGTGCGGTTCCTCTACTGCGACCCGAGCGGGGTGATCCGCGGCAAGCAGGTGCACGCTGCGCGCCTCACGGATGCGCTCACCTCCGGGCTCGGTCTGACCCGAGCGCAGAACGCCCTTAACGTGCTGGACGATCTGATCCCGGTCACCGACCTGGAACCGGTCGGCGAGATCCGTATCGTCGCTGCCCGGGACACCTACCTGCGGCTGCCCTGGCTGGACGGGGTGGGGAGCGTGCTGTGTGATCAGGTCGGCCACGACGGGCGGGACTGGGGCTGTTGCCCGCGCGCCTTCCTGCGCGCGGCGGTGACGACCGCGGCCGAGGCCGGGCTGCGGATGCGTGCCGCGTTCGAGAACGAGTTTTACCTCGCGCAACCCACGCCCGACGGCCCGCGGCCCTGGGGCGACGGCCCGGTGTACTCTTCGGCCGGGCTGGACCGGGCCGCACCGGTGATGCTCGACATCGTCGACGCGCTCGTCGCGCAGGGGCTCGTCGTCGAGCAGGCGATCAACGAGTACGGGCCGGGCCAGCAGGAGATCTCGATCCGCTACGCCGACGCGCTCGCAGCCGCGGACAACCAACTGCGGCTGCGCGATACCGTGCGCGGGATCACCGAGTGCCGCCACGGCCTGCTCGCGTCGTTCGCGCCCCGGCCGTGGTCCGATGCGATCGGTAGCGGCGCGCACCTGCATTTCAGTCTCTGGGACGTCGACGGCACCACGAACCTGATGCCTGACCCGGCCGACCCGTTCGCGTTGTCGAAGCAGGCTCGGGCGTTCCTGGCCGGGGTGCTCGACCACCTGCCTGCGCTCGTCGCCCTGACCTGCCCGTCCTACCTGTCCTACGACCGGCTGCGGCCCAGCGCCTGGGCCGGGTCGACGGTGTCGTGGGGGTATGACAACCGGGAGACCACGCTGCGCATCGCGTCCCCGTTCCGCGGGCGCGAGCGCGACAGTGCCAACGCCGAGCTCAAGGCCTGCGACGCCAGCAGCAACCCATACCTCGCGCTGGGCGGGCTCATCCTCGCCGGCCTGGACGGGGTGACCCGAGGGCTGGACCTGCCCGAGCCGGCCGCGTTCGACCCAGTGTCCTTGACACCCGAGCAGGCCGGCCGGTGTGGGATCCGTCCGCTGCCGGTGAACCAGCGAGAGGCGCTCGCCCGGTTGGAGGCCGATGCGGTACTCGTCGGCGGCCTCGGCGACCTGCTCACCCGCTGCATCCTTGCCACCCGACGCGCGGAGTACGAGCGGTGTGTAGAGATGGGCGATGACGCCGTGCGAGCACGGACCTTCACCACGTTCTGACGGCGAGCGGCGGATGGCCTCAGGTCGGATCCGTGACCCTCCGGCTCAAGCGTAGCCACCGCCGCGCCTGCCAGTACGCGATGTACTCCCGCCAGGTCAGCCGCTCGAACCGGGCGCTGAGACGTCGCCGCCGCCGTTCGCGCTGCATGCGGCTCGGCGACATCCGGGCCGCGGCTGAGGCGGGCGCGTCCTGAAACAGTCGCGCATGGGGTACGGACTCGCCGGTCTGCTGTGTGCCGGCCTTTCTCACGTCAACCTCACCCCGACCAGCGATCGATCGTCAGCGTCGGCTCGCCGCCCTGTCGATTCGGCGACCCGGGACGCGTCGAGTACCGAGTGCTGAACCCCGGCCCAACACTGACCCGTATCGGACCAGGGGACCGGCGGGGTGCGGTCGGAGTAACTGGTGGCAGCGCCCTGGCGATGCCAGCCACCGGGCACGCGCACCATCCGCAGGAATCCCGGCTCGTCCCCGCAGAGGACGACGACGCGGACATTCGGCCCTGGCTCGGGATCTCTGTGCGGTTGCCAGTGCTGCCCGCTGGGCGGATCCACCGCCCGATTGCAGCGACATCGGTCATCCACGACGTCCACTCCGGTCCACCGCTTGTCCCCGGCTTCACCCACGGTGTATCTCCCTTCAGGCGAAGATAAGATCCCCCGATCAACTGCTCAGCCAACAGATCAATCACTGCTCACTTTCTGCTCACCGGCTAGTCCACTCAGGGATGCAGGTCGTGCCACAACAGATCGGTGACCCGAGCGATGCCCCGGGTGAGATGCCGCCGGTACGTGCTGAACGGCAACCCGAGGACCTCGGCGGCGCGCTCCTGGTTGGGAGCCGGCCGCTGGTAGGTTCGGTCCAACGCCCGATACAGCCGCTGGTCCCTCGGCTCCGCGGTCAGAGATTCGACGGCCGCTCGCAGCTTGGCCGCCAACGCGGCCGCTGAGCGAGCGCCGGTGGGATGGCGACCCACCAGGGGCGTCCGGGTCAGCGGGTTGTCGACCAACATCGTCGGACGGTTGAGGTTGCGCAGTGCGGCCTTCACCGCGGTCTCGAACTCCGGCCGGGAGAGCCCCGATGGGTTGTCGGGACGGGCGCTCGCCCTCGGGCCGTCGATGGCAAGTCCTCGCTGGCCGAGCAGCCTTTCCCACATGGCGATCGGCCGACGCCGCCAATCGTGGCCGACCACCAGGAACTGGCGGCGATCGACAGTGAAGCCGGCATCGGCCACCGGCGAGTAGTCGAAGTACGCGAACTCCTCGCGCATCGGATACGGTTCCTGCACCGCGATGAAGTCCCAGGCGAGCTTCGGGTTGGAATACCAGTTCTGCCCGGTCACCGTCGCCCGCTGGTTGAAACCCGGCGAGGGGCTCTGGTAGCGCTGGGCATCCATGATGAACCGGAGGAAGGTGGCGTCCTCGTCCGCGCCCAACGAGCCGTCGCGCTGTACGAAGTCCCAGACCGCTCGGGTGCCGGGGTCGGCGTCGCGGTCGGCGGCATCGACCTCGTTCACCCGCAGGTAGCAGCAGTAGCCGAGGAGCCCGTCCCGGCCGCGGAACGCGGTGAACGCCTGGGGTTGGCGGTCGAGCCAGAACTCGGCCCACCCCGCGGAGACCGCGCCTTCGTGCTCCCGGGTCATCTCGAGGATGTGCGCCCGATCCTCCGCCCGGACCGGGTCCACCCCGACATGGCTCTGGTCGCCCCACTCGTAGCTGGCCCGAACCTCGGGGCTGGTGCGATGCAGGAACATGACGTCGAAGAACAGCCGTTGCTGCCGGACGCCGTCGGCGGCCCGGATCTCCTCGAGCAGGTATCCGGCCAGGCGGCGCTTGATCTGCCGGTGTCGCTTGGGGTCTCGCCAGCTCAGATCGGCGTTGATGACGTCCCGGGCCAGGTCATGGACGACGAGGCCGCGCGGGCTTTCGTCGACGAACGAGATGCCGCGCAACCAGCTGAACAGCTCGCCGGCGTCGTCGACGTCGAGCGCGACCCGGAGCAGGGACTCGGTCATGGAGCGGACGAACGAGCAGGCCTCCAACGCCTGCCGGAACCGTGGAGCCGCGATACCGGTGGTGAAGCGCTCCAGCAGAACCCGGATGAAGTCCGGTTCGTGGTCGAGGGCGAGGGTTCTGAGCGGGCCCTGCTGGTCGATGATCTCTGCGAGCACCGACAGCGCCAATGGATGGCCGTGCGAGAACTCCAGCGCTTCCCGGTGCAGTTGTTCCGGCACACCGGAGGCCTCCAGGAACTCGTGGCACTCCGCCGGTGAGAGGTTGCCCAACGCCACGACGCGGAGCAACTCGTTCCAGCCCGCATCGGTCCGCCATCCCCGGGTCGGCGGCTCGCGGCCGGCCAGAACGACCAGTACGTCGGTCGGCAGCCCCGGTAGCAGCTCGTCCCGAACCCAGGCGTCGGCGGCCGCCACGGCCTCGTAGGTGTCGAGCAGGAGAACCGCCCGCCCGTGTCCTGCCATCGCGGCGGACAGCGGGTCGTCATCTGAGAGCTCGAGTGCCCGGCGGATCCCAGCGGCCAGGCCGGCGGGCGAGGGGCCGCAGTGCAGGACGTCGACCGATGCGACGGGCACGTCCTCGGCAGCCGCGGCGGCGGAGAACCGCGCCAGCAAGGAGGTCTTGCCGACGCCACCCGGCCCGTGCACGTGGATGACCGAGTACGGCGGTTGCGCGGCGGTCAGCGCCGACTGGAACAGTTCCAGCTCGTACTGGCGTCCGACGAATCGACGTTGCCGGGCACGCTCGAGCTGGCTGCCGATCGTTGCGCGGCGCTTCGGTCCGGGGCCTGCCTCACCGGCGTCCTGCATCTCCCGCCCTCATCTCATTCGTCCGGATGCTGATCGCCGACCATCGGCTGGACCGACACGATCGCCGCACCTCGACCCGGTATGTCGCCCTGCCCAGTGACGCAGGGAAACGTGCTGTCAACCTGCCGGGCTGAGGGCGAATCCACCCGCGGTCGCCAAGACCGCATAGCTGTGCACCGCCTCGCAGGCGGACTCGGAGATGCTCGACACCGGCAGCGCGAAGCGACCGAGCAGCGCGAACACCGCGGTGGGCGGTGCGTCGACCCGCGCTCGGCGGACAGGGCGAACCCGGCCATCACATCGCTCGGCGGTCCGAAACATCACCGGGGTCGGGAGCGGCCCGGACGATCCCGGACAGGTGGCTGGAGACGGCGGTACGACCGACGCGGTGGATATGGCCGGACAGCTCCCTCGCGCTGCACTCGTCACGTTCGGGCAGTACGGCGAGGATCTCACGGCGCACCGGATCTGCGAGAGCATCGAAAGCCAGATCAGCAGCCACGATCGGTTGTCTCCCCTGCATGCCGGCAACTCAGCCGTTGCCCGTATGTCCGGCGAGACTAGTCTCGATTCCGTCGGTGGTGTACGCAGGCCCTGCTTGGCGAGGATCGATCAGAGTAGCGCAATGGCAGCATCCGGCTCGACCACCCGGAAGGTGAAGCTCTCCTCCAGGTAGAGATGCACGATGTCGGCGTCGTGGTGGCTGTAGCCGATCGACAGGCCCTGCCCGACGTCGAGCAGGAAGTCTCCACCACGCTCGCTCGCCACGACCGCCCCGTCCACTCCGGGCGCCCAGATGATCTTTCCGCCGAGGATCCGCTTGAGGTGGTCGAACAGCAGGTAGCCCCCGTGCTCGGTGGTCTCCACGATCCTGGTATAGCCGGCCGGGCCGATGGCCATCGTGTACGGGCCCTCGATGCCGTTGTGACGCAACTGCTCCACCGCGCGGGCCACGGCGCCCGGGTACCGTCGGTCGGGCCCGATTCGAGGCCGGATGCTGTCGATGTCCAACAGAGGTCAACCCGCGGAGGCCAAGCCCATGTGCCGCAGCATCAAGACCCTCAGGCCACCGATCACCCCGGAGCCCTCGTCCGCCGATGTCCGCGCGGCCGCGTTGCAGTACGTCCGGAAGGTCTCCGGGTTCCGGACGCCGGCGGCACACAACGCCGCGGCCTTCGACGCGGCCATCGACGCGGTCGAGCACGCCACCCGTGAGCTGCTCGACTCCCTGGTGGTCCGCGGGCAGCGCGCGACCGACTGAGCTCGCGCCGCTGCGGCAAATCGACTGTCCGGAACGGGATCAATGTGATTTGATCATAAGTTCTGGTTGCCGGGCGAGTTCAACGGAAGGCCGTTGCCGAGGGAACCGAGTCGGCCGGCGTCGAAGGGACCAAGTCGGGTCATGGCCAGCACCGCGGAGCACGCCGGGATCGTCTGCCGTGGCCTGGCCCGGTGCTTCGGCGACGTCCAGGCCGTCCGGAACATCGATCTGGACGTGCGCCCGGGCAAGGTGACCGCGCTGGTCGGGCCGAACGGGTCCGGCAAGACGACGTTGCTCCTGGTCCTGGCCACTCTGCTGATCCCCGACGCCGGCACGGTGCGGGTGGCCGGCTTCGATCCGCTCACCCAACCGGCGCAGGTGCGGGCCCGCACCGGCTGGACGCCGGACGTCTTCGGTGTCTACGACACGCTCACCGCCCGGGAGTACCTCTCGTTCTTCGCCCACGCCCACCGGTTGCCCACCGCGGCGGTCGCGGACCGCGTCGCCGAACTGCTCGAACTCGTACGCCTCGAGCACTACGGCGACCGTCCGGTGTCCGTGCTCTCCCGCGGTCAGAAGCAGCGTCTGGGTCTGACCCGGGCACTCGTGCACGCGCCGAGCGTCCTGCTGCTCGACGAGCCGGCGGCCGGCCTTGATCCGCGATCCCGGGTGGACCTGCGCGACCTGTTGCGCCGGCTCGCGGCCGAGGGTGCCGCGGTGCTCGTGAGCAGCCATGTCCTCGGCGACCTCGAGGAGGTCGCGGACCGGGTCGCGTTCCTGGACCGGGGCGCAACGGTGGCCGATCATGCCATCGCCGAGTTGGGTCGCAGGCCGCGATCGGAGCGGGTCTGGCGGTTGCGGGCGCTCGACGGCGACCGGCTCACGGCGGCGCTCGGACAGGCCGGGGTCATCTGGGCGGCGGCCGGGGCGGCCGAGGTCGAGGTCCGCCTCGCCGGCGAGGCCGAAGCCGCGCAACTGCTCGCCACCCTCGTGGCCGACGGCGTCCCGGTCAGCGCGTTCGCCCCGGTGAGTTCGGCGCTGGAGACCGCCTACCTCGAACTCACCTCGGAGCGATGATGAGCGGGTACGGCGCGCGGATGGTGATGCGCCAGGAGTTCCGGTTGCGGCTGCGCGCCGGGCGCTGGCGCTGGCTGCTCGGGACCTGGGTGCTGGTGCTGCTCGTGATCACCGCCCTGCTCGTTGCCGCGGCCGACTCCGCGTTCCGGGACGTCCAGATCGCCGATGATCGCCCGGTTCCCCTGGGACCCACCGTCTTCGGGTTCCTGATGCTCTTCCTGCTCGCACTCGCGTTGCTGGTGGTGCCCGCACTGACCGCACAGTCGATCAACGGTGACCGCGATCGGGGAACCCTCGCCATGGTGCAGGTGACGCTGCTGGCACCGGTGGAGATCGCGCTGGGCAAGTTCCTCGCCTCCTGGGGCACGGCGCTGGTCTTCCTCGCGGCCAGCTTCCCGGTGGTCGGCTGGGCGGTGGCACTCGGGGGCGTCGGCGTCGTGCGCGCGCTGGCCGTGCTGGGGGTGGTCGCGGTGCTGCTCGGTGTGGTCGCCGCGCTCAGCCTGGCGCTGTCCGCCCTGCTCGCCCGCACGACGACGTCGGCCGTGCTGGCCTACCTGACCGTCTTCGCGCTCGTCGTCGGGACACTCGTCGTCTTCGGCCTGGTGACCACCACGACGACCGAGACCCGCCCGGTCACCTACACCGAGCCGGTGTGGGACGACCCGCTCCGGGCCGACTACGACGCACAGGGCGATCCGATCAATCCCGATCGGTTCGAGACCAGGACCTATGATGAGACGGTGCTGCACACCGAGCGGGTGTGGTGGCTGCTGGCACCCAACCCGTTCGTGATCCTCGCCGACGCCGCGCCGGGGCTGCCAGCCGTGATCGACAGCCGCACGGGGCGCGCGGTGGATCCCGGCGGGCTGGAGCCACTCGGTGAGATCAAGTACGCGGTTCGCGCGGCCCGCGCCGGTCCGGACGACTCGCCTCGGTCGGCGGGTGGATGGCTCCCGCGGGAGCCCGATCGAGGCCTGGCGGTGTGGCCGTGGGGTCTCGGCTTCGACGTCCTCCTCGCTTCCGGCGCGCTGTGGGTGACCACCCGGCGGCTGCGCACGCCGACCCGAACCCTGCCGCGGGGCACCCGGGTGGCGTGAGCGGGCGCGGGCTGGTCAGCCTGCCGGGGTGTTCGCGGGGACGCTGGCCGGCTGCGCTCTCTCGCCGTCGACGGGCGCCCCTTCACCGCCGCGTGCCGGACCTCCGGCGCGCAGCAGTGCGGCGCCCAGCACACCCGCGGCGGCGACGAAGACGGCGCCGACGACGAAGGCGATGTGGTAGCCGCCGTTGAGGGCCGCGACGGCATCGCTGCCGGTGACGCGGAGAGCGTCGGTGCGGGCGGCGGCAAGGCTGGCGAGGATCGCCAGGCCGAGGGCCCCGCCCATCATGAACGAGGTGTTGAACACCCCTGAGGCGAGACCGGCTTCGTTGGGCTGGACGTCGTTCATGGCGGCGATCAGCATCGGGTTGAACGCCATACCGGCGCCGAGTCCGAGCAGGATCATGGCCGGAAGGACGTCGACGGCGAAGCCCCCGTCGATCGGGGCCCGGGCCAGGAGGAGGAGCCCGACCGCGGACAGCAGGAGACCTGCCCCCAGCGGCACCCTGATCCCGAAGCGCATGACTATCTTTGCCGAGAGGCCGAGCGAGAACGCCGCCATGATCAGGTTGGGCGGGAGGAAGGTGAGGCCCACCGCCAAGGGGCTGTAGCCCAGCACGAGTTGGAGGTAGAGGGCGGAGAGGAAGAACCAGGCGAACATGGCGGCGGCCCACAGGATCGCGACGACGTTGGCGACGGCGACATTGCACAGCCCCAGGAGCCTGAGCGGCATCAGCGGAGAGCGGGCGCGGGCCTCGACGACGAGGAACGCTGCCAGCAGCACGGCCGCGGTGGCCAGCAGGCCGAGCGTCCGGCCCGAGGTCCAGCCGGTCTCGTTCCCGTTCACGATCGCGTAGACGGCAATCATCAACGACGCGGTGATCGTCACCGCGCCGGCGACGTCGAGACGTCCGGTGGCCAGTTCACCGGGTGCACGGGGCAGCAGGCCGAGGCACAGGACATAGACCACGGCGCCGACCGGGAGGTTGATCAGGAAGATCCAGTGCCAGTCGAACGCGTCGGTCAGGATCCCGCCGAGGAGCACCCCGATGCTGCCGCCGCTCGCGACGACGAAGCCGATGATCCCCATGGCCTTCACCCGCTCGGCCGGCTCGGTGAACATCGTCATGATCAATGACAGGGCCACCACCGCCACCACCGCGCCACCGAGCCCCTGCACCGCCCGCGCCCCGACCAGGAACTCCTGCGAGCCGGCAAGGCCGCAGGCCAGTGAGGCCGCGGTGAACACGGCAATGCCTATCAGGAACAGCCGGCGGTGGCCGAACAGATCGCCGAGCCTGCCGCCGAGGAGGAGAAAGCCACCGAACGTGATCAGGTAGGCGTTCACGACCCACGCCAGCGAGGCCTCGGAGAAGCCGAGCTCCGCCCTGATCGTCGGTAGCGCGACATTCACGATGGTCGCGTCCAGGATGATCATCAGATCCCCGAGGCACAGCACGAGCAGTGCCAGCCAGCGCCTGCGGCCTTCGATATCCATCCGCGCTCTCGCCTCTCGATGCTGGCTGGTCCCGCGGATTCGATCCTGGATACGCCGTTGCTGATCATGAAATTCAATCCCCACCCGCTCGATGGTCGTCTCTATGGACGACGGAGAGCAACGGGAATACTCATCGGGCCGTCGTGTGACCGGTGTGGAGATGCACTGCGGCGGCGGCCTGACGGGCGTTTATCGAGGTAGCGCGGCTTGCCGGGGCAGATCCTCGCGACGTGGGATTTCGCAGTGGGCGAACCAATGGTTGCCTGCTCCTGGTCCGGACCGGTGATCGTGCACGGACTGGCTCGACGGTGGAGCTGCGCCGGCTCCAGGTCGGCAGATCGACGGATCAGCTCCAGAGCGTTGCCACTGGCGCCGCGACGATCCGCTCGGCGAGTGGGAAGACCCGAGGGCCGGTATGGAGCACGACGCCGGCCACGAACCGATCCCCGAGCTGTTCACGCAGCCAGATGAGGTGCTTGGCAGTGTCAGTCCTCGGTGCCGACGTGGCTTTCACCTCGATGGCCACGACCTGGTGCGCATCCAACTCGGCGATGAGATCGACCTCATGGTCACCGTTCTGATCACGCAGGTGGTACAGCCGGGGACGTGGGAAGCCGAGCTGCAGCTCGCCGCGGAGCTGTGTGAGCACAAAGGTGTCAAGCAGGCGGCCGAACAGGTCGCCGTCCCGCAGGATGGCATCAACGGTGAGCTGGAGAGCGCCGGCAACGAGGCCGGGATCGATCACGTAGCGCTTGGGCGAGCGCACCGACCGCTTGAGCCGGTTGGTGCTCCACGCAGACGGCCACGTTCGGTCCGTCCCTGCGCCTCGGGGAAACCACCCTGAAGTGCCAGTTCGAGATAGTCGCGCAGGTCGAGCGGCGGTTCGGGGGTTCGGAGGCCGGCAGCGCCGTCGGCTGCGACCCGGGTGAGGAACGGAGCGCGGCTGAGGTCATGCCCGGCGAGCTCGCGCCTGGTCAGGACGCCCATGTCGACCTGGATCAACCGCCCGGTACCAGGCCATGTCGGCGAATCCAGCCGCCCGCGGACCGAGCCCGTGACGATGAACCGTCCCGGACGGGGCACTGTATCGACGGCCCGCTTGATCGCGCCCAGCACGCTCGGAACGAGCTGCCATTCATCGATCAGCACGGGCTCGGTTCGGTCCCGCAGAGCAGCGTCGGGGTCGGCCTCGACGAGTGCCGCCTCGCGCGGCTCGTCGAGCCGGATCACGCTGCCGGCGTGCCGAACCGCCGTCGTCGTCTTGCCGCTGGCCCGTGGTCCGACAAGCAGAAGTGCCGGAAACTCGGCGAGCAGCTCCTGGATGTGCTGGTCGACGAGACGGGGGACGTACGTATCGCTCACGGATCGACGGTATCTTGATCCCTGTTTCACCGGGCACTGCATCCCGAAATCGCAGCAATCGCCTCCGGTTTCGCCGTCGACGTACACCCCGGCCCACGAGACGGCCAGGTGGATACCGTAGTCGAACCACCCCGGTCCGAATGCGCCGCTCGACGCGGACGGTGCGAAGGGCGGCCACCCGACGCCCTCCGCGCTACCGCGGACACGTCGGCTGTTCTGGGCCGGGTTCACGGTGCAACGGGGAAGGTGCAGCACCATGATCTTCGCCCGCACCATGCGCCAGGTGCCCGAACCGCCAGCGCGTCGCCCGCGTCGCAAACTCGTCCGCTCGCTCGATGACGGCAAGGGCCCGCTCCGGGACGAGCTCGATGACGACGTTCTGGCGGAGGAAGTCGGCCCCCAGTTCGGGGGCGATCGGCTGGTACTTGGCGAGGTACCGGTCGATCCAGGTCTCGCGCCGATCGTCGGTGACCAGCGTTGCACGCCCCTCGACGGCGAGGCATTCGACGGTGTCGTCGATGGTGAACGCAGCCTGCGGGTTGGCGGCGAGATTGGCGGCCTTGCGGGAGCGCGGCCCGCAGGAGAAGGCGAAACGGTGCTCGTCGTCGTCCCAGACACCCCAGACCGGCATGGCATGGGGTCGCCCGGCCGCGGAGGCGGTGACCAACCAGTAGTTGCGGCCGCGGATGAGCCGCTCTGCGGCCCAGGACCACTCCAGCGGATGCCACTGCGCTGAATCGACCCCGTAGTCGGGCATGTGCGGACGCTCGGCTCGGGGGTCGGCCATGGTGCCAGGATAGGGCCTGACACGGTCGGCAGCACGTCACGCGGTGCGCGGCGGACGCGATCGGACGGGTCCGGGCGCCACCGAACGCGGCTCAGGCCTGCACCTCGGCGACGTCGGCCGCTGAGGCGGCTGCCGGGGCCTCGGTCGCCACCGCCATCGCCCGCAGCCGATAGCGCTGGATCTTGCCGGTGGCCGTCTTGGGCAGCTCGGTCACCTCGATGACCTGTCGCGGGCGTTTGAACGACGCCAGCCCGGCGCAGCAGAACGCGGTCACCTCGTCGGCGTCGACCGCCGCGCCCGGCCTCGGCACCACGTACGCCACCGGCTTGTCCAGGCCGTCGGAGTCGGGCACGGCGACGACCACGGCCTCGGTCAGGTCGGGGTGCTCCAGCAGGCGGGTCTCCACCTCGGTGGGGCTCACCCAGATGCCATCGACCTTGAGCACGTCGTCGGCGCGGCCGAGGTAGGTGTAGCTGCCGCCCTCGTCGCGGACGTACTGGTCGCCGGTTCGCATCCACTCGCCCTGGAACACCGTGCGGTTGACCTCGGTGCGACACCAGTAGCCGGTGCAGATCGAGTCGCCCGCGACGTAGAGCATCCCGGGCTCGCCGGTACCGTCGATCACCGTGCCATCGGTGCGGCGCAGCTCCACCCGGTACCCGGGCACGGGGTAACCGGAGCTGCCGGGCACGACCTTGCCGGGCACGTTCGAGATGAAGATGTGCAGCGCCTCGGTGGAGCCGATGCCGTCGAGGATCTCGAAGCCGTACTGGTCGCGGACCCCGTGGAACATCCGCGCCGGCAGCGCCTCGCCCGCGGACACCCCGTTGCGGACGGATGCGAACGTCTCCCGCGGTAGGTCCGCTGCCATGACCGGGCCCCAGAAGCTCGGACCGCCGAAGAACAGGGTGACGCCGTGCTCGGCGACGCGTCCGGCGTACAGCGCCGGGTTGGGCCGCGACGGCTCGAGTACCGCGGCGGCACCGACGGCGAGTGGGAAGAACATCGAGTTGCCGATGCCGTAGGCGAAGAACAGCTTGGCCACCGACAGGCACACGTCGTCGGGCCCGATGCCTAGTACGTGGATGCCGTAGGTCTCGCAGACGTAGCGGATGTCGATGTGGCGGTGCATCGCACCCTTGGGTGTGCCGGTGGTGCCGGAGGTGTACAGCCACAGGGCCGGCGACTCGTCCCAGGTGGCGTACGCACCGCGTACCGGAGCCCCGTCGCCGGCGGCGAGGAGTTCGTCCCAGGTCAGCGCCGCGAGTCCGTCGACCCGCGCCGGTGTGTCGCCGGTGAGCACGACGTGGCGCAGGTCGGGTGCCCCGGCCGCGGCGGCGGCGACGTTCGAGGCGAGCTCCTGGCTGCCCAGCAGCGCCCGGGCGCGCGAGTCGACCACGAGCCTGCCCAGCTCAGGACCGGTCAGCATCGTCGATGACGGCACCGCCACCGCGCCGAGGTACATCGTCGCGAGGATCGCGGTGAACATCTCGACGTTGTCGACCATGCAGAGCAGCACCCGCTCCTCGGGGCGTACCCCGACCGCGACGAGTCCGGCGGCGACCCGGCGGACCTCATCGACGAGCTGGGAGTAGGTGAGTGAGCCGGCTGGGTGGTGCACGGCCGTTCGGTCCCCGTCACCGGCGTTGACCCGCCGTTCGGTGAGGTAGGTGGCGGCGTTGAAGACTTCGGTCATCAGTAACGCTCCGTTCATCCGCGAGCACGTTCCGTAGTCGGAAGAACGAACGGTACTTTCGTGCACACCTAACGGACCACAGTGCCGTTCGTTCACCATCGCCGGTGCGGTTCGGAGGCATCGGCCGTGCCGCGGTGAAACCGCGGCACCGCGAACATCGATCCGGCCGGGGCCGGGCGCGTACTTCGACAGCGTGTCGAGCTACGATCCCAGCAACGTTCGGATCGCCAGTGGAGGAGATCGCCAGTGGAGGAGAAGGCACCGTGACAGCCGTCACCCCGAAGCCGATCACGGCGCGCCGGTACCCGGCGCGCCGGCCGGTCACGGGATCCACCTTCCTTAAGATGCTGAGCACGACGGATCCCAAGGACATCGCGATCCTCTACCTGGTCGCGTCGTTCGGGTTCTTCCTGGCCGGCGGGGCGATGGCGCTGCTCATGCGCGGCGAGCTCGCGGTGCCGGGACAGCAGTTCCTGTCCAACGAGCAGTACAACCAGCTGTTCACCATGCACGGCACGATCATGCTGCTGCTCTACGCCACGCCGATCCTGTTCGGTTTCGCGAACTACATCGTGCCGCTGCAGATCGGGGCGCCCGACGTCGCGTTCCCGCGGCTCAACGCGTTCTCCTTCTGGCTGTTCCTGTTCGGCGGGCTGATCGTGCTGTCGGGGTTCCTCACCCCGGGCGGTGCGGCCGACTTCGGCTGGTTCGCCTACACCCCGCTGTCGGACGCGATCCGTTCGCCCGGCGTCGGCGGCGATCTGTGGATCATGGGTCTGGTACTCGCCGGTCTGGGCACGATCCTCGGTGGGGTCAACTTCATCACCACGATCGTCTGCATGCGCGCACCCGGTATGACGATGTTCCGGATGCCGATCTTCACCTGGAACATCCTCGTCACCGCGGTCCTGGTGCTCATCGCGTTCCCGGTGCTCACCGCCGCGCTGCTCGGTCTGCTGGCCGACCGCAAGTTCGGGTCCCACGTGTTCGATCCGGCCAACGGCGGGGTGATCCTGTGGCAGCACCTGTTCTGGTTCTTCGGCCACCCCGAGGTCTATATCGTCGCGCTGCCGTTCTTCGGCATCGTCTCCGAGGTCTTCCCGGTGTTCGCCCGCAAGCCGGTCTTCGGCTACAAGGGCCTCATCTACGCCACGCTCTCGATCGCGGCGCTCTCGGTGGCGGTATGGGCCCACCACATGTACGCCACCGGTGCGGTGCTGCTGGCCTTCTTCTCGTTCACCACGTTCCTCATCGCGGTGCCCACCGGCATCAAGTTCGTCAACTGGATCGGCACGCTGTGGCGGGGCCAGCTCACGTTCGAGACGCCGATGCTGTTCGCCCTGGGCTTCCTGGTCACGTTCCTGTTCGGCGGGCTCACCGGCATCCTGCTGGCGGCCCCGCCGCTGGACTTCCACGTGTCCGACACCTACTTCGTGGTGGCCCACTTCCACTACGTGCTGTTCGGCACGATCGTGTTCGCCACCTACTCCGGCATCTACTTCTGGTTCCCGAAGATGACCGGCCGGATGATGGACGAGCGCCTGGGCAAGTTCCACTTCTGGACCACGTTCATCGGCTTCCACCTGACGTTCCTGGTCCAGCACTGGGTGGGCAACGAGGGCATGCCGCGCCGCTACGTCGACTACCTGCCCAGCGACGGGTTCACCACGCTGAACGCGATCTCCTCGATCGGGGCGTTCGTGCTCGGTGCGTCGACGCTGCCGTTCCTGTGGAACGTGTTCAAGAGCTACCGGTACGGCCGGGTGGTCACCGTCGACGATCCGTGGGGCTTCGGCAACTCACTGGAGTGGGCCACGAGCTGCCCGCCGCCGCGGCACAACTTCACCGAGCTGCCCCGCATCCGCTCCGAGCGACCGGCGTTCGAGCTGCACTACCCGCACCTGGTCGAGCGGTTCCGCGAGGAGGCGCACGTCAACGGCCAACCGTCACCGTACGAGGTGGTGGCGCAGTCGACCGGGCGCGAGACGCAACCCGACGACGACCCGCGGTCGCGCTGACCGCGGCCGCGCGATGACCGATCAGTTCGGGGTCGGCACCAGTGTGCTGATCACGGTCACCGGCCCCGACCGTCCCGGGGTCAGCTCGGTGCTGTTCGCCGCGCTCACCCAGCACGGGGTCGACCTGCTCGACGTCGAGCAGGTCGTCATCCGGGGCCGGCTCACCCTGGGTGTGCTGGTCGCCACCCGGCACGATCCCGAGGGCCTCCAGGAGGCCGTCGAGCAGGCGATGGCGAGCATCTCGATGCAGGTGCGCACCACGCTGGAGGTCGACGACGAACCGGGGTCGCGGCGGCACTCCACGCACGCCGTCGTCGTGCTCGGGCGCCCGATCACCGCCCGCGCGTTCGCCGAGGTGGCCGGCGCCATCGCCGATCTCGGGGCGAACATCGACTCGATCCGGCGGCTGGCCGACTACCCGGTCACCGGTCTGGAGCTGATGGTCTCCCAGGACCCGACGGACACCACGACCTACCCGCCGGGGGCGCTGCGGGCCCGAGCCCTCGACGTCGCCCGCACGGCGGGGGTGGACATCGCCGTCGAGCTGGCCGGGCTCGCCCGGCGCAGCAAGCGGCTGATCGTCTTCGACGTCGACTCCACCCTCGTGCAGGGCGAGGTCATCGAGATGCTGGCCGCGCGCTCGGGTTCACAGGCCGAGCTCGAGGTCCGCGCCGTCACCGAGGCCGCGATGCGCGGCGAGCTGGACTTCGCCCAGTCGTTGCGTCGCCGGGTCGCCACGCTGGCCGGTCTGCCGGCCACGGTGCTCGCCGACGTGGCCGCCGAGCTGGAGCTCATGCCGGGTGCGCGCACCACGATCCGCACCCTCAAACGGCTCGGGTTCCGGTGCGGCATCGTCTCGGGCGGGTTCACCGCGGTGATCGCGGGACTGGCCGAGGAGTTGGGCCTGGATTTCTGCGCCGCCAACGAGCTGGAGATCGTCGACGGGCTGCTCACCGGCCAGGTCGTCGGGGAGATCGTGGACCGGCCGGGCAAGGCCGTCGCACTGCGCCGATTCGCCGACCACTACGGCGTTCCGCTCGATCAGTCCGTGGCCGTCGGCGACGGGGCCAACGACATCGACATGCTCTCGGCCGCGGGTCTGGGCATCGCGTTCAACGCGAAGCCCGCGCTGAAGGAGGTCGCGGACACCGCGATCTCGCACCCGTACCTGGACATGGTGCTGTTCGTGCTCGGCATCACCCGCGACGAGGTGGAGCGCGCCGATGCCGCTGAGGGAATCCTGCGCCGCGTCCCGATCCCGTAGCCGTCCGAACTCGTGAACACCCTCGTTCCACCGGAATCGGACGGGCGGATTCGGGCGCTGCCGCTGGTGCTGCGCCTGGAACGGGAGCCGCCGCGCCGCAGCGCCGTGCTGGAGGCCGCGGCTGCGGCGACCCTGGCGGTCTGCCTCGACCCGCGTGCCGAGCCGGGCGGGGAGTGGCATGAGCCGCTCGCACTGTGGATCAATGCTCACCCACCAGCCGGGCGGATGCGCAAGATCGCCCGTCGGGCCCGCGGCGCGCACTGGGACGCCGTGCAGGACCTGCCCGGGGTGACCGTGGCCGTCGGCGCCGCCCAGGTTCGGGCGTTGTTGCCCGGCCCGGTCGACGAGGTGCCCCGCGTGGTCGCGCGGCTGCAGATCGGCGGCACAGACCTGGAACCCGACGACCCCGGGCCGGCGCCGGCCGGCGCGGTCCCGATCTGGCTCAACCCGGCTGTCGAGATGACCGTCGGCAAGGCAGCCGCGCAGGTCGGGCACGCGTCGATGCTGCTCGCGGCCGACCGCGGACTGGTCGCCGTGCCGCGGTTCGCGGTCCGGCAGGCTTCCCGCGCACGGTGGCTCGAGCTTCGGGTCGCCGTCGACCGCGGCGACGCGGTGGCGGTGCGCGACGCGGGGTTCACCGAGGTGGAGCCGGGCACGATCACCTGCATCGTGACGCCGTGAGCCGGGTCTGCTGACTCATCGCTCAGGACGACAGCCGGTGGGTCTCCGTGCGGCGCCGGCCGAGCTCGTTGCCACCGCCCGCAGCGGACTCGGCGAGAGCGACCGGACCTGGCCCGGGGTGGGGCGCGCGGGCGGGCCTACGCTTTCCGGTATGGACGAGGACAGGCTGCGATTCTTGTTCGGTCGGCGAGTCGCGGGCGGCGAACCGACCACCGAGGGCGAGCGGGCGACGCTCCTCGGTGCCGACCGTCGCGACATCGACTATGACGAGCTCCCGCTGTACACGGCGATCGCCAACCAGATCCTCGACGGCCAACCGCCGCAGACCTGGCAGACCGCGTGCCGGCTGCTCGACAGCGGCAGCCCAGACCTGCTCCGGGCCATCCTGTACCTCCAACCAGCCCCTCAAACCCCCTCATGAACAGCCAGAACGACTTTGCGGATCACCCTGCCCTCCGCTGGAGCGGGACCTTAATTTCGAAATTTTTGAGATTCGCTAGGTGTGGGCTTCTGGTCGGGATATTCTTGCTGAGCGCCTGCAGTATACCTGAGGATGTGGATCCGCAAGTCAGCTTCAAACCGATCCTGCTGCCGGTGAAGTTCACCCTCTCCCCGGACGGTCTTGTCATCACTGGCGATGGGACGCTCGTCACCGGTTTCGGTTTGATCTCCATCGGGGCGAAGGTTGAATTACCTGCGAAGAAGGAGGAGTCGATCCGAGTCGTCATTCGGGATCGGAATCAGCTTGGGATCGGCCTTGATGACATCTACGATGTCAGAACCGGGGATGGCAGCTTCGAAGTTGTTACTAACGGCACGACGAGGATTCAGGCGAAGAGTGAAGGTGAGGTGATCATTGATGTCACTGATGCGCAAATTAAAAGCATAGAATTCTTGAAGGTCGCGCCAGCATCCCTGGACGAAGAGGGGGCAGCGACCGACAGTACTTCGAGTTGGAGTATGCACTGGCAGTCCCTTCCTTTTGGGTATCATCCATGGGATTTAACTCGTTTTGCGTACGACGACTCGACAATTGACAGGTGGTACGGCGCAGGATTCGCTTTATTTCTCGTAAGACTTGCTCTTGCAGCTTTGCTTGCTTTTATCGAACTATTTCTCGCGGCCGTGCTCTTCGTTGCAGCATTTTTCTACATGCTGTTCGGTGAGACTGGGAGGAACGTGTTCTACGGGCTCTTGTCTCTCTTTGTGCTCTCTCTTTGTGCTCTTTGCGGTAGAGAGCTCCTTCGCTGAGACTTATTCGCGATCCGTCCGATGATTATTCAGCAAGCTCCTTGATCTGCGAGGACGCGAGTGGTTTCCGGGGACCACGCGATCTCGACGCTCGGAGCGGTCGGAGAACACTGCGACCCTGTTAGCTGCCACCCATGCCCTCTCAATGGAAAAAGCCCCGCCAATCCCGGAGGACGGCGGGGAGTAATGAATCCAGGCTATCGTACTGACGGCATCAGCACCAAGTTCGCGGGATGGCCCGGGGCGGGCGAAACCTGCCAGATGGCCGCTCACCGCCGCCGGGCGGCCCACCCGAACCCGGCGAGGGGATCCGACACGAGCTGAAAGCCGTTGCGCCAGTGCCAGGCCAGGCTGGCGCGGTTGCCAGGGGATACCGAACTGGCCAGGTGCTCCGCACCGGATGCCCGCAACGACTCGAGGAGGACGGCCAGCAGGTCCGTACCGACACCATCGCAGCGGAAGCCCGCGCGCACCGACAGCCAGGACAGCTGCGGTGCCGCCACCTCGTCGTCCCGGTACGGGGGCTCCAGCAGCACCGCTGCGATGAGTTCGTCGTCCTCCTCGGCGAGCGCGCCTGCCGGCTCGGCGAGGTGCGCGAACGACCGGTCGAGGCCGTCGCGAAGCCAGTCGGTGGCGTCCTCGTCGAGCGTCCGGCCGGGGTCCTCGGTGCGCCAGAACTCGGACAAGAACGTGCGCAGCGGCTCGTCATCCCGCTCGGGGTCGATGAGGCGGATGGCGTGCCGGCGCGAACCCCCTACCGGCTCGCGCACCTCCCGCCGCAGGCACATCGTGTACGGGCGGTAGCTGAGTTGGGCGGCGCCGTCCCAGTACTCCCACTTCCAGTCGGGGTGCCGAGGGATCCGTTGGTAGTGCTCGAACGACATCGGGATCTGCACGACGCCATCCTGCACGCGCGGGGTTGATCGTCGCGAGCGCACACCCACGCACCCGCTGACCTGCCTGAGCGTGCGTTCGCAGCGATCACCCGGCGGCGGCGAGCCGGCGCAACGCCGCCAGCACCTTCTCCCGGTCCTCCGTGGGCCAGAACGGGGGCAGCGACGCGCGGAGGAAACCGCCGTAGCGGGCCGTCGCCAGCCGCGGGTCGAGGATCGCCACGACACCGCGATCGTCCATGCCACGCAGCAACCGCCCGGCGCCCTGGGCCAGCAGCAATGCGGCGTGGGTGGCCGAGACGGCGAGGAATCCGTTGCCGCCGCGGGCGTCCGCGGCACGCTGGCGGGCGGCGACGAGCGGGTCGTCCGGGCGGGGGAACGGGATCCGGTCGATGATCACGCACGACAGCGACGGCCCGGGCACGTCGACGCCCTGCCAGAGCGAGAGCGTGCCGAACAGCGAGGTCGCCGGATCCCCGGCGAACTTCTTGACCAGCAGCATCGTGGAGTCCTCGCCCTGGCACAGCAGCGGTGTGTCCAGCCGGGCGCGCAGCGCCTCGGTGGCTTGTTTCGCCGCGCGCATCGAGGAGAACAGGCCCAAGGTCCGTCCACCCGCCGCCTCCACCAGGCCGGCGATCTCGTCGAGGTAGGTGGGGGGCAGCCCGTCACGGCCGGGCGGGGGGAGGCGTTTGGCGACGTAGAGGATGCCGCGCCGCGCATGCTGGAAAGGTGAGCCGACGTCCAGGCCGGACCACCTCGGGGCGTCGGGGTCGGGTACGGGGTCGTTCGACCCTCCGGCGTCCGCCGGCTTCTCCGGAGGGAGGGCGGGTGGGAGGGCGGGTGGGAGGGCGGGTGGGAGACCCCACTGCCGGGCGAGCGCGTCGAACGTACCGCCGAGGGTGAGCGTCGCGGAGGTGAGTACGACCGTGCCCTGCCCGAACAGCCGCTCGCGCAGCAGCCCGCCCACCCACAGCGGTGCCGCCCGCAGCACCCTGTGCCGGGAGCTGTCGGGACCCTGCTCGGCCAGCCACACGACGTCGCGGCGCTTGGCGGGATCGGGCTCGTCGAACGCGCTGAGCAGCCGCAACGCGATGTCGGACACCTCGTCCAGCGCAGCCTGCGCCACCTTGCGCCCGGTGGCCCCCTCCGGTTCCTCGCGGCGCTCGGCACCCAGGCTGGTGCGGCAGGACGCGGCGGCCTCGCGGACCGCGGAGAGCACCCCGGCGGCGGCCTGCGGCAGCACGTCCCAGCGTCCGGGTGGAAGGTCCTCCAGCACGAGCGCCAGGCCCTCGCCCGCCTCCACGAGCCGGTCGGCGATCGCCTGGTCGACGAGCTTTCCGAGCCGGCGAGCGGCGATGGCAACCATGCCGGAGGTGAGCTCGGCGGTGGCCACCCCGGTGATCCGGTCCACCAGCTCGTGCGCCTCGTCGATCACCACGACGTCATGCTCGGGGAGCACGGCGCGGTCGCCCAGCGCTTCGATGGCCAGCAGCGCGTGGTTGGTGACCACGATGTCGGCCCGCCCGGCCTCGGTGCGGGCGTGCTCGGCGAAGCAGTCGTCGCCGACCGGGCACCGGGCAGCCCCGACGCACTCGCGGGCACTGACCGAGACCTGCCGCCACGTCGCGTCCGGAACACCGGGCACCAGCTCGTCGCGATCGCCCTTCTCGGTGGTGTCGGCCCACTCGTGGAGCCGCTTGATCTGCCGGCCCATGGCGGAGACGGCGAACGGGTCGAACAGCTCCTCGGCGGGATCGACCTCATCGTCGCCGTGCAGCTTGTTCAGGCACAGGTAGTTGCGACGGCCCTTGAGGATCGCGAACGTCGGGGCGCGCCCGAGCAGCGTCGTGAGCGCCTTGGCGAGCCGGGGGAGATCGCGGTCGACGAGCTGGCGTTGCAGCGCGATGGTGGCGGTGGACACGACGACGGTGGCGTCGTTCGCCACCGCGTGCCGGATCGCCGGCACCAGGTAGGCCAGCGACTTACCGGTGCCCGTGCCGGCCTGCACGGCGAGATGCTCACCGCTGGTGATCGCCTTGCGCACGGCCTGCGCCATGGCGTCCTGGCCGTCGCGGCGCTGCCCCCCGACCGAGTCGACGGCCGCGGAGAGCAGCTCGGCGACCCCGGGGAGCTCGGTCGTCGTGGGCACCGGAGGAAGAGTACCCGGCGAGGCGATGGCCCGGTGCGGAACTCCGCGGTCCACACCTGGGCCCGCAGCGGTGCTTGCAACCAGTCACCTCGGCGGTCTCGCTCCGCACCGCTCGACGGCGACGGCCGCGGCGCGCATCTGCCGCAGCGCCCGATCCGTGGTCTCCGGCGCCACGCCGGCGCACAGGTCCAGCAGCACGCGGGTGGTGAAGCCGGCGGCCGCCGCGTCCAGTGCAGTGGCCCGCACGCAGTGGTCGGTGGCGACCCCGACCACGTCGACGCTGGTCACGCCGCGTTCGGCCAGCCAGTCGCGCAGCGTCGCCCCGCCCGGCTCGGCGCCCTCGAAACCGGAGTACGCGGCCGCGTGCGCGCCCTTGTCGAACACGGCCTCGATGTGGGCGACGTCGAGCTCCGGGTGGAACGACGCCCCGGCGGTACCGCGGCGGCAATGCGGTGGCCAGGTGTCGACGAAGTCGGGCGCGTCGGAGAAGTGCGCTCCGGGATCCACGTGCTGGTCCCGGGTGGCCACCACGTGGTCCCAGCCGCCATCCCGCAACCGCGCCGAGATCGCTGCGGCCACGGTGGCACCGCCGGTGACAGCGAGCGAGCCGCCCTCGCAGAAGTCGTTCTGCACGTCGACGACGATCAGTGCGCGCATCGGTCAACCACTCTCGAAGACGGTCGGGATCGCGGGATCGCCGCGGGAAAGCTTCAGGCCCTCCCAGGGGATGGAGACCAGGGCGGCGCGCAGGTGTTCGCGGGACTCCTCCAGGGTCGGCAGCCCGGGCACCCGCTCGCCGTCACGGATCATCGGTACCGGCAGCACCCGGTCGTGCGGCCCGATCGGCGGCGGGTTCGTGCCCGGGTACATCACCTCTTCCAGGGCAGTCCCGGTCGGCTTGTAGCGCCGCATCGCCGACTTCCGCCCCCCGCGGGACTCCTTCGACGTGCTCCGTTTCGCGACCGGCCGCCCGTCCACCTCGACGAGCTTGTAGACCATTCCCCCGGTCGGGGCGCCGGACCCGGTGACGACGGACGTGCCGACGCCGTAGGCGTCCACCGGCTCGGCGCGCAGCGCGGCGATCGCGTACTCGTCGAGGTCACCGGACAGCACGATCCGGGTGCCGGTGGCGCCCAGCGCATCGAGCTGCTCGCGGGCCTGCCGGGCGAGCTCGCCGAGGTCGCCGGAATCGATACGGATCGAGTCGAGCCCCGGGCCGGCGGCGGAGATCGCGCGCTCGATCCCGCGGCGGATGTCGTAGGTGTCCACCAGAAGGGTGGTCTTCGTGCCCATCGTCGCGATCTGGCTGGCGAACGCGCCCAGCTCATCGTCGTGCAGCAGGACGAAGGCGTGCGCGGCCGTGCCCGCGGTCGGGATGCCGTGGCGGCGTTGTGCCTCCAGGTTGGACGTGGCCGCGAACCCGGCGAGGTAGGCCGCGCGCGCGGCTGCCACCGCGGCGACCTCGTGCGTGCGTCGGGAGCCCATCTCGATCAGTGGACGGCCGGCGGCGGCGGTGACCATCCGGGCGGCGGCCGACGCGACGGCGCTGTCGTGGTTGATGACCGACAGCGCGAGCGTCTCCAGGATCACCGCATCGGCGAACGTGCCGCTCACCGTGAGCACCGGCGAGCCGGGAAAGTACAGCTCACCCTCGGGGTAGCCGTCGATGTCACCGGAGAAGCGGTAGTCGCCGAGCCAGTCCAGCGCCGCGCGATCGACCACCTCGGCGAGCCGGTCGAGCTCCTCGTCGCCGAACCGGAAGCGCTCGATCGACTCCAGGAGCCGACCGGGGCCCGCGACGACCCCGTAGCGGCGGCCATCGGGCAGGCGGCGGGCGAAGACCTCGAACACGCACCGTCGCGCCGCGGTACCGTCGGCCAGGGCCGCGGCCACCATGGTCAGCTCGTAGCGGTCGGTCAGCAGTGCGGTGCTCGGGTTCATGGCCCGAACCCGGCAGGCAGGTCCTGCGAGCTCATGGCAGAACAGCCTATGGTGCCGTGCACACCCCCGGGGCCAGGTGTCACCATGGATCCATGTCCACACCGCTACCCGCCCCCACCCGCCAGGTGGACCCGGAGATCGCTGAGGACGCCACGGCCGAGTCGCCGTGGCAGGCCGTCGTCTGGAACGACCCGGTGAATCTCATGTCCTACGTGACCTACGTGCTACAGAAGCTGTTCGGCTATCCCGAGCCGAAGGCCGTCGCCCTGATGCTCGACGTGCATCACAAGGGCAGGGCCGCGGTGTCCTCCGGCGACAAGGACAAGATCGAGACCGACGTGGCCAAGCTGCACGCGGCCGGCCTCTGGGCCACCATGCAGCGGGCATGAACGGGTGGCGGCGCTCGGGACGTGGCACCAGGCTGCGGCTCGTCGCATCCCTCGGAGCGCAGGAGGCCGCCGTGCTGCGCGGTCTCGTCGGCGAGATCCGCCAGATGCTCGCCGCCCGCACCGAGGACAACCCCTCCGACGAGCTCACGGCACTCACCGGGCTGCGCACCGGCCCGTCCGCCAAGCCCGACGACCGGGTGCTGGCCCGGCTGCTCCCCGACTTCAGCACCGAGGACACCGACCTCGCCGCCGGGTTGCGATCACTGCACGAGCCGGCACTGGTCGAGGCCAAGGACGCCGCCGCCTCGGTGGTGCTGGACACCTTGCCCGAGTCCGGGGGGCGGGTGGAGTTGACCCCGGATCAGGCCGATGCCTGGCTGACCGCGCTCAACGACGTGCGGCTGGCCCTGGGCACCGCGCTCGACGTCAGCGAGGACATGCCCGAGGAGCTGCCGCCCGACGACCCCCGCGCCGCGCACATCGGCGTGTACCACTGGCTCACGTTCGTGCAGGACGCGCTGGTGCAGAGCCGGATGCAGGTGCGGTAGCGGTCGGGCGGCGTGTCGTCCGTCCGACGATCCGGCGCCGATCTCGGCGCGCACGGTGACAACGAAGGGCTACCGGCCCCGCGGTTCTTTCACGTCCGATCCCCATGATGGGCTGAACCCGATTGCTGGTGCAGCGCCGCGGAAGTTCTTCGAGTTCGGTCGGGCGAGGGCCCGCGTGGAGGTGGTGCGGGGATCCAGTGGGCGGAGGTGTCGAGCGCTTGATCGATGTTTGGGTACCGTCAACCGTGCGGCGTGCGGTTCCGGGTTCCCAAACGATGGTCACGGCACCATCGGAGTCGCGGTGACCTGCCAAGATCAGCGTCTCGGTACGGGGAGCCGCACGGGATGCGGCTTCGCGTTCCCGTTCGGTGATCATGAAGCTGACTGCGTGATCAAGACCCCGAAGAGCATCTGCGGCATGCTCGGGTAGGCCGTCTGCGTCCTCGACGGCGGACAGGTCGGGGTATCGCCGAGTCGGGTCACTACCAACCACGAGCGCAACACCCCGTAGAACCACCGCACAACCGGCAAGATCACCCGGTTGGGTGGGCGTCACGCGACAGGGCCGGGAACCCGGGAGAAGTGAGCTGAGCGCGAAGGGGTGCTTCGGCGGAAGGGCATCCTTCGTCGTTCGCTGACGGCCGCTCAGCCATCTGACAGCTCCAGCCAAACGACCCGCAGCACGTGGACCTCACGCTCGCGTTCGAGCACGAGATGGAGCACCTGGCCCACGCCGAGGGGCCCGAACAAACCAGCGGCGCACCTCGGCGCCGGGGTTGTTCGAGTTGTGCGACATGCCGTCCCACGGTGCGGCCGCCACCGCATCGAGCGCCCGGGCATAGTCGGGCAGCAAGCGCCCGGGAAGCTCGGCTATCTGGTCGGACGTCTCGGGGTAGGTGACGACCCGGTAGACGCTCTACCGGCGCCCCGCCTCGTTCAGACCTGTCTCGGCGAGCCAGGCGTCGATCCGCGCGCGCATCTCCTCATCCGATACGCTGCCCGCCGGTGCCTGCCGGGTGACCTGAACGCGCGCGGCCGTCGCCAACACCCGGAAGTAGGCGCCCGGCTCCCGGAGTTCCTGGTAGGCGAAGTGCCGCCAGCGCGCGAGCAGCTCCCGCACGCCGGCGAGGTCCTTGGACTGCTTGGTCGCGTCCAGCACCTGCACCCACTCAGCGTCGAACACCGCGGCCACGTCGGGGTGAGGCAGGCGCGGATCACTACGGGGTCCGCGTCCGGCGGGTGCATGGCCGTCGGGACGCGCTCTGCGGGCTGCGGAACGGGAGAGGCCACAGCGACACGATAACAACGTTCGTCGACCGGCTGGCGGTATCGGCGGGTGGCCGTATCATCACCGAGCAGCCCCAGCCCTGCGCCACGACGGGCCGCCCGATCCTGGGAGGTGCCGGCCATCACGGGGACACCCCCACGTCGACCCGGCTCCGCTGTTCGACCGGAGCGGGGCGGCCATCCGGGCGAGCTCGTTGAGCTCGAGGCTGCGGCGAGCCCCTCCGAACCTCGCGCAGCGCGAGGCAGTTCAGCAACCGAGCCCTCTCCCGCCCCGCGTCGATCCGGTGGGACTATCCCGTCTCGCCTCGAACTACCTACTCCTCCGGACGGCCGATCCACCGACCGATGCCGAGGGCGGGCTGGGCGGGCTGGGCGGGCTGGGCGGGCTGGGCGGGCTGGGCGG
>JBOHEO010000047.1:0-29914 GCA_050701055.1 Pseudonocardia sp. | reverse complement strand
CGATCCGTACGGCCCCGATCTCGTCGCTGTTCGGCGTAGCCGCGGCGAGCAGAGCCGAGTCGATGCCGTGGCGGGCCATCAGCTCCATCGCCTTGGCCGTGTAGGTCTCCGCCTCTGCCTGCGTGGCTGCGCCCTCCGCCTTGGCCAGCAGCTTGCGTACCGTGTCGAGCTTCTCCGCGCCCATCGTCCCTCCAGATCGAACATGTGTTCGGATGCGATGAATTACTACCACGGGGGTCCGACAAGCGGTATCACGCCAGGCCCGCCGGTACGATCACGGCGGGAGTTCCGCTGCGGCCGAGCGGCGACTGTATCGGCACCCCTGCACGCAGGTTCGGAAGAGTCCGGTCGAGACCGTCGCGGTGGCCGTGTATCCCGTTCACCTGCACCGCCGCGGGACCGGCTGTAACGCGGGAAGCCCGCAGCCCGATCCCCTGCCAGGGGGTGCAGCGATGGCCTGGACTGCTCAACGCAAATGGGAGCCGGCCGACCCGTCGAAGGTCGATGGCCTGCTCTTCGACGCATCGACGAACATGCTGACCGAGCTCGACGCCCTCCTGCGCCGGCCCCGGCGGTGGTGGACGGAGCGACTCGTCCCGATCATCTACCTCGTTCTCGACGCTGCCGCTACGAGCAGCCCGCTCGACGGCTTGCATGACCGTCTGTCGAAAGCGCGTCCACAGCGGGTTCTGCACAGCAGGGTCGGCGCCTTCGCGCCCGACGACGGGCAGGCGCAACCGGCGGGGCTGCGCGCCCTGCTGGACAGCGCCGTTGCGGACCTCGCGCACAAGGTGCCCGGCGTTCGCCAGCTCCGCTTCCCGCACTACGCCCTTGCCGTCTGGCTCACGACGTCGCTGCACGGGGGCGGTTCGAACGGAGGGCAGGACCAGGGCGCTCGGCAGGTCGACCAGATGCTCAGAGCGTTCATCGTCAACCGGTACCGGCTCCACAACGAGCAGACCGAGCGGGTAGCGGATCTCGTGGACGGCTTCCCGTGGTGGGTGCGATCCGCCGTTCGGGCGTTCGGGCATGTTGGGGTGGAGGTCATCCGCAGGGCTTGGCGTCCGCCGCGCTGGTTGGCGCAGCACGCGATCGCCCGGCCCCACCAGGCCAGCTTTCGGAGGCTGGCTCTCGCCGTGATGAACCGAGCCGGCCACGCGCCGGACGTGGCCGCTGTGCAGGCGCTGCTCGTCGATGCCTTTCTCGAGGATCTCCGCAGGTCCTACCGCAGGCGGACGTTGCTCGGGTTCGGCCGTAGACGCATGGCCTACCCGGTGCTCCTCGTCGATGGCGCGGTGCACGACTCCGTCCAGCTGGAGCTCGTCCGGCTGGTCGTCGCGTCCCGCACCCGCGGCCGGGAGCGGCGAGGTCGCAGGATCGTTCCCTGGCGCTGGGATCCGCTCCTGCTCGTTGCTGCAGGTGATCGAACTGGCCTCGAACGAGTGAACGAGAGTCCCAAGATCGGTCGGCTACGGTTCGCTGGCGATCTCGGCCCAGCGGCCTCGGACTGGCGACGCGCGTTCGCGGAGTTCGGCGTCGACCGCAACTGGCTGCTGCCGGTGTCGGTACCCAGCACCGTCGCTCGCGACGACCCCGGCGCGGCGGGGAGGGAAACCGCTATCCGGGTCGTGGGCCTGCCCGGAGGCAGACGCTGCGTGGCAACGCTCGTGGTGCCGGTCGTGCTGGCGGCCGGCGCAGTATTCACTGTTGTCGAGGCCCACGAACGCTGCGAGCTCCCCGTCGGACCGCAGCTGCTCCAGCGTCAAGAGCTCGACGCCGGACGGGACCAGTGCGTCGGCCTCTCCACCGGAGGCCACCGCTTCTTCGCAGGCCTTTCCGGGGTGGACGGCGAGCTCGCCGTCGCCCTGGCGGACGTGGAGGAGCAGATCCACGCAAAGAACACTGAGTTCGGTAACAAGTCGGGATCCGTGACGGTGGTGTACCTGAGTACCCTGACCTCGCTCGACGAGAGCATGGCCCGGACGGAACTCGAACACCTGCGCGGGCTGGCGGTGGCGCAGGTGGAGAGCGGCGACGCTCGGCCGGTCCGGATCCTGTTGGCCAACGCCGGCCATGACATGCGGCACGCCGTGTTCGCGGCCGAGGCGATAAAGCAGGAAGCCGCGCGAGACCCGTCGATCGTCGCGGTGGTCGGCCTGGGGATCAGCAAGAAGGAAACCGGCGAGGCTGTAATCCGGCTGTCCAACGATGTCGAGCCACGGATGCCCATGATCGCCATCTCGCTCTCCGCCACCGACCTCGGCAAGAACACGCAGTATTACCACCAGGTAGGGCCTACCAACGTGCGGGAGGCGGCCGTCGCAGCCAGCTACGCGGCAGCGCGCCTGAATGCTGGAACGGTGACCATCTACTACTCGGGTGACCCGGATGATCTCTACAGCGATGACTTGCGGGTTCAGGTGGAAGCAGCCATGGTGACGAGACAGATCCCCGTACGGTCCGTGAGCTACCGAGTGGGCAACAGCGCCGGCGACGTCAGTATCGAGCTGGCCGGGCGGCAGGCATGCGACGTGCCGCCCGAGACCGGCGTTGTGTTCTACGCGGGCCGGGCCGAGGTCCTGCCGCGGTTCCTCGCCGGCATGACGAGCAGCTGCGACGGTTCCTACCCGCGCATCATCGCCGGGGACAGTGTCACCCGATTCGTCCTGCAGGACGGCTTGCAGAACTTTCCGACGCTCGTCATCGACTACCTGTCGTTCGCCAGCAGCCTCGCCTGGGGGTCGGACTGCCTGGCTGGATATGGCCGGGTCGGCTTTTTCCGGCAGTACGACGCCCTGTTCGGCGAGGGTTCGGCGTGCGACCGCACGCGGGATGGTCACGCGATCATCGCCTACGACACGGTGGGTGTGTTCCGACGAGCGATCCAGAACGTTGACGCCGATTTCCTCCCTGCACCGGCTGAGGTGCTGGGGGGCATCGACGACATCAGCACCCAGGCTTCGGGGCCGTTGAGCGGCGCGAGCGGGACCATCGACTACCCCGGCTCAGGGGAACGGTCGGTGCCCGCGGACAAGGCCATCATGATCCTGCGTTCCATAGGCGGCGGTGCGGCCGGGTCCCCGCCGACCCGGCAACTCCTGTGCGGGGTGCACGACACGGCCGTGCCAGAGCCGGACCCGGGGGTGTGCCCAACCGAGTCGGTTCCCTGACGACCTGCCGTGGCCGTCAACCGCATCCGGCCGATCGCGGCAGCGAGTTCCCTTCCGTCCCGGACCACCGGGTGGGAAAATCCGGACGACAGATTGACCGGCCCGCCCCAGTGATCACGATCAGCCGCCGGGCAAGGCCTCGGTGGTCGGGTCCGATCACGAGGGAACGACATGCGGGACTGCAGCCGGTCGACAGTGGGTGCGGACGGCGACGTGGAGCGCTCGACATCTGTCCCGGGTACTGGCGCGGCTCGCCCACGGCGTTCCTTGCCGCGGCCGACGGCCCGACGCTGCTGGTCGTCGGACTGCGGGTGGTGCATGTGGGTGCCGTACTCGCGGCGCTGGTGCTGATGTTCCGCCCGGCCGCGAAAGCGGTCTTCCGCACCGCTGCCTGCGGGCGCGTCGCATGATCGATCCCAGCGCTACCTCAGCGTCGTTCGGGCGACGCTGAGGTAGCGCTCGCAACGATCATCTCCGATCTACTCGGCCCGGCGCGTCGAGGAACCGGAATCGCGCTGCGGGATCGTGAACGCGTTCTTCGAACAGCGTCCGTGTCCGGTCCCCGGGTATGATTGCGAGGTGAGCTCCGCTGCCGCCGACCGGCTCCGCGTCGCCTTCGAGCTGCACGACTTCGGTGTCCGGATGTACCGGCAGCGGCTCGTGCGGGAGCGACCGGTCGCGTCGGCCGAGGAGATCGACAACCTGGTCCGGGCGTGGCTGGGCACACGTCCAGGTGCCGAGCATGGTGACAGCTCGGGCTCACCCTCCCCCCGGTTCGGATGAGTTCGGTCGAGGCCGTACTGCGGCGACTCGGGCGTGACCTTGCGGGCGTCGGCTGGGCGTTGGTCGGGGGGTTCGCCGTCTCGGCGCGGGCGGAAGCGCGATTCACCCGCGACGTCGACCTTGTCGTGGTCGTCCGCGACGACGCCGAGGCCGAGTCCCTCGTCGGCAGGCTGCTGCAGGCCGGTTATCGGCTCACGGCGTCCGTCGAACAAACCGCGACCGGCCGGCTGGCTACCGTCCGGCTGATCCCACCCGGGGTCACGGACGACGGCACGGTCGCCGACCTGCTCTTCGCGTCCTCGGGGATCGAGCACGAGATCGTCGCCGCCGCGCAGCCACTGGAGATCGTCCCGGGGCTGACGGTCCCGGTCGCCAGCTCGGGTCATCTCATCGCGCTCAAGCTCCTCGCCCGCGACGACGAGACCCGGCCGATGGACGCCGTCGATCTCCGGGCGTTGCGGGCCGTGGCCGGCGACGCCGAGCTTGCCGTCGCCGGTGCGGCGGTCGGCCTGATCACCACCCGTGGATACGCCCGCGACCGCGACCTTGCTGCGGCGCTGTCGGCCCTGGTCGGTGATCCCCGGCCCTGAGCCGACCGCGGACCGGTGCGCCCCACGCGGACCGGTGCGGCCCACGGCGTGTCGGGGCGCGGCCCTACCCTGGAGGGGCCATGCCCGATCCTGCCTCGTACCGCCCAGCCCCAGGGTCCATTCCGGAGGCCCCCGGGGTGTACCGCTTCGCTGACCCGCACGGCCGCGTCGTCTACGTCGGCAAGGCCAAGAGCCTGCGACAACGCCTCAACTCCTACTTCGCCGACCTGTCGAACCTGCACCCGCGCACCCGGCAGATGGTCACCACGGCCGCCTCGGTGGACTGGACGGTGGTCGCCACCGAGGTCGAGGCGCTCCAGCTCGAGTACAACTGGATCAAGGAGTTCGACCCGCGGTTCAACGTCCGCTACCGCGACGACAAGACCTACCCGGTGCTCGCGGTCACGCTGCACGAGGAGTTCCCGCGGCTGCACGTCTATCGCGGACCCCGCAAGAAAGGCGTGCGCTACTTCGGGCCCTACGCCCACGCCTGGGCGATCCGCGAGACGCTCGACCTGCTGCTGCGCGTCTTCCCGGCTCGCACGTGCAGCGTGGGGGTCTTCCGCAGGCACGGCCAGATCGGCCGCCCCTGCCTGCTCGGGTACATCGACAAGTGCTCGGCCCCGTGTGTCGGCAAGGTGGACGCCGGCGAGCACCGGCGGATCGTGCAGGATTTCTGCGACTTCCTGTCCGGGCGCACCGACCACCTGGTGCGCCAGCTGGAGCGACGGATGGCGCAGGCGTCGGCGGAACTGGAGTTCGAGAAGGCCGCCCGGCTGCGCGACGACATCGGGGCGCTGCGCCGCGCGATGGAGCGCCAGGCCGTGGTGCTGGGTGACGGCACCGACGCCGACGTCGTCGCGTTCGCCGAGGACGAGCTCGAGGCGGCGGTGCAGGTCTTCCACGTGCGCGGCGGCCGGGTGCGCGGGCAGCGCGGCTGGGTGATCGACAAGGTGGAGCCCACCGACACCGCGCAGCTCGTCGAGCGGTTCCTCGTCCAGTTCTACGGTGAGCAGGCGGCGCTGGCCGGCGCCGCCGATGACGCGAGCCAGCCCGTGCCGCGGGAGATCCTCGTCCCCGAGCTCCCGGCCGAGGTCACCGCGCTCACCGCGTGGCTGAGCGACCTGCGCGGGTCCCGGGCGCAGGTGCGGGTGCCACAGCGCGGCGACAAGCGGGCGCTGGCCGAGACCGTCGCGCGCAACGCGGCCGAGGCGTTCACCCAGCACAAGCTGCGCCGGGCGGGCGACCTCACAGCCCGATCGGCGGCGCTGCTGGAGATCCAGGACGCCCTGGGGCTCGACAGTGCGCCGCTGCGCATCGAGTGCGTCGACGTGAGCCACGTGCAGGGTAGCGACGTGGTCGCGTCGCTGGTGGTGTTCGAGGACGGGCTCGCGCGCAAGTCCGACTACCGGCGCTTCGAGATTCGTGGCGGCGCGACCGGCGGGGACGTCGCGGCGATCGCCGAGGTGGTGCGCCGCCGGTTCCGCCGTTACCTGGCCGAGACGGCCGAGGGCGTCGCAACGGGCGCTGACCCCCACGATCCGGCCGGGTCCACGGATGGCGCATCCTCAGGTGCTGCGCCCATCGTCCACCGGCCCGGGATCGACCCCGAGACCGGCCGCCCGCGCCGCTTCGCCTACCCGCCCAACCTGCTGGTCGTCGACGGCGGTCAACCCCAGGTGGAGGCCGCCGTCGACGTGCTCGCCGACCTCGGCGTCACCGGCGTCGCCGTGTGCGGGCTGGCCAAGCGGTTGGAGGAGGTGTGGCTGCCCGCCGACCCCGACCCGGTCATCCTGTCCCGCACCAGCGAGGGGCTCTACCTGCTGCAACGGGTCCGCGACGAGGCGCACCGCTTCGCCATCACCTACCACCGGCAGCGCCGTTCTCAGGGGATGACCAGCTCCGCGCTGGACGTCGTGCCCGGCCTCGGCCCGTCCCGGCGCACCGCCCTGCTCAAGCACTTCGGATCGGTCCGCAAGCTGAAAGCCGCGGGCGTCGACGAGATCGCCGCCCTCCCGGGCTTCGGTCCCCGCACCGCTGCTGCCGTGCACGCGGCCCTCAACGCCGGTCAGGGAGAGGAATGAGCAGTCGGATTCCGGCAGGCGAGCGGGAACGGGGCACGGTGCCGCGCGGCATCGAGGTCGCGCTCGTCAGCGGGCTGTCCGGGGCGGGACGCAGCACCGCGGCCAAGGTGCTGGAGGACCTGGGGTGGTTCGTGGTGGACAACCTCCCGCCCGAACTGATCGCCACCATGGTCGATCTGGGCGCGCGGGCCAGCGGTGAGGTCACCCGGATCGCCGTGGTGATGGACGTGCGCAGCCGCGCGTTCACCGCCGACCTCGGTGCGGTGATCAAGGACCTCGACACGCGCGGCTACAAGCCCAGGCTGCTGTTCCTGGAAGCCGCTGACGCGGTACTGGTGCGCCGGTTCGAGCAGGTCCGGCGCAGCCACCCGCTGCAGGGCGAGGGTCGGCTGGTGGACGGCATCACCGCGGAGCGGGAGTTGTTGCGGCCGTTGCGGGAGAACGCCGACCTGGTGGTGGACACCTCCACCGTCACGGTTCCGGTGTTGCGGGAAACGCTCGAACGGGCCTTCGGTGCCAGCTCCGAGCAGGTCACCCGGGTCACCGTGCTGTCGTTCGGTTACAAGTACGGGCTTCCCATGGACTCCGACCTCGTCGTCGATGTGCGGTTCCTGCCCAACCCGTTCTGGATCCCCGAGCTGCGCGAGCACAACGGCCGCGAGGACGTCGTGCGCGACTACGTGCTCAGCCAGGAGGGTGCGGCGGAGTTCATCGACCGCTACCTGGAGCTGCTCGGGCTGGTCGGTGCCGGGTACCGCCGCGAGGGCAAGCGGTACCTCACGGTGTCGGTGGGGTGCACCGGTGGCAAGCATCGCAGTGTGGTCATCAGCGAGGAGTTGGCGCGGCGGCTGTCGGGTACGGAGGGCTCTGACCAGATCGCGGTGAGCGTCGCCCACCGCGATCTGGGGCGGGAGTGAGCCGGGAAGACTGCCGGGTTGTCCCCGGAACAGCACCTGGCCGTACTCTCCCAGCACGCCCCGGGTCGCGGGTGGACGCCGTGCTCGCCGACGTCGTCGCGGTCCCGGTGCCGGAGCGGCCGCGCAGGGCGGCTCGGGACACGCCGTCCCGGGTGGATGAGGTGCACCTGACCCCGGTGGCCGCGGTCGACGTCGCGGCGACGCGGTCCGACCCGGCTGCTGCACCGGCCGACGTACTCGCCGCGGTCGTGGCCGGTGGGGCGGCTCGGTCTGCTCGGCCATCTTCGGGGAGAGTCAACCATGAGGAGGACGCGACGGTGGCGATGACCGCAACGGTCAAGGACGAGCTGAGCCGGCTGACGATCACCAAGCTGTGCTGCCGCCGGGCGGAGGTAGCCTCGCTGCTCCGGTTCGCCGGCGGGCTGCACATCGTCGGCGGCCGGGTGGTGATCGAGGCCGAGGTGGACACCGGTTCGGTCGCGCGCCGGCTGCGTCGCGACCTGCACGAGCTGTACGGCCACACCTGTGAGGCGCACGTGATCACCGCAGGCGGGCTTCGGAGCAGCGCCCGGTACGTGCTGCGAGTGGTGCACGACGGGGAGAGCCTGGCGCGCCAGACCGGGTTGCTCGACGCCCGCGGCCGCCCGGTGCGCGGCCTGCCCCCGCCCGTCGTCTCCGGCGGGACGTGCGACGCGGAGGCGGCCTGGCGCGGTGCCTTCCTGGCCCACGGCTCGCTCACCGAGCCCGGCCGCAGCTCCGCGCTGGAGGTGACCTGCCCCGGCCCGGAGGCGGCGCTGGCGCTGGTGGGCGCGGCCCGGCGGCTCGGCGTCGCCGTCAAGGCGCGCGAGGTCAGGGGAGCCGACCGGGTCGTGGTCCGGGACGGCGACGCCATCGGCGCGCTGCTCACCCGGATGGGCGCGCACGAGTGCGTCATGGCGTGGGAGGAGCGGCGGATGCGCCGGGAGGTCCGCGCCACGGCCAACCGGCTGGCCAACTTCGACGACGCGAACCTGCGCCGGTCGGCCCGCGCCGCGGTCGCGGCCGCGACCCGGGTGGCGCGCGCGCTGGAGATCCTCGGTGACGACGTGCCGGCGCACCTGTTGGCGGCCGGCAAGTTGCGTGCCGAGCACACTCAGGTGTCGCTGGAGGAGCTCGGGCAGCTCGCCGACCCACCGATGACCAAGGACGCGGTGGCGGGGCGGATCCGCCGGCTGCTGCACATGGCCGACAAGCGGGCCGCGGACCTGGGCATTCCGGACACCGACTCGGCGACGACGTCGGAGTTGCTCCAGGAGGGTTGAGCGCCGGCCGACGCGTCGACCGGCCGGCGAAGATCACCGCCGATGGGCATCCGTCAGGCGATCGGCCTGATCGGGCATCGAGGACCGGTAGCCGCGGCCAGCCGACGATCACCGGTGATGAGGGCGCATTCGAGCAGCTCGGCCGCCGCGACGTAGGCGGCATCGAAGGCGGCCACGTTGTCCCGCAACTCCCAGATCCGCGCGACGACGGTCACCGGGTCGACCCAGAGGATCTCCAGCTCATCCAGGGCGTCGACGACCTCCATGGCACGGTCGAGCTTGACCTCCCCGCGCAGCACCCGCCGCCGGATCACGGACAGCACCTCCACCAGGAGATGGGGCGGGGCCGCCCATTCCGGGTCGTCGGTCAGTACTGCGCGGGCGCCGTCGCCACCGGGGCCGTCGTCGATCAGGGCGTCGATCAGGGCCGAGGCGTCGACGACGATCACTGCGACTGTTCGCGCTCGGCCGACACGTCAGCCGCCGTCTGGCCGGGAACGGCACGAACACCGTCGTCACGGCCGGCGAACCGCCGGAGCAGCTCGACGTTGCGCGAACGGCGGGCCTGCGCGGTGATGAGCCCGAGGAGAAACCGCTGCAACGATTGGCTGCTCTCCTCGGCCTGCGCTGCCAGCGCATCCCGTACGTCCTCGGGCACGTCACGGATCTGGATCGCCACCATGCAGGCATAGTACATGCATGCGTCCGGCTCCACGCTCAGGAAGCAACCTCCTCCGCGGTCCCAGCTCACCCCCCGTCTCACCCGTGCGTGTCGGGGTCGGCAGATAGGGTAGCCGCGATGCGACGGGACGACATCTGTTGCGATCAACCACGGGAAATGGGGAGGCACACGTGACGGTGCGAGTAGGCGTGAACGGGTTCGGGCGAATCGGCCGCAACTTCTGGCGGGCGCTCGACGCCCAACGGGTGGCGGGCACCGCCGACATCGAGATCGTCGCGGTGAACGACATCACCGACAACGCGACGCTGGCGCATCTGCTCAAGTACGACTCCATCCTGGGCCGGCTGCCCTACGACGTGTCCTCAACCGATGACGAGATCATCGTTGCCGGCAAGGGCTTCAAGGGCCTCGCCGTGCGCGACCCGGCCGAGCTGCCGTGGAAGGAGCTCGGCGTCGACGTCGTGGTGGAGTCCACGGGCCTGTTCACCAAGCGCGAGGCCGCGGCCAAGCACCTCGACGCGGGCGCGTCGAAGGTGGTCATCTCCGCGCCGGCCTCCGACGAGGACATCACGATCGTCAAGGGGGTGAACGACAGCGTCTACGACGGTTCGCAGAGTGTCATCTCCAATGCCTCGTGCACCACCAACTGCCTGGCGCCGATGGCCAAGGTGCTCGACGACCTGGTGGGGATCGAGAAGGGTCTGATGACCACGATCCACGCCTACACCGCCGACCAGAACCTGCAGGACGGCCCGCACAAGGACCTGCGCCGGGCCCGTGCGGCCGCACTCAACATCGTCCCGACCTCCACCGGTGCGGCCAAGGCGATCTCGCTGGTGCTGCCGCACCTCAAGGGCAAGCTCGACGGGTACGCGCTGCGGGTGCCGATCCCCACCGGCTCGGCCACCGACCTCACCGCAACGGTCAGTCGGGAGACCACCGCCGAAGAGGTCAACGCCGCGATGAAGGCCGCGGGCGAGGGACCGCTCAAGGGCATCCTCCTCTACACCGAGGCCCCCATCGTCTCCTCCGACATCGTCACCGATCCGCACTCCTGCATCCTCGACGCCGGGCTCACCAAGGTCATCGGCAACCAGGTCAAGATCGTCGGGTGGTACGACAACGAATGGGGTTACTCCCACCGCCTCGTCGACATCACCGTCCTGGTGGCGTCGAAGCTGTGAATCCCGGGTCATTGAATACGGTGGCCGACCTGATCGAGGAGGGGGTCGAGGGCCGAGGGGTCCTGGTCCGCTCCGACCTCAACGTCCCGCTCGACGGCGGTGTGATCACCGACGACGGCCGGATCCGGGCCTCGGTGCCGACGATCTCGACGCTGTCCGGCGCCGGCGCCCAGGTGATCGTCACCGCGCACCTGGGCCGGCCGAAGGGTGGGCCGGAGCCGAAGTACTCGCTGGCCCCGGTCGCGGCGCGGCTCGGGGAGCTGCTCGGCGCGCCGGTGCGGCTCGTCGAGCTCGCCGCGGGCCGGCCGAACATGGCGGCCGGCGACGTCGTGCTGCTGGAGAACGTCCGGTTCGACGCCCGCGAGACCAGCAAGGACACCGATGAGCGGGCGGCACTGGCCCGTGAGCTGGCCGAGCTGGCCGGGCCCGGCGGCGCCTTCGTCTCCGACGGGTTCGGTGTGGTGCACCGCAAGCAGGCCTCGGTGTACGACGTGGCGAGCGAGCTGCCCTCGTTCGCCGGAGAGCTGGTGCTGGCCGAGGTCGAGGTGCTGCGCAAGCTCACCGACGAGCCGCGGCGTCCCTACGCCGTGGTGCTCGGCGGGTCCAAGGTCTCCGACAAGCTCGCCGTCATCGAGGCACTGCTGCCGAAGGTCGACACGTTGCTGGTCGGCGGCGGGATGTGCTTCACCTTCCTGGCCGCCCAGGGCCATGAGGTGGGCGGCTCGCTGCTGGAGACCGAGCAGGTGCAGACCTGCGCCGAGCTGCTGGCGTCCGGCAAGATCGTGCTCCCCACCGACATCGTCGTGGCCGACGCCTCCTCGGCCGACGCGGCCACCCGCACGGTGGGAGCTGACGCGATCCCGGCGGGCTGGATGGGTCTGGACGTCGGACAGGAGTCCGTCGCCGCGTTCGCGCGAACGATCGCCGGTGCGAGGACCGTGTTCTGGAACGGCCCGATGGGGGTGTTCGAGCTCGCCCCGTTCGCCGCCGGTACCCGTGGCGTCGCGGAGGCGATCGTCGGTTCGGGCGCGTTCAGCGTGGTCGGCGGTGGCGACTCCGCGGCCGCCGTGCGGTTGCTGGACCTGCCCGAGGACGGGTTCTCGCACATTTCGACCGGCGGCGGAGCGTCGCTGGAGTACCTGGAGGGCAAGCAGCTCCCGGGCCTGGCCGTACTGGAGCAGTCGTGACTCGCATGCCGTTGATCGCCGGCAACTGGAAGATGAACCTCAACCACCTCGAGGCCATCGCGCTGGTGCAGAAGCTGGCATTCGCGCTGCCGGAGAAGTACTACAAGAAGGTGGAGGTGGCGGTCTTGCCGCCGTTCACCCACATCCGCAGCATCCAGACCATGATCGATGGCGACGGCCTGCTCCTGGTGCACGGCGCGCAGGACCTCTCCCCGCACGACAAGGGTGCCTACACCGGTGACGTGTCCGGCGCGATGCTGGCCAAGCTCGGCTGTCGCTACGTCGTCGTCGGGCACTCGGAGCGGCGTGCGATCCACGGCGAGACCGACGCGGTCGTCAACGCCAAGGTGCGTGCCGCGATCCGCCACGGGCTCGTCCCGATCCTGTGTGTGGGGGAGGGCGTGGCGGTGCGGGAGGCGGGTGAGCACGTCGCGCACACCACGCGGCAGCTCACCGCGGCGCTGGCGAAGGTCACCGGTGAGCAGGCGCAGAACCTGGTGATCGCCTACGAACCCGTGTGGGCGATCGGCACCGGACGGGTGGCGAGCGCCGCCGACGCGCAGGAGGTGTGCGGCGCGCTGCGCAAGACGGTCGGCGCGACCTACGGCGAGGAGATCGCGTCCGGGGTACGGGTGCTCTACGGCGGCTCGGTGAAGGCGAAGAACGTGGGCGAGATCGTGGCCGAGCCGGATGTCGACGGCGCACTGGTGGGCGGGGTGAGCCTGGACCCAGATGAGTTCCCCCAACTGTGCGCGATCGCCGCGGGTGGCCCGCTCCCGTAACCCCCCACCACCACGGGATGTGACCCCGGACGATGTGGTGATTGTGCGCGGGTATCGTGGTAAGCCCGAGTAAGTAATGGATGGGACTCGCCGGAATGCAACTCGCACTGCAGATCGTGTTGATCGTCTCCAGTGTCCTGTTGGTGCTGCTGATCCTGCTGCACCGAGGTCGTGGTGGCGGGTTGTCGAGCCTGTTCGGCGGGGGCGTGCAGTCGAGCCTGTCCGGCTCGAGTGTGGTGGAGAAGAACCTGGACCGGATGACCCTGTTCGTCGGTGCGATCTGGATCATCGCGATCATCGGCACCGGCCTGCTCGTCAAGGTTGGGGTCTAGGAGGCATGGCAATGGCCGGCGGCAACGCGATTCGCGGCACCCGGGTGGGTGCCGGACCGATGGGCGAGTCTGAACGCGGTGAGACCGCCCCGCGTCAGCGGATCGCCTACTACTGCGCGAGCGGGCACGTGACCACCCCGTCGTTCGCGTTCGAGGCGGAGATCCCCGGCTCGTGGGACTGCCCCCGCTGTGGCCTCCCGGCTGGGCAGGATCATGACAGCCCGCCAGCGGCGCCGCGTACCGAGCCGTACAAGACGCACCTGGCCTATGTGAAGGAACGGCGCAGTGACGCCGACGGCGCGGCGATCCTCGAGGAGGCTCTCGGTCGGCTGCGGGCCTCGCGTGAGCTCTGAGTCATCCGGTGAGTGTCCGTGCAGCGTTGCGTGGCTGGCTCTTCCGGGCCGTCGACGAGGTCGTCGCGCGGCAGCGTCGCGAGCAGACCGACGATCTGGTGGCCGAGTTCGGCCGACGCCTGCGTTGCGAGGCCGATCGGATCATCGGTGAGGTCCGCGACGGTGAGGTCCGGGCCCGCCGCGACACCTTCGCCGCCGCCGAGCGCGAGGCGGTTGCGTCCACGGCTCGCTTCGTACAGCGCGCGATGCCCGAGGCCATCCATTTCCCGCACCCGCACGCCACGCTGGCCCACGGTCTGGAGATCTCCCCGACCGGTGGGTTGGCGCTGGAGTTCGGGGTGTTCAGCGGTACTACCCTGAAGATGATCGTGGCGTCGCGGAACGGCGGCGGTGTCTACGGGTTCGACTCGTTCGACGGTCTCCCACAGACCTGGCGAACGGGGTTCCGCGCCGGCGCCTTCGACGTCGACGCGCAGCCGGAGGTTCCTGGCGCCGAGCTCGTCGTGGGCCTGTTCGAGGACACACTTCCCGGGTTTCTTGCCACCCATCCCGGCGACGTCGACCTCGTCCACCTCGACGCCGACCTCTTCAGCTCCACGGCCACTGTCCTGGCCCACGTCGGACCGCGACTGCGGCCCGGCAGCGTGCTGGTGTTCGACGAGTACTTCAACTACCCGGGTTGGGAAGATCACGAGGCCCGGGCTTGGCAGGAGTACGCGACCGAGCACGGGGTCGACTTTCGCTACGAGGCCTACACCCTCGACAACGAGCAGGTCGTCGTCCGACTCGTCTAGTCAACCGCCGGCGGCACGGGTCAGATCGGCCGCGAAGGTCAGTGCGAGCTGCTCCTTGTCGATCCCGGCCGGCACCGACGACGCCGATATGGTCACCACACGGTCGTTGGTGACCACCGCGGAGAACACGTTGCCGCCCTGGAACAGGCACATGAACGCCCCCGCGCCGGCCTGGAACGGTGTCAGGGTGCCGGCGTCACAGAAACCGGGAAGGTTCTTGAGCTCATCGGCCGGCGCATTCCGGCCCAACGCCGTGATGTCGACCGTGACGAAGAAGGCTGTGGGAGCCCCGCTCGGGTCGTAGACGCAGCGGGTGGCGTTCGCCGTCGTCGCGTTGGGCGTCCACGTCACGCCGGTGACGATGCCGAGCGCGGCGGTGTCGAGCATGCAGGCGGCGGGCAGGGCCGGCGGGGGTGCGGGTACGGCCGGCGGTGCGGGTGCGCTCGCCGGCGGGATCCCGCCCGTGCATGCGGTGAGCGCCACGACCAGCCCGGTCAGGACGGCAGGGCCTAGCAGGGCGGGACGGTGCACGGTGGCCTCCGGGAGGGCGGGCGGGGGAGCCGCGCCATGTTGCGTCCCACCCCGTCTGCCAGTCAAGGGGTCAGGGGTTCGAATCCCCTCAGCTCCACCATGGCTTCCTTACTCGCACACCCGCCCGTGAGGGCGGTGGTGAGGAGGTTGCTGAGGTGGTTTGTTGTGCTGTCTCGTGGCTCGGCGGCGCGGTGTTCGCCGCCGTGGATGGTTCGGGTGGCGTGGACGAGGCTGGCGTAGGGCTCGGTCAGGCTGTCTTGGGTGGTGGTCGGGGTGTGGTCGGTCGCGTCGAGGTAGAGCCGGTTGAAGATCGCCTTGTTGAGGTTCTTGCGGGCTTCGTCCGGGGCGGTGCGGTACAACTGGCTGGGGTGGTCGAGGAGTTCGAGCGCGGCGTTCAGGGCGGTTCGGCCGGGTTCGAGGTCGGCCACGGTGTTGTCGAGCTGATGTGATGCCTGCTGTTTTTGCTGGCGGATTTTCTGTAGTCGGGCTTTGATTTTGTCTTGTGGCCAGTCGGGGTCGCCGATGAGGTCGAGGTGGCGGTCCTCTTGCCGGTCGAGTTCGGCGAGTTGCGCGCGGATGGTTGTCCGCAGTCGGGTGGTGGCGTGGTGTGCGTCGGCGACCGCGTCGGTGGCGAGGGTTTCCAGTTTCTCGCGGTGGTGGGCCGGGATGGCTACCAGGTTGTAGTGATCGGCGACGGCTTGTTCGACCTTGTCGACGGGCAGCGCCGGTAGCGTGCAGTCGCCTTGTTGGTTGCCGCGGCAGATGAAGTAAAAGTAGCGGCGGCCGGATTTTCCGGTGCTGGGGCGCAGGATGAGGCGGCGTTGGCAGCGGGCGCACCAGATGGTGCCTTTGAGGTAGTGGTCGTGGACGCGTTCTCGGGTGCCGCCGCCGCGTTCGACATTGAGGACTTTCTGGACGCGGTCGAACAGGTCGGGGTCGATGAGGGGTTGGTGGCGGCCGGGGTACTCGACGCCGTCGTAGGTGACGTGGCCGAGGTAGTAGCGGTCGCGCAGCAGGTTGCCCAGGCTGTGCAGGGAGATGGGGCGTGGACTGTAGCGGCGGGTGGGTTTGGTGCGTAGGCCGGCGTCGGTGAGTGCGTCGCGGAGGTCGTGGAAGCCGTAGTTGCCGGTGGCGTACAGCTCGAATGCCATGCGGACGAATGGCGCACGTTCGGGGTCGATGTCGATGGTGCGGATTTCGCGGCCCTCGTACTGGATGCGGATGTTGCGGTAGCCGATCTTGGCGATGCCCAGCGTGCCGCCGTTCTTGGCTTTCTGACCCATCTTGTAGCGGATGTCCTCGCCGGAGACGAGCACCTGGTACTCGTTGAACACGGCGATCATTCCGTGCATGGCCCGACCGGCCGGGCTGGCGTCGAGGTTGCGTTCGGTGGCGGAGACGAGGGTGACGCCGAGCTTTTCCAGTGCCATCATCATGACGGCGTCGTCGTAGCGGTTTCGGGCGAACCGGGATAGCGCGTAGACGATGACGTGGCCGACGTTGGGGTTCGCCCTGAGGTAGGCGATCATCTCCCGGAACGCGCTGCGCTTGTCGATCGACTTGGCCGATTTGCCGGGGTCGGTGAACTCCTCGACCAGCGTGGCGCCCAGTTCCCGGGCGCGCTCGTCGATGGCCTCCCGCTGCGCGGGCAGTGAGATGCCTTCTGGGTCGAAGTCGGTCTCGACCTGGCCGAGGGAGGAGACCCGCCGGTAGCCCACGGCGTCGGAACGCGTGCCCGGTGATTGTCGCTTCATCCCCGATGTGTCCCCTCGCGCGAGATGGATCGTATGAACATGGCCGACGTGTTCATATCTTAGCGGTTGGGCCGGTTCTGTGGCGGGGCTGCGCGTCGGCCGGGGCGTCGAGCGGATCTGGTGGATGGGCGGGTCTGGCGGCAGATGAGGAGCAGGGCATGCACCACGAGGTGCAGGTCGGGTTCGACCTTTGGCTGACCGGTGACGGTGATTCGATGGCTGGGGTGCCCGCGGCGCGCGCGGCTGGCGTCGCGCCGTCGTGGCGGTCGTGTGCTCGTCGGGTTCCTCCTTCCTTGCTGGTTGTCCGCGCGGACGTCCGGGGTCGCGCGCGCCTGCGCGTAAGGGCGGGTGGGTGCGGCGGACGTCCGCGCGGACAAGGGGTTAGCTCCTCGTGTGCGGATCTGTGTCGTTGGTGGTGGCTGACCAGCGGCCGCGGGTGACCTGGCGAACGCGTCCGTTGGCGGCGTGTTGCTGGAGTTGGTCGTAGACCCAGGTGCGTCGCATGCCGGTGGCGTCTATGAGTTCGCGCACTGTGGCGCCGTTCTCCGGTGCTTGGTGTAGTGCCGACCACAGCAGTGTCGCCGGGTCGAGGTTGTCATCGACGAGGTCGCCCGTCGTGAGCGGGTCGTGATCGGGTTCGCTGCCGGTGATGGCGTGTTCGGAGAGGGCGTCGAGCCGCGGCCGGGTGTGTTGGTGGCGGTCGGTGATGGTGGCGACGTGGTGGTCGGTGAGGTGGTAGGCGCGGGCGCGGCGGGGTGTGGTGTGTTCCGGGGTGGAGATGAGGAACTTGCCCGGCGCGTTGAGGGTGTCGGCGGTCCAGCCGGCGGCGAGCATGCCTTGGCCGAGGATGAGGTCGACGTCGCGGCGTTCGCGCACCCGCAGGCAGATGCGTACGTCCATCTGGGAGCGCACCGCGCCCGCCCCCATGGCTTTCTGGGTGGGTCGTTGGGTCGCGGCGAGCAGGGTGACGGCGGTGGCGCGGCCGCGGCGGGCGATGGAGTCGGCATGACCGACGGCGGCGGGGGATTGTTCGGCGAGTTCGGCGTACTCGTCGATGACGATCAACAGTGCTGGTGTGTGTGGTGTTGGTTGCCATAGGCGTGATCTGGTGTTGGCGAGGTGTTGGGCGCGGGTTTGCAGGATGGTGACGGCGTCGGCGAGCAGCGCGGCGGCCTGGTCGGGTGTGGTGGCGATCCGGTCGAGGCAGGCGGCCCAGGGTTGCAGTTCCATGCCGCCCTTGAGGTCGATGCCCCAGAGCACGACGTCGTCGCGGGCGACCAGTTCGGCGAGGATGACGTTGAGGACGCCGCTCTTTCCGGCTCCGGCGACGCCGCCGAGCAGCCCGTGGCGGTGGTCCAGGCGCAGGGTGACCGGGGTGGCGTTCTCGAACAGGCCCAGCGGGATCGGTTCACCGATGCTCCGCGCGGCGCCTGGCGTGGTGGTGTCGTGGTTGCCGCGTGGGTAGGGGATGGGTTGGGCGTGCGGGTCGGTGGTGAGGACCCGGATCAGGGCGTGGTCGGCGCGGTCGGGGTCGGGGTCGATGCGGACGGCGCCGGGGCGGGTGTGTAGCCCGGATTCCAGTGCTGGCGTGGAGTTGATCAGGTCGGTGGTGGTGTGGCCGGGTGGCAGCCCGATGCGGGCGCGCCATCCCCAGCGGTCGACGACCGCGGACATGATCCGGGTGCCGGGTAGTCCGACGGCGGCGGTGATGTCTGGCCAGGCTTGGAGGGTGCGTTCGACGCGGACCTTGGCGCGGCGGCGCCGGTGGGTCCACCAGGGCAGTCCGCCCAGGATGGTGCCGATCCCGAGCAGGGCGGGTAGCGGCGGCGCCGCGGGGCCGTAGGCTGTGGCGGCGGTGAGCCACGCGCCGGTGGCCAGCACGACCGCGGCGGCGTAGCCGCGCTCGATCGGGCGCAGCAGCGGCGTAACCCGCGGCCAGGTCAACCCGGCCGCGACCGAGACGGTCAGCAGCAGGGGCCACCACACGCTGACGCCATGCCCGTGCAGTACCGCCGCCGTCGGCACGAGAGCGGCGACGAGGGCCAGTGGTGCGAGTTCGGACCGGTAGCGGAAGCCGGCGCGGGCGAGGAGCGCCAGCGCCTCCCCGATCCGCGAGGAGTCGTCGGTGAGGATCAGCAGCGGTTGGTGGCGGCGTCGCCGCGGCGGAGCCGGCGGCGGGCACGCCGGTTCACCGCTGCACCTGGCCGGTTCGGCAGATCTCGGCCCACCAGCGTGGGGTGTGGCCGTGGGGGTCGTGGTGGGTGGCGAGTTCGTCGGCGAGGTAGTCCAGCGCGTCGGGTTCGCCGTCGCGGGCGGCGGCGAGGGTGGCGCGGGCGGCGGCCACCAGGTGTGCGTATCGCAGCCGGGTCGCGAGGAGTTCTCGGCACAGCCGGTTGATCACCCGCACGGTGGGGTCGGGGTGGGTGGCGTCGGGCCGCTGCCCGGGGTTCAGAGCGGGATCCCGGCGATCATGCGGGCGATCGCGATGCACCCGGAGCGGATGTAGGGGGCCAGCGGGGTGGAGGCGATGTAGAAGCCGAACAGGATGCAGGCGATGGCCTGCCAGGCGCGCAGCGCGGTGTAGCGGATCAGGAACCAGACGAGCACTCCCAACAGCAGGACGACGAACACAGACAAGATCATTATGGCGGTCTCCTCTCAGTCGTAGGTGTCGGTTAACGGTTGGGTCGGCGGTTGCGGGGGTGCCGGTCCTCGGGGCGGTTGAGCCGCCGTCGGGTGGCGCGGCGACGGCCGATGGCGCGGTGGTTGAACAGGGTGCGGGCTCGGCACTTGCGGCACAGCCCGTCCCGGTCGGCGGTGGCGCCGCACAGGCAGCGCAGCTGGTCGGGACGCAACGGGTCGGTGGGTGGCTGGTCGTGGTGGGGATCTCGGTCGGCGGGGTCGGAGTGCCGCGGTGTGGTCATGGCGATGAGATTGCGGCAGCGGGCGGGGACACGGTCACCGCGCTGTTGGACGCCTCGCGGACGTCCCCCGTAGGGTGGCGTCCGTCCCGGGACGTCCCGAGGACGGTTCGGGACGTGTGCCCCGTGTCGCGGGCTTCGCGCTGGGCCGGGTTGGTGTGGTGTGCGCGGGGTGGGGGATGGCGAACGAGCGGCTGCGCGCGGCGCTGCTACAGCGCGGGGTGACCCCGGTCGAGCTGGCCGACCACATTGGGGTGGACCCGAAGACGATCGAGCGGTGGATCAGCGGGCGGATCCCCTACCGGCGTCACCGCTACAAGGTCGCCACCATGTTGGGGGTCGACGAGGCCTACCTGTGGCCGGGTGCGCTGGCCGCCGAACAGGTCGCCTCCGCCTCCGAGAGTGAGGTCCTCACGGTCTACCCGCACCGGTGGACGGTGCCTCGCGACGTCTGGGGGCAGCTGTTCGACTCCGCCGAACACGACATCGGGGTCCTGGTCTACAGCGGAATGTTCCTCGCCGACGACGCCGGCCTGCTCGCGCTGTTCCGCGCCAAGGCCGGGCGGGGTGTGCGGGTGCGGGTGCTGCTCGGCGACCCCACCTCGGCGGAGGTCGCGACCCGCGGCGAGCAGGAGGGCATCGACGAGGCGCTCGCGGCGAAGGTGCGCAACGCGATCGTGCTCTACCGGCCGCTGCTCCCGGTCGGGGTCGAGGTGCGCCAGCACGCCACGATCCTCTACAACTCGATCTACCGGGCCGACGGTCAACTGCTGGTCAACCCGCACGTCTACGCCCAACCCGCCGCGCAAGCGCCGGTGCTGCACCTGCGCCAGATCGCCGGCGGCACCCTCGTGTCGACCTACCTGGACAGCTTCGAGCGGGTCTGGTCCGCGGCCCGACCGCTGGACTAGACATCACCCATGGACACCGGAGATCACGGCGTGGCACGGCGGATCGACTTCTACGACGACCCGCACGCGCCCCCGGCCAACAGCCTCGTCCCGTCGGCGAACGTGGTCGTGGTCAACGACAGCGGTGAGCTGTTGATGATTCACCGCACCGACAACGACAACTGGGCCCTGCCCGGTGGCGCGATGGACCTCGGCGAGTCCTTGGTGGACACCGCGGTGCGGGAGACGCGGGAGGAGACCGGTATCGACTGCGAGGTCACCGGGCTGGTCGGCATCTACACCGACCCCAAACACGTCATCCTCTACACCGGCAACGGCGAGGCCCGACAGGAGTTCTCCGTGGTGTTCACCGCTCGCCCGACCGGCGGCACCCCCACCACCAGCAGCGAAACCCGAGAGGTCACCTGGATAACACCCGACGCGGTCGAAAACCTGCCGATGGACCGGTCGATGCGCGTCCGGATCCAGCACTACCTCGACCGCCGCGCCACCCCGTACCTCGGCTGATGCCCGCCAACGACTGGGCCGGCGTCGCCGTCGACGCACTGGCGGCGATCGGCACCATCGGCGCCTTCGGGGTCGGCCTCGTGCTGATCCGCCGCGAACAACGCCGCGAGGAAACCCGCGCCGAGGAAGAACGACGCTCCCAAGCGGTCAAGGTCAGTGCCTGGGTCGAGGCCAGACGCACCGGCCCCGGCGGCCGCGAGGTCATGTTCTTCGTGCACAACGCCAGCGCCATGCCCATCTACGAGGTATCCCTGCCCAGCCCCGACAACGAGGACGACGACGACGGCGAGGCCGAGTTCATCGGCCTCGTCCCGCCCGGCCAGACCATCGAACGACCCGCCCCGCGGGAGTGGTTGGCCACCTACTACTCACCCGAGCCGGTCGAGATCGAGTTCCTGGACAGCAGCGGCCAGCAATGGACCCGCAACGAGCAAGGATTCCTCGCCCCAACCAGCGCCACCACCAGCGCCACCACCACCCAGGAAGATGTTCGCCCGCGGCGCCGCTGGCTCAACCCGTTCCGAGCAGCGCCCTGACCTCGGCCACCTGACGCCGCAGAGTCGGCGCGGCCCGGGAGACCGCCCGGTGCACGACGTCGCCGGGGCCGTAACGGGCGAGGATCTCCCCGATCCGTTCGTCCACGCCGACCGGCTCACCGTCCGGGTCGGTCGTCATGTCGCAGTAGGTCAACGCCGCCAACGCCGCCGGTTCCGTGCCATCGACGGGGAACTCCGCGGTCAGCACATAGTCGAGACCGCGTTCCTCGGCCTCGACAACCGCGCAACTGTGATGCGCGACCAGCGTCCACAACCGCCGATCACCGAACCCGGCCTCGCGCAGGTGCCGGGCGCCGTCGATCGGGTGGAACCCGGTGTCCAGCAACGGTGCGGCGTAGCCGATGTCGTGCAGCCACGCCGCCGCGATCACCAACTCGGCGTGCTCGGGCAGCTGCCCGCCGAGTGCGTGAGCGTGACGGGCGACACCCGCGGAATGTGCCCACCGCCGCGGCAGCTCCACGGCCAGCAGCGACCCGCACAGGTCCCGAGCGGCGCCATCGTCCACCATCCGCGCAGCGTAGACGGTCACCCGTGTCCTGAACCGTCCACGAAACGTCCCCGCCCCTGCACCGCAGCGACCAACCCCGCGGCCTGCACCGCTTCCAACCCACGCCGAGCCGTTGCCCGCGACACCCCGTAGCGGGCAGCCAGCTCCGACTCCGACGGCACCCGATCACCCGGCCCCAGCTCACCCGAGACGATCCGCGCAAGAAGATCGTCGGCGATCCGCCGGTAGCCCGCCGACAACCCCTCACCCGGCACGCCCACGACCCGGCCGCGCCCCGGCAACGCCATGATCACCCCGTCCTGCTCCAACGCGGCCAACGCACGACGCACTGTGTTCCGCGCGACGCCGAACTCAGCCGCAAGCACCACCTCCGACGGCACCGCCGACCCCGGCGCCGCATCGGCGAAGCGAGCCCGCAACGACCGCGCGATCTGCACATACACCCGCCACGGAGTCGTTCGCACCGCGCCAGCATCCCAGCCCCAGCCACCACCAACCGCAGGACACCTCGGTACTTCTAGGTACGTCTCGGTGCGTCTCAGGGTAGGATGGGGGCCCTCAGCGGGGGAGGACACGGAGTATGCCGGACACACGGTCGATCGGCGAGCCGCTGCGGCGGGCTCTCATCGGCGCTCGGCTCCGCGACATCGACGTCGCCAAGACCCTCAGCGTCGACCCCAAGACGGTGCAGCGCTGGCTCGGCGGGCGCGTACCCCACGCCCGCCACCGCTGGAACCTCGCTGACATGCTCAGCCTGCACGAATACGACCTCTGGCCACACCTGGCCGCCATCCCCTCCATCGACCCCGAGGTCTACGCCACCTACCCACACCGCGGATCGGTCTCCCGCGACACCTGGCGAGCGCTCTTCGGCGCCGCCGAGACCGAGATCGACATCCTGGTCTACAGCGGCCTGTTCATCGCCGAAGACGTCGAACTCGTCCGGCTCTTCGCCGACAAAGCCCGCACCGGAGTCGACGTACGGCTCCTGCTCGGTGACCCCACCAGCCCGCACATCGACCAACGCGGCGCCGACGAGGGCATCCACGACGCCATGGCCGCCAAGATCCGCAACGCGATCGCCCTCTACCGGCCACTGCTCAACACCGGCGTCCAGATCCGGCTGCACTCCACCGTGCTCTACAACTCCCTCTACCGCGGCGACCGGGAAATGCTGATCAACCAGCACATCCACGGCATCGCCGCCGCCTACGCCCCCGTCCTACACCTACACCGCCGCATCGACGACGGCGTCTTCACCACCTACCTCGACAGCTTCAACCGAATCTGGAAACCCGCCAACCCACTCGGCACCCAGTAGCCCCCCGCAGGACGTAACGGGGACGTCTCCGACACATCCCGGGGCCGTATTCACCGTCCCTTCAGGGCGGTTCCAGCGTCCGCCACCCACGACGATCCTTCGCCGAGTGTGGCCCACCTACCTGCGCCAATCTCAGAGCCGATCCCGCCGCCGCGCCCAGCGGCGGCGACGCCGGCTCCAAACCCGCATGTGCCGGCTGACCATCGGCGACTACCTCGCCTACTGGCACGCCCGCTGGCGCACCGGTCGCCGACCCCAAGCCGCGCCAACGTCCCGGCGGTCGCTCCACGCTCGGCATCAGCAGGCGCCCATCACAGTCGACGACGTAACCCAGACCTTGGAACGGATCGCTCGGTGACCGACCAAGACGCCCTTCGTCCACCGGGACGGTGGGGGGAAGGTGGGGATCCGCCAGCCGCGCCGCCCATGGGGCGGTTAGCGGGTGTCGTCCGACAGCTCCGCAAGTACCTCGCGCGCCCGCTCGACTACCGCGCGTAGCGCCGGGGTGGGGTCGGCGCCGTAGCGGTCCAGCACCTGCTCGTAGACCGCGACCGCGTCCTCCGACCGGCCTAGCTCGCCGAGCCGGAAGCCCTTGTTGACCAGTGCCCGGGCGACGCGCTCGCGTAGCGCCGGGGTGGGGTCGGCGCCGTAGCGGTCCAGCACCTGCTCGTAGACCGCGACCTCGTCCTCCGACCGGCCCAGCTCGCCGAGCCGGAAGCCCTTGTTGACCAGCGCCCGGGCGACCTGCTCGCGTAGCGCCGGGGTGGGGTCGGCGCCGTAGCGGTCCAGCACCTGCTCGTAGACCGCGACCTCGTCCTCCGACCGGCCCAGCTCGCCGGACACGACACCGAGGTTGTAGGCGGCGATGGCCCCGACCTCATCGATCGTCGACGACGCTCGCGCACGGTCGAACCCGGTCGCGGCGTCATCGAGACGGCCCCACTGGTAGGCGGCTACGCCGACCGACAACGCCTCAGCGTCGGTGGCGGTCTCGATAGCTGCGGCCCAGGCCGGGTCACGGGGTGGCTCGGCAACCGGCTTGTCACCGACCAGCCGGACCACATAGTCATAGGCGGTGTAGCCGCCCGTGCGTTGCAGCAGCGAGATCGTCCCCGCGACCGGCAACAGTGCCCACGTGAGCCCGTTGGCGAATCCGTCATCGGCGCCGGGCACGCCGGCCGGCAGGTACGCCGACCACAGCCGGCGCAGCGTCTCGTCGTCGATCGGGTCGGTGCGCCCGCACCGCGCCCAGTCAGCAGCGGCGTACACGACCGCGACGCCTTCCGGGCAGGCTGGCTCGCCGGGAGCATGCCGGGCGGTAGTGAGCTTGCGTTCCAGCGCCGGCCCGGCGACCAGATAGGCCGCCAGGCCGTGCCGCTCGAGGGCCGCCACCTCAACGTCGGGGAGCCGGCCGCGCAGCTCACCCAGCTCACCGGTCGTGCTGGGCATCATCGGGACCTCGCAGGCATGGGCCAGGACGTCGGCGGCGATCGTGGCCAGCCCGGTCACCCCCGCGCCGGCGATCCGGTCGCTGCCCTTGCCGCCATAGGTCGCGGCCACGATCCGGCCCGGCCCGCCGGCGTGCCACTCCCGCAACGTCTGCATGGTGACACCCTGGTTGAGGAACGGCTCGACATCATCGAGCCACAGCACCGCCGCGGCCTTGCCCAGCCGCAGGTCCTGGCCCGGCAGCAGCAACGCGCGCAGCGCTTCACCATCGACCGGCGCAACCAGCTGCAGCCCGTCGTCCGGGGCGCACCGGCGCAGCGCCTCGAACAGCGCCCGCGACTTCCCGACCTTGGAGGCCCCGACGACCACGACCAGCCACGGGCCGCGGCCCAGCAACCCCGCCGCGACCGACTCCCGCAGCCGCGCATCCACGTCGCACTCAACGTACTCAGGCACCCGGCCACCGGCCAAGATGATCTGCGCGGCCGGGTCCACCCCGACCACCGTCGGATCGATCTCACCAACCGGTGCGACCGCGACCCGCAGCCGGCGCGTCGACTCGATCCGCTCCCGGCGCCCCTCCACCCGCGCCCGCCCCACCGCGACCACCCCGCGGGCCAGCGCCCCGACCCCGGCGACGATCACCCCGGCAACGACCAGCCACGGCGCCTTCAACGGCTCGGCCAACACGACACCCCCGGCGGCCACCGCCAGCACGGCAACCAGCACCGCCTCCCGGCGCGTCCACGCACCCAACGTCGCCGACCAACGCACCCGCAGACAGTACAACCCAGCGCGGCGACCAGGGCGGCAAGCAAGGAACAACCCAGAGACAACCCACGGTTTCGCCATACCCCGGCCCGTCTGTCCAGTATCGATCGTTCCTCACGCTCGGCCTTGGACAGCACCACCGGCCGCAGCCCGAGATCGGCAAGGAAGCGCTCACCTCGTTGCGGAACCCCAAGTCGTGGCCGTGGACAAGGAAGACGTGATCGGCGGGAATCGCCGTGTCCCGGTAGACATGACACTACCGCGCCGCGGCCACCGCGTGATCGGTGCGGGTCGATCCCAGCCTCAGCGGCGGTGATCGTGTTGTTGCCTGATGGCGGCGGATGGCGGTGGCCGGACAGCATTTTCCCAGTTCAGAGGCACGATTGAGTGTGCGAGTAAGCGGCAAGCACCTCCACCATGGCAGTCTTACTAGAACCCTGGCCCGTGAGGGTGAGGGTTGGTGAGGTCGTGTGGGGTTCTGTGGCGCTGTGCCTGGTTTCGGGTGCGGCGCTGTTGCGTTGTGGGGCGGGTAGGGCTGTGCGTGGCCCTGTGGTCCGGTGGGGGCGTTTGCTGGGTGTTGTGTCGGTGTCGGTGTCGGTGTCTTTGGGGTAGCCCTGCCATACGCTGTACGCGTCGGCGAGGACGTCGAACGGTTCGCGTAGTTCGTGGCCGGTGATGGTGTCACCGTCTATGTAGAGTTTGGTGAAGATGGTTCGGTTCATGATCGTTCGGACGGCTTCGCTGCCTGCCTGGTACATGGTTTGCGGGTCGGTCATGAGGTCGAGTGCGAGGGTGAGGAATCCGATACCGTCGTCTAGTTGGTTCTCGGCGTGCTCCAACGTGTGTTGGATGCGTTTGCGGTCTTCGCGGATGGTGGCCAGTTTGGCGCGGAGTGTGTCTTTGGGCCAGCCTTCTTCGGCGGCGAGGTCGAGGAAGTAGCTTTCTTTACTGTCGAGCTTGTCTAGGTGTGCGGCTAGCTTCTCGCGCATGTCGTTAGACAGTTTGCTACTGTTTGCCGCTGCCTCAGTGATCACCGAACACACAAGGGCACGGAACTTTTCGGGGAGCCCTATGCGGGCGTAGTGGTTGGTCACGGCTTGTTCCATGACCTCTACGGGTATGTAGGGGTGGTCGCAGATGTGATCCTGGCGCCCGGTGCAAAAGAAGTAGTAGTACACGCCGCCGTGCCGGTTCTTGGTGCGCTGGACGATGAACCGACGTTTACACCGGTTGCACCATAGGGTGCCTTTCAAATAGTGCGGGTGGGAGCGTTGCCGGATACCGGTGCCGCTGTGGGTGTCCAACACTTTTTGGCACCGGTCGAATAGTTCTTCGCTAATGAGTGGTTCGTGGCGGCCGTGGTATTCGATGCTTTTGTAGGTGACGTACCCGCAGTAGTAGCGGTCCCGCAGCATTTTCCACATGGTTTGCAGGGACACCGGTTTACCGGTGCCGGGCATCCGTAGCCCGGCGTCGGTGACCGTGTCCCGAACATCATCGACGTTAGAGAATGTGCCGGTAGCGGCCAGTTCGAACGCCATCACGATGTAGGGGGCGCGGTCGGTGTCAACGGCAATGGTGTTGACCTCGTAGCCGTCGATACGGGTTCTGGTGTTGAGATACCCAAGTTTCGCTTTACTGACTGTGCCGCCGTTTTTGGCTTTGTTCAGCATTTTGGTGGCGATGTCGGCGCCGTTACGGCGGACCTCTAGCCAGTTGAAAATATCGGTCATAGCTTCCATGGCCTCACCCATGTCACCGTCGCCGAAGTTCTCTTTCGCCGAGACGATGCGCACGCCGAGCTTTTCCAACTCTGATTTAACGGCCACGGCTTCCTTGTAGTTGCGGAAGATACGCGATCGCATGTAGATGATGACGTAATCAACGTCCCGCTGTTCCTTAATGCGCCTGAGCAGTTCCTTAAACACCGGGCGCTTTTCCATCGACTGGCCAGACTGGCCGGGCTCGATGTATTCCCCGACCTTGACCGCGCGAAGCTCTCTACATTTAGAGTCGCAATGCTCCCGCTGCGTGGGAACCGAGTTACCCTCGGGGTCAATATCGGTGGCGGTGTGCATCTGCCGTGCGGTAGACACCCGCAACAGATACACCGCCCGCTTGACCGCCACTTCGCCGGTGTCCCTCAATGCTGACATTACTGTTCCTCCGTCGCGGTGTTGAGGTGTTCTCGTAGGCGGGTGCCGTGTTCGTCCAGGGCAAGGGCGGTCATGTCTCGCCACAGCCGCGCATAGGGCGGCACATGGGCCAACGCGGTAGCCCAATGCAAACCCAGTTCCCGCACGAGACCAAGAAACAGGTCAGGATGCGGCAGCGTGCCCCGCGTCCCATCCTCTAGACGGCTTACCGCGCTGGGCTCGACACCGATACGCCGCGCAAGCTCCCGAATCGAGTAGCCCCGCTCCCGGCGTGCCGCGCTCAGGTACGCGCCCAGCGAGGGGGTTGGTGTCATCGCGGTACCTCCATGCTCCCATTCTCCCACAATCGTTGCCGTCTGGCAACACCTATGGGGTGTGTAGTTCGTCGATCATGAACGCCGCCGCGCGCTGGTGTGTAGTGGCGGTGATCACCTCGTCTGTGTCGCCGAGTAGGCCGGTGATGATGTGGGCGCGGTGGGTGTCTGGGGTGGTGAACAGGACGCGCGGGGGCGCGCCGTCGGGGCCGACGCCGCCGGAGGTCAAGAAGTCGCGGTAGGCGCGGATTTTCGCCCGTAGCCGGGGAATGGTCTCTGTTCCGGTGTCGATTTCTAGCCACCAGCACTGACCCAGTGCGCCGGTTCGCGCAATGGCGTAGGCGTCGGGCCGTAAGTAGGCACCGTTGCCGGTGGGGTGCCAGCAGTGCGGCTCGGTGGTAAATGTGTGCACATGAAACCCGCCTGTCCGGCTGTGCTCGATCAGGTCCACATAGACACCGCTAATGGTCAGGGTGTGGGTGAGGAAGAGGTCACCGGGCACGTGGGAGGGCTGTTTCCGGGGCGGTACCGGTGCATCATTGAGTAGGGCTAGGAGCCGGTGGCCGGCTGTGGTGAGGGCGTACACATGCCCGGCTGAACCGGCGCGCACTCCCCCGATACGACGGCCCAGCATCGCCACCAAACCCAATTGAGCAAGCCGCCCCATGATCCGCCGCCGCACCCGCCCTGTGGTCTCAGGCGACAGCTCAGGGGAAGCGAGGAGCCGGTCGAGCTGCGTACCCGACAGCAGACGAACGCGGGCCAGGTGGGGGAGGGGAGCGGTGTAGCGGTCGGTGAGTTGCTCGGCCAAGAGCCGAAGACGAGCACAGGAGATACGAGAGCCGGTCATGGGAGCCGACCTCTGGGGAAGGGCAGCCGGGTTACAGGAGTAAGTTGTCTGCCTTGCGGCCCGTTACGGTAGCGCTGAACTGGGGAAATGCCGGGTGGGACTCGACGTGATCGGACAGCCGGCCGGACAGCAAGCGCGATCATTACTCACCGCCAAAGGTGAGCTGATTGGACCGCTTCCCCACCGGCACCTTCAGCCGGTCTACCGTTGCGGCCTCGACCTCATCGCGCGCCATCCCGTACCGCTGTCGGCTGGCCTGCGCGAGCACCTCCCCGTCGCGGCTGGCCTCGGGCAGCGGGTAGGTGGTGCCCGTGACCGGGGTCAGGGTCGCACCGCCGACACAGGGCCGTATCGCGACCTCGAACACCCCGAGATACCGAAGATCGTTCGCGGTCAGCGGCGTGAAACTCTCCGCCAGGGTCTTGGCGTCCTCGACACCCAGCTGAAACACAACATGCGTCCTGGCGGTACCCACCACGGATGCCTGCATGTCCCGGTGAAGCTGCCGCAAGAATTGATGCGCCAACGTCAAACCGAGCCCGAGGCCGCGGGCTTGGGCGAGCATGTCACCGATATCAATCGGCAACCGCACCGTGTCCTGAAACTCATCAATCAACAACCAAAAAGGCTTGCGTGTGTGCTCGGCAATGGTGGCGCGCCCAAGGGCCGCCTGCCACACGCTCGCGGTGATCAATGACCCGACCAGGGCGGCGTTTTCCGCGCCCAACAGACCCTTACGCAGCGGCACCAACACAATCTTGTTACTAGCTACGGCCTCGGTGAAATTGATGCCCTCGGATTGCCCCAGCATCAGCCGCAACGGCGTAGACAGCGTGAAAGCGCGCAACTTGTTCAACACCGGGGCGGTTGCGTTGAGGCGTGCCGGTTCCGACAGTGATTCAAACCAACGCCACAACGAGCCCAGGTGTGGCGGCAGGGCTTGGCCGGTCACGGTGCGGCGGAAACCCGCGTTCGTCAGCAGTTCGGGCATTTCTAGGACCGTGAACCGCTCCCCACCGCTCGCTCGTGTTAACGCCAAGGTGAGGAGCCCGGCCCGCAACAGGTCGGCGGTACGCGGACCAATGCCATGGAGAAGAGCGGTTTCGGTGTTGGCTGAAGCCTGGTGCTCCGGTGACGGAGTGTGACGGCAGGGTGGTGGGCTGCGTTACACGGTGCTGCTGACCGGTGTGGCGGCGTGCGAAGGG
>JBOHEO010000046.1:0-30688 GCA_050701055.1 Pseudonocardia sp. | reverse complement strand
CAGTTTCCCGATGCAACGCGCCGAGTTTCCCCGACTCAGCTCCCGGGAGATCGTCTCCCGTTCCTGGGCACACAACGGCTCAGCTCCACTCATCAATCATTCCCCCAGAAGATCCCCGGAAAGGGGGTACCTTAGCAGACCAAAATCTGCTACAATAATTGCCTGTCGCTACGACCGTTTGAGCCCAAGGCCAGATGGCCCATGAGTGCGACCGAATGCGAGCGGGCGCTTTCAGGGAGCGGCTCGATGAGGGCCGGCGAGGGCCGTTCGTCGATCGATGCCGTCCGTCCGGTGAACCGGACGATGGCGGGATGGTGGGTGTCCGCCCTTGATCGGCACGCGTCGGGGCGCGGGATGATGCCGGGATGGCAGATGGGGAGCTGGGGGATCCGGTGGGCGGGGCGAGCGAGTGGGCCATTCCCGGGCAGGTCGGGGTCGGACCGTGGCCCGGCGGCCCGCAGGCCTGGCCCGCTGATGCCCGCTACGACCCCGAGCTGCTCGAACACGGTGACGCGCGCAACGTCGTCGACGCCTACCGCTACTGGCGACGCGACGCCGTCGCCGCCGATCTCAGCACCCGCGCGCACCCCTTCCACGTCGCCATCGAGAACTTCGGCCACGACCACAACATCGGCACGGTCGTGCGCACCGCGAACGCGTTCGCCGCTGCCGGGGTACACGTCATCGGCCGGCGCCGCTGGAACCGGCGCGGCGCGATGGTGACCGACCGTTACCTCCAGGTGCACCACCATGACGACGTCGCCGGGCTCGCGTCGTACGCCGCCGCCCGCGGCCTGGCTGTCGTCGCCATCGACAACACGCTGGGCGCGGGCCGGCTGGAGACCGCCGTACTCCCCCGGGCGTGTGTGTTGCTGTTCGGTCAGGAGGGTCCGGGGCTCACCGCGGAGGCCCGCTCGGCGGCGGATCTGACGGTGTCGATCGCCCAGTTCGGTTCCACCCGCTCGATCAACGCCGGGGTGGCGGCCGGGGTCGCGATGCACGCGTGGATCCGCCAGCACGCCGATCTGTCATCAGCCTGGTAGTGCCGCGGCCCGAGTCAGGATCGCGTGAGCTGGTACTCGGCGATCCGCTCCATCACTTCGGGCCCGACCTTGCTCGGGTGGCCCGCGTCGAACGGCGGCTGCGGGTCGTACTCGATGAGCACCTGTGCGGCTTGCGCCGCCACATCGTCGACGAGCAGCTCCAGCAGGCGAATGGCCATGTCGATGCCCGCGGACACCCCGGCGGCGGTGATCACCCGTTCGGGCAGGTGCTCCACCACGCGTTGGGTGACGGGTTCGGCACCGAGCTCGCCCAGGATGTCCATGGCGCCCCAGTGGGTGGTGGCGGTGAGCCCGGTCAGCGGCCCGGCCGCGGCGCGCACCCAGTCCAGCAACGGCCCGCCGGCGAGCAGCTCGCGGGTGCCGACCCCGCCGGGGACCACCACGACCTCCGGCGACGGGAGCTCGTCGAAGGTCGCGTCGGCGATCAGGCCGAGGAAGCCGTTCTCCGTGCGGACCTCGCCGCGGCCTTGTGCGACGAACGTGACGTCGATCGACGGCACCCGCTGCAGCACCTCGTAGGGCCCGATCGCGTCGAGCGCGGTCAGTTGGGGAAACAGGGCAATGGCGACCTGCATGGCATGTCCTTTCAGGTGACGGCGGCGAATCGCCGCCGATAGTGGCCCGGGGCGACGCCGATGCGTCGCAGGAACGCCCGCCGCATCGTCTCGGCTGAACGACGGATACCCCACTTATCTAGCCATGCGCCACACTGGGCGGATGCTGATCGACTGGGCGGATCGAGCCGCGGCTACCGAGCGCGCCGTCACCCGGCGCCATCTGCGGCGGGTGGCCGGCGTGTTGCCCGGCACCCGGATCGGCCGGGTCCGCTGGCCACGGCCGATCCCCGAGCGGCCGTGGCCGTGGCACTACTGGTGGCAGGCACACCTGCTGGACTGCCTGGTCGACGCCCAGCTCCGCGAGCCCAGCTCCGCCCGGGCGAGCGCCGTCGCGGCGCTGGCCCGCACGGTCCGGTGGCGCAACCTGGGCTCCTGGACCAACTCCTACTACGACGACATCGCCTGGTTGGGGCTCGCCGTGCACCGGGCCGGTGCCCTGGCCCGGCGCTCCACCCGACCGGCGCTGGCGGCGATCACGGAGCAACTCGCGGACGGATGGACCGCGCACGGTGGCGGCGGTATCTGGTGGCGGCGCGGCGACGATGTCAAGAATGCTTGCGCGAACGGCCCGGCCGCGATCCTGCTGGCTCGCGCCGGGGAGGTCCCGCTGGCTGCGGCGATCACCGACTGGATGGCGGAGACCCTGGTCGACCCGGACTCGGGTCTGGTCCGAGACGGCGTCCGGGTCGACGGGGACGGGGTGCGCGAGGTCGTGCCGGTGATCTACACCTACTGCCAGGGCGTGTACCTGGGCGCGTGCGTGGAGCTCGCCCAACGGGAGGGACATCAGCGCTGGTTCGATCGCGCGGCGGCCGTGCTCGACGCGGTGTCGAGCCGGTTGGCCGGGCCGGACGGGGTGATTCCCGGCCACGACGACGGGGGCGACGGAGGCCTGTTCAACGGCATCCTGGCCCGGTATCTGGCAGTGGCGGCCCGCGAGCAGCCCGCGCTGGCGCCGGTTGCGGCACATATCGTGCTGGCCAGCGCGGACGCGGCCTGGCGAGGGCGCACCGAAGTCGGTGGTGGTCCGGTGTTCGCGCAGGACTGGCGCCGTCCCGCGGTCGGCTCTCGACGGGGGGCGGCCGGGAGGGATCTTTCGGTGCAGCTCTCGGCGTGGATGCTGTTCGAGGCGGCGGCCGTGGTGCGGCACGCGGGTTGAGCGAGATCCCAAGCCGGCCTACGGCGCAGATCCCGGATCGTCACCTCGTCCATGTTCGCCGTGTCTCGCATGTGAGACCGGCGAATCGTGCGCATCGTCGTCCACCGGCCTCCGCATCTCGGCGCGGAAGCGGTACAACCCGAACCCCGTACCCGCGATGAACGTGACGACCGCCGCGATGGCCGCCGCCTCCTTCAGCCACGGCACCCCGTCGAGCAGCCCCGCACCGTAGTAGCCCAGCAGCATCAGTGTGGGCACCCAGCAGAGCGCGCCCAGGGCGTTGGCGAGGATGAAGCGCCGATTGTCCATCCGGGCGGCCCCGGCGATCATCGGGGCGAGCGTGCGCACCCAGGGGATCCAGCGGGCGATGAAGATCGACCAGAACCCCCACCGTTCGAAGAACCGGGTCGCCCGGTCGAGGTTGGCCCGGTTGAGGATGCGACCGCCACGCCGGGCCAGGATGCGGGTGCCGGTGTAGCGCCCGACGACGTAGCCCACCTGGTTGCCGCCCACCGCGACCGCGGTGGCAACGAAGGCCAGCGCCCAGGCGCTCGCCTCGTGCCCTCCCTGGGCCAGGACGATCCCGGCCGCGATCAGCAGCGAGTCGCCGGGCAGGAAGAGCCCGATGATGAAGGCGCACTCGACGAACACGAAGGCGAGCACGACGACCCACACCGTCGCCGGCCCGGCTGTGTCGAGCGTGCCGAGGGCGAGCGAGTCGAGAACGTGCGAACCGACCGCGAGGGGAGGCAGGGCGGAAGGCACCGGTCAGCCCTCCTCGCCGACGCTTGTGGGACGTCGCAGGTTCACCTGGCGTGCAGCCCGGCCCGTCTGACCCGGACGATCTCGACGGCGATCGGCAGCACTGACAGCCCGACGATGAGGATCAGCATCAGCTCGATGTGCTCGCGCACCAACGCGATCTGTCCGAGCCAGAACCCGAGCACGGTCACCCCTGCCGCCCAGGCTACGCCGCCGATGAGTGAGTAGGTGAGGTACCGGCGAGGGACCATCTGACCGACACCGGCCAGCACGGTGATGAACGTCCGGACGATCGGCACGAACCGACCCAGGACGATCGCCCGGTTCCCGTAGCGGTCGAAGAACTCCTGGGTCCGCGTCACATGGTGCGGTTTGAACAGCCGTGACCGTGGCTTGTCGAACACCGCCGGACCCGCGACGCGACCGATCCAGTACCCGACGACGTTGCCGAGGAACGCTGCCACCACCAGCACCGTGCAAACCACCCACAGCGGGCTGTCGATCGATCCGGTGGCGACGAACAGGCCGGCGGTGAACAGCAGGGAGTCCCCCGGCAGGAAGAACCCGAGCAGCAGGCCGCACTCGGCGAACACGATGAGGGCCAGGCCGACCAGAGCCCACGGACCCAGCCAACTGATGATCCAGTCGGGCTGAAGCCATTCCGGGCCGAGTGCAAGGGGGGTCACGGGGTGCGAGGTTACCGGCAGCGCCCATCATGCTCTGCGCCGCGCAGCGCGTCAGCCGAATGCCGGGAGCAGTACCGGGAGCAGTACCGACAGCAGCGCCAGCCCGATCCCGTCCACGGTCACCGGGGCAGCGTAACCAGCCGGGCGACGCGTATCGGGGGTGCTCGGGGGGTGAAGCCCTCGGGGGTCGGGATAATGCCGTGCAGAGTGCCATGGACGTCGAGGAGGGCCACACCGTGCCGATCGCCACACCCGAGATCTACAACCAGATGCTGGACAAGGCCAAGAGCGGCGAGTTCGCCTTCCCGGCGATCAACGTGACCGGCAGCGAGTCGTTGAACGCGGCGTTGCGCGGTTTCGCCGAGGCCGAGAGCGACGGGATCATCCAGGTGTCCACCGGCGGGGCGGAGTTCCTGTCCGGCTCGAAGGTCAAGGACATGGTGACGGGCTCGGTCGCGTTCGCCGAGTTCGCTCATGTCGTCGCGGCGAGGTACCCGATCAACGTCGCCCTGCACACCGACCACTGCCCCAAGGACAAGCTGGACACGTTCGTCCGGCCGCTGATCGCGATCAGTGCCGAGCGGGTCGGCCGCGGGGAGAACCCGCTGTTCCAGTCGCACATGTGGGACGGCTCGGCCACCGAGCTGCACGAGAACCTGCGCATCGCCGCCGAGTTGCTCGAGCAGGCGGTCAAGGCAAAGATCATCCTCGAGGTGGAGATAGGCGTCGTCGGCGGCGAGGAGGACGGCGTCGCCCACGACATCAACGAGAAGCTCTACACCACGCCGGGTGACTACGAAGCCACCGTCGACGCGCTCGGTGTCGGGGAGAAGGGCCGGTACCTGCTGGCAGCCACGTTCGGCAACGTGCACGGGGTCTACAAGCCGGGCAACGTCAAGCTGCGCCCGGAGATTCTCAAGGAGGGTCAGGAGGTGGTCACGGCCAAGCTCGGACTCGACGTCGGGTCCAAGCCGCTCGACCTGGTCTTCCACGGCGGCTCGGGCTCGCTGATCGAGGAGATCCACGAGGCGCTGGGTTACGGCGTGGTGAAGATGAACGTCGACACCGACACCCAGTACGCGTTTACCCGACCGATCGCTGCGCACATGTTCGCCAACTACAACGGCGTCCTGAAGATCGACGGCGAGGTCGGCAACAAGAAGGCCTACGACCCGCGCTCCTACCTGAAGGCGGCGGAGGCCTCGATGGCCGACCGAATCACCCTGGCGTGCGAGAACCTCCGCTCCACAGGCACAACACTGCGCTGACGCCGCTGCGGGACCCCGGCGGGCCAGGGTCGAGCACGGATGGCGTCCGTCGCCCTGCCGTCCCGGTCATTCCGCGTCCCGGGGCGCGGCGAACAGGGTGATCGGCCGGCGCCCCGCGCGATGCCATGGTGGGGCGTGGTGGCGCTGGTCCAGGTGGGTCTGGCAGCGGGGGCAGGCCGGGCCAGGTGGGGAGACGAGCGCTCGGGGACTGACCAGGTGCCCACACACTGCTCGGTAGCGGCCTTTCGCGCCACGAACACCGGTGTCGTCGGTGACGGCGTGTTCGAGCCGATCATCGCTCGACGTCATCCAGGTGATCCACAACATGCCACTACCGCCTGTAGGGAGATGGATGGTGGGGCCGGCGGCGGACCTGGGGGGTGTTGTCAACGCCGCCGGCCACACCGGCTCGGTGGCGATGACTCCCCGGGAATCAGCTGATCGACGACGGACTACCATCACGATCAGACGTTGGGATGCAACCGCCATGACGTAGACACTACGTTGAAGTGGCTAGGATTGCAACGTCAGCTGCTGCGTTCGTTCGGATGAGTCCCGGCGATGGCCGTGGACGTCCGTTGAAGAGGAGATGAACGACATGCTGACCTCGTCCAGCCCGGCCGTGCTCAAACGCTGGATCGGTCTGGAGCTGCGCCGCCTGCGCACCGCGGCCGGGAGGAGCCGGCCCGAGGTGGTCGCGCGGCTCAACCAGTCGCGGACCACGGTCGGCCACATGGAGACCGGGCGGAACCTCCCCTCCGCCTCGGTGCTGGAGGTGCTCCTCGGCTACTACGGCGTCCCCGACCGCCTGCCGTTTTTCCTGGACCTGATCGCCGCCGCCCGCAAGGGCCGCAACTGGTGGGACCAGCTCCCCGGCGGGACGCCGAGCTGGCTTGAGCTGTTCCTCGGGCTGGAGGCAGGCGCCGCCGAGCTGAGCGGCTTTCACAGCTACCTCGTGCCCGGGCTGCTGCAGACAGCCGAGTACGCCGAGGCGGTGATGCGCGCCGAGCCGGACTTCACCGAGCAGGAGATCCGGCAGCGGGTCGAGCTGCGGCTGGGTCGCCAGCGGATCCTCGACCGCGCGGACGACCCCGTCCGGCTGTGGGTCGTCCTCGACGAGTCCGTGCTGCACCGCAGGCGTGGGACGCCCCAGGTGATGGCCGCCCAGCTCGAGCACCTGGTGGCCATGTCGCAGCGACCCCGGATCGACTTGCAGGTGCTGCCGCTGACCGTCGGCGCCCACGTGGCCCAGCAGGGCACCTTCCAGCTGGTCAAGTTCCCGGCCGAGATGGTCGGGGATCCGGGCGTCGTGTTCATCGATTGTCTCATCGAAGGCCGCTACTACGAGACGCCGGAGGAGGTGGCGGTGTACGAGCGCGCGATGACCCGGCTGCGGGTCCAGGCGGCGTCTCAGGAAGAATCCCGGTCGATCCTGCAGCGCGCAGCGAGAGAGGTGGCCACGTGAACGAGTACCCGGCCGGGCCGCCGGCGGACGCCGAGTTCCGCACGTCCAGCTATACCGACAGCCATCAGTCCTGTGTCGAGGTTGCGCTCACCCCCGGTGGCGGCCGGTGGCTCCGCGACACCAAGGACCGCACCCGGCCCGCGCACTACTACACCCCCGTCGAATGGGACGCCTTCATCCGCGGGGTCAAGGACGGCGAGTTCGACTAATCCCGGGGTCGGTCCGGGAGGCAGGTGGATGGCCAGGCTCTTTCGGGGTGGGCTTCTCCTCGACGGCACGGGGCGACCACCGGTGCCCAACGCCGGTGTCCTCGTGGAGGGGGATCGGATCGCGGCTGTCGGCTTCGCCGGGCGCTGGGATGGCGCTGTCGTGGATGTCAGCGGTATGTCGAGCGGATCCAGCGGGCTGGCGCGAGCGGGGTCAAGTTCTACACCCATGTCGGCCCCGACCTCGCCGCCGCGATCATCAGGTGCGCTCGTGAGCACGGGCTGCCGACCACCGCGCATCTGCACTCGACACGGCCGACCGAAGCGATCGACGCGGGCATCGATGGTCTCGAGCACACCACCTCGGCGATGGAAGAGCTCGTCCCACGTAATTGGGTCACATCGGACGGGCTCCAGACGCCGAACCCGCGGTGGCACCGGGGGTTCGCCTCGATCGATCCGGCCGGCATCGCCGCGCGCGCATTCGCCCGGCTGCTCGCCGATCGCGACGTGTATCTCACGGCGACGTTGGTGGCCCACAACCAGTTGACTCGCATGAACGACCCCGAGGTCACCGAGGCGTCTCACGGACAGCCGGTTCCAGAACCGGTACAGCGATTCTGGGCGGCGATGGCGGGGGATATGACCGGACAGTGGACGCCATCGGACTACGACGTGGCGCGCCGCGGTTTCGAGGTTGCGCTCAGGTTCACGAACGAGATGCGGAGCGCCGGGGTCAAACTGCTGGTGGGCACGGATTCGCCGGTGCCATACCTGCTGCCCGGCGAATCGCTGCACGGCGAGTTGGAGTTGTTGGTGCGCGCGGGTATGACACCGATGGCGGCGCTGGTAGCAGCAACCGGCGGCAATGCAGAGACGCTGCGGCTCGATGACGTCGGAACACTCGAGCCGGGCAAGCTCGCTGACCTGGTGGTGATCGGCTCCAACGTCATGGACGACATCCGCCACAGCCGAGATGTACGGATGGTCTTTCAAGGTGGCAAGCAGGTCGCCGGTGCCGTGGACGGCCACGCGTGAGCCGCGTGAATCCCGCACGGCAGGAGCGGTCAGGCTGCAGCGATCACCGTCGGGTCACTCTCGACCACGCCACAGCCGCACATGAGCTACACAGCGACCACGACGCAGCTGAGATTCTGGGACGATAGTCGCCGAGGAACCTGCGCCCTGGCTTGCGAGCTTGACCAGGACCAGGTCAGGCTCTTCGACCGACGCTGGGTGGCCCCCGAGGTCTACCCGGTGGTATGTCGAACCTGGCCATGCGGGGTCGGTCCGGGAGACAGACGGAACCGTAGCTGGGAGACCAGCCGTCACGAACGCTGCGGTCGGTGTGAGGAGGCAGGCGGCCCGTCTCCTATTTGGGGCCATCCTCATTGAGTGTGCGTCGGAGCTTCTCTGCTTCGTCTGATCGGCCGAGGCCGTCGAGTACATTGGCGTGCGTTGATACGGTCGCCCGGATGTACCCGGTAAAGGCATGTGGAAGCGTGTCGGCGAGTGGTCGATAGATCGCGGCGGCTTCCTCGACCGCGGCGAGCGCGTCGTCGAGTTCAAGCTTCCCTGCAGCGCGAACCCACGTATATCCCCACAGGCTCATGGCGAGGTCGGGTAGGTGCGCGCGGTAGGTCGTGACGGCTTCATGGACGGTAGCTGCGCGAATGTGGCTATCCAGCGGCAGGAGCCGGTCAGGCCGCGGGAGTCGCCTCTACCGCTACGAACAGCCCGCGCAGGGCGCGCTCCAGCATTGAGGTCACGAACCCCGAGGCGCGGATCGTGTCGACCGTGTCCCGATCGGGATGGCAGCCCAGGGCGGCGACCGTGAGGGGGGTGATCGCGCTCAGCGCAGCGGCACCGGCCCTGTTCGCCGGGCGCACGTGCTCCAGGAACAGCGCGCGTCCAGCCGGGCGCAGCACTCGGCGCATCTCGGCGAATGCCGCACCGGGATGCGCGAAGGTGCATCCGGCCAGCGTGCAGACAACGGTGTCAACCGACCGATCGGCGAACGGAAGGGCCTCGGCGTCGCCGAGCACGGGCGCCCAGTCCAGGCCGGCCGCACCGGCCCGCTCCGTGGCCACGGCCAACACCTTGGCCGAGAAGTCGAGACCGGTGATCCGCAAGCCGGTCGGGTAGCGCCGCAGGTTGGCGCCGGTGCCGACGGCGACCTCGAGGACGTCGCCGCGGGCGCGGGCGAGCAGGTCCGCACGCATCCGGTTCACGACCGTGCGATCCAGTAGCCCGCTGAGCCGGTCGTACCCCGACCCGAGCCGGTCGTACATCCTCGCCACGTCCCTGCCCGCGGAACCGCCCATCACCACCCCCGGGTCTCGACTGCCCACTGTTCCGAAACGTACGAGCCGTGGCAAGAGCGCCGGGTGACAGCGCACTCGTCAAACCCGGAGGTGGTTAGGCGTGTCCAGCGAGATGCGAAGTCCGCGCCGACCCCAGGACTCCAGGCACAGCGAGGCGGGCTCCGCATGACCGAGTCGCCGTGGCGCGCGGAACCCACTCGAGTTGCCGATAACCGCGGAGAATCCGATCGACCGGCTCGGCCCCCTGTGACCTTCAGCGATCGATGGCGTGATTCTCACAGCGCTAGCGCCCGCGCCTCATGCCACCGAGATCGCGGCGGTGCCGTAAGGGGATCGATGTGTCGCTTGGGTCGTGCTGCGTCGGGAGGTTCTCGAGGAAGATGTGGCCGAGGATGTCGAGACTGGCCTGGCGGTTTCGTCCCGGGGGTAGATGCGGCCACCGTGGTCGTACCACAGCAAGGAGACCTGGCATGGCGAAGTATCTGCTTCTCAAGCACTATCGCGGTGCCCCCGAGGCCGTCAACGACGTCCCGATGGATCAGTGGACCGCGGAGGAGGTTGAGGATCACGTGCGGTTCATGGCCGACTTCGCCGCCCGGCTTGAGGGCAGCGGTGAGTACGTCGACGGTCAGGCGCTCTCGCCCGAGGGCACGTTCGTCCGCTACGACGGGCAGGGCCGGCCGCCGGTCACCGACGGGCCCTTCGCGGAGACCAAGGATCTGATCGCCGGCTGGATGGTGATCGACGTCGACACCTACGAGCGTGCGCTCGCGGTCGCCGGTGAGTTGTCGGCAGCGCCGGGAGCCGCCGGCTTGCCGATCCACGAGTGGCTGGAGGTGCGCCCGTTCCTGAGCGCACCGCCGACGGTCACCGAGTGACCGGGCTGGCCGGGGCAGATCAGGTGATGGATGACCTGCTGGTGCGGGAGCTGGCTCCCGCGGTGATCGGCGTCCTCGTGCATCGTACGCCGACGCCGCCCGGTCCGCCCCCAACCTCGCCGAACGCCACCACCTCACCCGACAGGCAGCACGGATCAAACAAGCACTGCGCGGGTGAGCCTGCTGGTCAACCACTCCCACAAGGCGAACCCCACCGGGACAGTAACAACCTGCGGGGCAACCCAACCGCGCAATCTCCGGTGAGCAGGTGGAGGGTGAGATGGATGTCCGTGGCCCTACCGCCTACCGGTCGCCCCAAGGGGATGCCCCACCGCCGGGCCGCCGGCGCCGCCGAGTTTCGCATGTCCAGCTGTACCGACGCCCAGCAAGGCCGCCTCATCGGCGGCGGCGCGCGGCCGGCTGCTTGAGAGCCCAGAGCCGACCGGGCCCAGCGCGACCATGACCTGGTCCGGAGTCGGGCTTCCACCGGTTCACCTGCAGGTGAAGTAGATCGGTTCCGTCGCTACGGAAGAACCGGACGACGCGATCCCCAGGACGGGAATGGGCTTGTCACAGGGATTCCCGGACTCGTCGCCTTGCTGGTTACCCCGAAAGCTGAAGCTCAACCGACCGCTGGCTCCCAGTACGGGGGTCAGGTTGTTCAGGTTAAGGAGCTGGCTACGGACGTCGGCGGATTTCGGCACGCTGTCCGGAGACGCCGCGAGCCGGATGGCCCTGGCTGCGGTGGCCACTGCGTCATGGGTCGAAATCGTATCCCCGGTGAGGCGTGCGGAATCGAACCCGCGTTCAGTGAACCGCGCCTGGAACTCCGGGAAATGCTCCGGCGTGCCCGGCACATTATTCGCCCAGCCGGACGGATCGGTCGACGTGGCGTATACCAAGGTGATCGTCTTCTCCCGGAGCTCCGCCTCGCGCTGTTTGACCACACTCAGTTCGGTGGCGGCGGTGGCGACGATCATCGGGGTGTCCGAACAGACCCGATCTCCCAGTGCGGTCAGGAAGATGGGCATATCGGCCCGGCGACCGCCGAACAGCACGACCTCGGGCTTTACCGCACAGATATTGGCCACGATTCCAGCGAAGCGGGAGGGGGTCACCGCTTCACCGGGGTTCGTTTTGCCGGTGAAGCTTTGCGCGGGGAATTTGATCAGGTCGCTCATGACGTCGCTCATGTTGGCACGCAGCGACCTGGTGAAAATGTCAGGGTTGGCCTTGTCGTCGGAATTGGAGTCGAATACGAGGATCGCCGAGTCGAGTTCCGGACGACGCTGGAGATAGATGAGCAGGCTCTCGACATACTTCCGGTTGGGCGGTACGACCCGGATGAAACCGCGGATGTTCGCGTGGTTCAGCTCGTCGGCCGTGGCGACCGAACCGACCATCGGGATGCCGCGCGCCGCGAGCTCCTCAGCGGCGAGTCTGGTCTGGGTCACGCTCACCCCGAGACCCGCAACAGCGACCAGCGGAGCCGCGTCGTCGACCATCCCGGCCAACTGGTGGACCACCGGCTCCCACTGATCCTGGTGGCTGCCCTCGTTGGCCAGCACCAGCCGGATCAGCGGATTGGAGTCACCGAATTCTCCACGGTTGGCCCGGTACTGAGCGGTGTAGGCACCTTCCAGCGCATTGCGCGCCGCGTCGATGGACAAGGCGCTGGTCGGGTCCGCGGTCATCGGATTGAGCAGGGCGAGGGTGACGGCCTGTTGACCGGAAGCTGCGACCCGGGCGTTCTCCTCCGCGATCTTCGCTTCGACGCCGGCGAGCTCCGGATCGAACACGTAGGAGCCGTCGGTGACACCGACACACTCGCCGTCGATCTCGGTGACCCCGGACCAGGGCGTGCCGCAGGCGTGGATCAACCACCGGCCACCCCACCCGGCCGCGATGAGCAGCACCAGGCCCACGATGACGAGCGCGATCCACCGGGGCCACCGGGGCCGCTGTGACGGCGGACTGATCCTGTCGTGAACGCTGGTCACGCCGATCTCCTCCCTGTACACCCGTGCAATGTTCGTCGGCTGACTGGTAGCCGTGTCCCGGTCAGCGCCACAGGTCGGCCTGCTTGCCGTGCTGGGCCGCCGCCCGCAGCAACGGGTCGGTGTCGCCCGACGACGACGAGGCGAGATTCAGCAGGTCGGCCTGAAGCTGGCGGTGCAGGCTGGCCCGGCGGCTGTCGGTGAACGGGTCGTCGACGACCCAGCGCGCGGCGATGATCCTGCTCAGCGGGTCGACGCGCTGCCTCGGCGAGGTGATCTCTGCGAGCAGGGCGAGTACCTGGTTGAACGGGGGGCAGACCTCGGCACCCTCGGCGCGTTGGCTGCGGGGCGCCGAGGCGATTTCGGCCAGCACCTCCAGCCACCGCGCCGGCCCATCGTGGGTCAGCCGCTCCCGCATGCGATCGGTCAGGAACGCGAGGTCGCGCCCGGCCAGCGCGTAGTACAGCTCGCTGGTTTCCTGCTCGCCGCGGGCCCGCAGCCACGAGAACACCCGCGGCCAGGCCGGTGGATCCCCTGCGGTCCGCCGGGACAGCAGACGCAGCAGCAACCGCCGCAGCACCACCGGTCCCGCTCCGCCCGCCTCCGGCCACAACGCCTCTTTGACCACCGGGTAACTGTTCGGGCCGCCGATCAACAGCTCGCTGTCCTGGGCGAGCCGCAAGGCGTCCGGGCGATCGCGGGCGGCCGCGCAGGTCACCAGATCCTCGAACACGTCTTCGGAGAAACCGACCAGCAGCCGCTGTCGGATCCGCTCGTCGACCCGCAGCCGATTCGGCCCGGCACCCGATTCAGACCGGCCAAGAACTGCGCCCAGGTCGTCGCGGTGATCCGGGCTCTCGGCGACCGCGTCGATCAACACCCGGGTGAAGGCCGGGTGTCCGCCGGACAGCTCGTGCACCATCCGCGTCAACCGCTCGTTGCTGCCGTCGCGCAGCGCCAGCGCCGACACCATGCTGGCCGTCTCGTCCTCGGTGAGATCGGCCAGTCGATATCTGGCCCACCAGAACCTGGTGCCCGTCTCCGGCCCTCCGAACGCGGGATGGTCGAGGTCTCCCGAAGACAGGTTCGCGATGCTGGCCGCCGGGAGGTCGGCCAGCGCTGCGCCCCGGCTCATGGCCAGCACGGTCAGCGGATCGGGGGCCAGCCTGCCCTCAGCCACCCGCTTGCGTCGCGCCTTGACCAGCCCGTCGAGGAACCGCTGCCCGACCTCGGTGTCGACGTTGTCGAGCAGCGCCACACAGTTGAGGGTCAGCTTCTTGGCGTGCTTGCTGCTGCGGAACTCCTCACGCAGATCGGTGAGGAATGCGTCCCAGAGCAGTTCCTCGATCCGCTGGCGGTTGTCCGCATCCTCGGTGTTGCGCCCCCATCGGTTCAGGTCCACCAGCACGTCGATCGCGTCGTTCGACAGCCCGAGCCCCCGCGAGCCGTACCAACCGTGGAACGGCCCGAGCACGATGCGCTGACCGGGTGTCGAGCTGATCAGGAGGTTGTACGTCGACTCCACCAGGTGCCCGACGACCGGGCTGAGCCACCCGACCGGAAGTGCGGTCTGCTGCGTCATGTCCTCGACCAGGCCGTTGGCGGTATCCAGCAGGATCTTGCGCAGCTTCGTGGCGTTGCTGTCCTCTTCCAGGAGCCCCGTCACCTGTCGGCGAGCGCGCGGATGGGCGTCCAGATCCAGCTGCGCGCGCAGGACCAGCCTGCCGATGACGAACCGAGGAAACCGCAGCTTTCCGTACAGGGGGCAGGTCCTGCCGAGCTCGAACGCCAACGCCGAGAGCACGTCGGGAACGGACGTGGGCCGCGAACCCGTCTCCAGATCGATGCGGGTGTACGGGACACCCTGGTCCAGCAACGCGGTCAGCTCGTCGAGCAGCGCGGTCTTGCCGCTGCCCCGGGCACCCTCGAACACGAGCACCGGTCGATCCTGGCTCTGCGGCGGTCCGCCGCCGCTCGCCGGCCGCCGCATGAGCGCGCGGACCACGTTGATCGCGGATAACCGTCCGACGATCTGACCAGCGCTACCCGACACGTCCGTCCCTCAGTGTTTCGATGGCTCGCGGGACCAGTTCAGTGCGAGACGCCCCCCGTGATGCACGGCTCGTCCGGAGCGCGAGAAACGTTACCAGTCGCGTGCCGTGTCTGGATCGACTCCGCGAGTAACGGCCGCGCCGAAAACGGGCACTGCTGGAGACGGCCGCCGTAGCGGGACGTGATGGCCGAGCGGGTTCCGCCGGCGTCGGACAGCTCGCCGAGGCTGCTGAACCCGACGAAATGCGCCCTCTTCCGCAGCAGCATCGCAGTAGCATCCGAACGAACGGCACTTTCGTCCAGCAGGTCTGGACGAAAGTGCCGTTCGTTCGGGGAGCCGGGCTGCCGGGGAGCCGGGGCGACAAAGAGGCTGGACCTGTGCGGTGCGCTCGTTATGCTGAAGGCCAAGCCCGACTACTGGAAGACCTCGTGATGAGACGTTTTGGGGGCTGGCTCCGGGCAAACGCGGACGTTTTCCTCGCTCTGGTGATCGCGGTCTCGTTCGGCCTCCTTGGCGTCCTCGACGTCCTGGGGCCCGACGATGACCAGATCGTCAACGCCGCCATCCTGCTCACCCTGGCTCTCCTCGCCGCAACACTCCTGCGAGATCGGCGGGCGGTGGGGAGGGCGCTGATCGACATGTCCTCGGTCCGTCTGGTCAGCGGTCCCGATGTCGGCCAGGCGCATGCCGAAGCGCGCCGCAGCACCGATCGGTGGATCTTCAAGGGTGGTACGGGCACGTACCTACGAGCGGTGACACTGCGAGGGTGCGTCGAGATCGCCAGGCAGGAGGCGCGTCCGCTGCGCATGCAGCTGGAAATCATCGACCCGACCGACGAGGCGTTGTGCGAGGAGTACGCCCGGTTTCGCTCCTCGCTGACGCCGGGTCCAGACCGCACCGGAGAGAGGTGGACCCGGGAGCGTGTCCGGAAGGAGTCGTATGCCACGGTCCTGGCCGCCTGCTGGTACCGTCAGCGGTTTACCTTCCTCAGCATCGAGGTCGGCTTGTACAAAGTCATGTCCACTTTCCGCTGGGACCTCTCCTCCAGCTGTGTGATCATGACTCAGGAGGATCCTTCGGGGCCTACCATGATCTTCGAGAAGGACCGGCCCTACTACCGGGCCTACAGTCGGGAGCTGGTGGCCAGCTTCAAGCAGGCGCGGCAGGTGCACGTCGACCGGTCGGACGGGCAGCAGCTCGACGATGAACCGAGCATCGAGGAGACTCGCAGGCTTTTCACCCTGCTGGGGCTGGATTTTCCCAGTTCGTTCACCGATCGTGACGTCACTGAGGTCATCCGTAAGGCACTCCAAGCCAAGAACCCGTACTGGTGATGAACTACAATGCGCTCCAGGCGGCCATGCTGAACGGCACGGCCGCGCAGGTCGTCCCCCAGTGGGTCGTGAGGCTCCTGGAAGGCGTCGTGCAGGGTCGTACGGCCGTCGCCATGACTCGTCACCCCCTCGGGTTCTCGTGCATTCCCGTCGAGCGCACCGGTGAGCGTGGAGTCTGTGTGCACGTATGGAGTGACAGCCTGCCCCAGGCGGGCCCGACCACGTCGACGGTGCACGCGCACAGCTGGGATCTGGTCAGCTACGTGTTGTACGGCACCTTGCGCAACGAGGTGATCGGCGTGCGCGACGCGCGCAACCAACCCGCGCATCGTCTCTTCGAGATCCGGAGCGACGCAGGGGCCGACGAGGTGCGCGGCACCTCCCGTCTGGTCCATTACGAGATCACGACCACGGGGGTCCACCACCCGGGCGAGGTCTACTCCCTGCCGGCAGGGGTATTCCACCGGACGACCGTCGGGCCCGACACCGCCACCGTCGCGCTGGGCAGCGGCCGGCCGGGCATCGTGGATCTGGCCCTCGGTGGGATCGACACGACGTCCCACCACGTGCGTCGGCGACGGTGCGATCGCGACGAGATCGCCCGCGCGGCCCGTGTGGTGATCGAGCAGCTGGCGGCGGTCCCCGAACCGCCCCACCAGGAGGAGCCATGCACATGCCGGAAACCGTGACACCGGTGGACCTCGAGCACGCGTTGTGCGTCGCGGTGAGCGCGGTCGAAGCGGCCGGCGCGTTGTTGGCTGGCGGCGCGAGCAAGGAGCTCGGGACCCGTGTCAAGAGCGTGGCCGGCGATGTCGTCACCGATCTCGACTTCGCCGCGGAACACATCATCATCTCCCACATTCGCGCCGCATTCCCCCACCACAGGATCATCGCCGAGGAGGCCGGCCTGCTCGACGCCGACGACGGCTCCTGGGTCTGGTTGGTTGATCCCTTGGACGGCACCAACAACGTGGTCATCGGTCTGCACGACTACGTGGTGGGCACGGCCCTGTGCCAGAACATGATCCCGGTGCTCGGCGTGGTGCACGACCCGGTGTCGAACCAGACCTGGTCCGCCATCCACGGTAGCGGGACCCGCGGCCCGCGGGGCACCGCGATCCGCCCGTCGTACCGCGAGGCTGCGCATGGACCGGTTCTGGCATGGACGCAGGGATACCGGGTGAACCGGGACGACGCCAGGGCCAGAGCGCTCCGGGTCGTCCTGGAGTCGAGGTCGAGGCGGGTGCTCCAGCTGTGGGCGCCGCTGCTCGCGTGGGTGATGCTGGCGCGCGGAGACATCGACGGGTTCGTCGGTTACCAGGCCGAGACGGTCGACCTGCCCGCCGGTTCGCTGATCGCGCGAGAGGCCGGCCTCGTGGTGTACGGCTTTGACGGCCTGCCTTTCGATGAGCGCATCGACCGTGCGCATGACCGCAGCTTCGTCGCTGGGCATCCGGAGGTCATTCCGGACCTGCTCGCCATGGTCTGGGCCGCCGAACGGGTCACGATCGGGGGGTTAGCCGGTGAGCAGCAGAGCTCCGACGCTCGCCACCAGCGCCACGACGGCCAACCCGAGGCCGGTGAGCATGAACGTGCGGAGCGGGATGCGAAGTCCGTGCTGGTGGCAGGACTCCAGGCAGAGAAGGGTTGCCAGTGACGCCCACGGGGTGACGATCGGTCCCACGTTGGTACCGATCAACAGGGCCAATAGCAGGTCGACGTTCTCCTCGGGGATGACCGCTTCGCCGGCCGCGTATGCGGGCAGGTTGTTGAGCACATTGGACAGGCCGGCTCCAGCCGCCGCCGCACGGAACGCGCCGACCGCACCGGAGTCGGTGCCGACGAGCGCGGTCATCACCTCGGCGAGGCCGTACCGGCTCAGTGTCGGTACCACCAGGAACAGCCCGGTGACGAGGATCAGCAGCTGCCACGGCACGAGGCTCGGCCGCAGCTTTGCCCGGTCCAGGACGGCGAAAGCAAGCACGGCCATCAACGCGGCGGCCGCGGCCGCGTAGCCGATCCGGTCGTGGATGAACGGGATGGCCACGATGAACAGCAGGCAGGCTGCCCCGGTGATCCGGAACAGGGCACGCTGCTCGGGTTGCCTCAGCTTCAATGGCGGCGGCGGCCGGTAACCGTTGCTGCTCCGCAGCCCGCTGCGCCAGTAGCAGACCCACAGGAATGCCATGACGTCGAGACCGGGAGAACGCGGCACGTGCTCGCCCGGCACACCGGCCGGCTGTGGACGGCGGCATTCGCCCCGTCCGGTGATCTGCTGGCCACGGCCGGGGACGACCTCGTCATCCGGCTGTGGGATCCGGAATCCGGTGCTCACCTGCGCACGCTGACCGGGCACAGTCGCAGCGTGTGGTCACTGGCGTTCAGCCCGTCCGGTGCCCTGCTCGCCAGCGGCGGCGACGACGGGACCGCCCGACTGTGGTCGGTTACGGGCGACCGGCCCGCGATGCGGATCACCCTGCTCGGGTTGCCGCACGGCTGGGCGGCCCTGGCACCGGACGGCCGCTACAAGATCGACGGAGATGTCGAGGGGTAGTTCTGGCACGTGATCGGAATGTGCCGGTTCGAGACCGGGGAGCTCGATCACTCGCTGTCGGAGATCCGCCAGCTTCCCCCCGACACATCGTTCTGAGCGCGGGGGCGGCCGTCCTGCCGCGCCACGCTCACCTCCGCTGTCGGCCTGGCTGAAACCACAGCTCGTTCTTGGCCCCGTCGGTGTAGTCGACAGTGATCTCGCAGCCGGGCTCGACGTCGCGGACGGCCACGAACTCGACGGCATCCGCGTCGAAGACCTTGCGGTACCGCGCGCAGGGCGAGGCGGAATGGTTGTCCCCAAGTCGCCTCTCCGGCGGATCCGCTCCCGATGGTACGGCGAGAGGTCGGCCACGCTGCCGACGTTGGTGAGCTCCAGTCCGGCTTCGGCGAACTGCTGCACGAGGAGGGGCGTATCGGTCGCCCACGTAGTCGAAGACCAACACACCGCCGGGAGCGAGGGCTGCCGCCAGCGACCTGATGAACTCCGCGTGCCCCTCGATGTCGGTGATGTCGCCCAGGCTGTTCCCGCCCAGGAAGGCAAACTGCCCGCCCCCGTCGCCCGACAGGAACTTGCCGACGAAGCGGACGTCTCCCCGGCCGTCAGGCTGGCGAGCGACAGATCCACAGCGACCAGCTGCGCGACGCCGCGCTCCAGCAAGGGCAGCACGTGACGCAACGTGCCACAGCAAGGAAGGTAGGCAAGCTCTGGCATCAGCTGCCCATAGACCCGCCCCGCCACCTCGACCTCAGCTCTGCTCAGCGCCGCATCGAAATGGATCTCTCTCCGCAGGCGCATCAGCGGCTCGCTGTAATGCCTCCTGACCAGGTTCAACAGGTCCGGCTCGGTCTGGCCATCGCCGGCCACGGGGTGCACGTTCAATCCTGAAGACCCCGCCGACACGTCCGCCCCTTCATCGTGGTGCTCGGCAACCGCGCAGGTAGCGAACGCCACTCCTGCCGCCGGCCCGTCAGCCCGCTCGTTTCCACCCGCCGCGCAAGCTCAGCGAACACCGGTGCCGGCAGGTCCCTGCTCCCTTTCTGCCCAACATCGGCTCGTGTTCAGCTGAACCCCGCAACCGCGACGCGGAGGTCTCCGGCCGTCATCGACCCCCTGAAACGGGGTGCGGCGAGCAGGTCGCCGACGCGGGCGACATTGCGGCGCAAGAAGGAGATGCGGCGCTCGTCGGGCAGGGTGAGGACCGCGTCGAGCATGGCGGCGGCGGCGTCGAGCTCGCCGAGCTGGACACCGGCGATGGCGGCGTACACGTGCGCGAGCGCCTCCCCGGGCTGGGACCGGTCAGCGGGGTCGCCGACCTGCCACAGCGCGATCGCAGTCGAGGCACTGACGACGGCGCCGCGGGCGTCCGCCGGCTCGTCGAACCAGGTCAATGCGAAGCCGCCCATGGAGGCGAGCCCGGCGCGGGAGAAGGTAAACAGCCCCGGGAAGGCGTCGAGCCCGGCGTGGTCGGCGGCGTCGGCGGCGGCGTTGAGCGCGCGGTGCGTCTCGGCGCGGTCGCCGAGGCTCGCCGCGTTCTTTGCGACGTCGGCCAGGAGGCGGATGGTGCTCGTGTCCTGCCCGGCGTAGTGGTCGAGCCCGTCACGGGCGAGTGCGAGGGCGGTCGGGAAGTCCCGCTCGACCCGGGCGATCAGCGACTGCGCGTCGCGGACCCACGCGGCGAGCTCACGGTCCCCGGTGGCGTCCGCGCAGCACCACGCAGTCGCCGCATGGTCGGTCGCCGCGCGGCCGTGGTCAAGATCGAGCGCGGCGTAGACGAGCACGCCGGAGAGGTAGCCCGCGGCGCGGATGAGGTCGCGGCGCTGCCCGGCGTTCGGCGCCCGGTGCAGCGCGCGGACGATGGCGGTGCGGGCGTCCAGGGCTGCGGTCAGCGTCGGCGCGGGCGGGTTGTGCAGGCAGTCGACGGCGAGGACGGCGGTGGCCTGCTCGGCGACGGTGACGGCCTCGCCGAGCGGGGCGTCATCGAGCAGCCGGACAAGCCGCCGGGACTCCCGGGCGGAGGCGGCGAGGCGGCGTTCGTCCTCGGCGGCGAGCTGGCGTGCGGCCTCGCCGTCGCGCCAGGCGGCGAGCAGGACACCGCGGGCGTGCAGCGCGTCGTCGAGCAGCTGGGCGACGGGCCTGGTGGGCCACTGCCGCCCGGCCTCGACGCGGTGCAGGTAGCCACGGTGGATGTGGGCCGCAGCGGCGACCCGTGCCAGCGACAGTCCCGCGGCGGCGCGGCGGCGGGCGAGGTCGGTAGCGAACTCGGCCCGCCCGCTGCTCTCCATCCCGGTCCTTCCCTGTCGCCACCGGTGCGGCGTCCTGTCCCCGGCGACAGCGCACCGGTTCCGCAGCGCCCGGTGATCCGCCAGCCTCCAGGTTCGTGACCGCACCTGATTCTGAGCCGACGATAGACGACGACCCATCCGCCCCGAGCGTGACGTCGTGAGGGCCTGGCGGCGACTGCTCGTCGCGCTGCAGCCGGAGCTGGTCACCACGGGCCGGGTGCGGATGCGTCAACTGATCTGCGCGTGCTGCGGAAGGCACACCTGGGTTGTCCTCCGCCCACCCCGATGCCACCGCTGTGCGGACGCGCGCCACCGTGCGGACCGGAGGTCGCAGCCATGCCCGTACACCAACCACCGCCGGCGATCGCCGAGCTAGTGCAGCGCCGCAGAAGTCCTTCGGGGGTTGGAGCATGCCGTCAGCCTCGTCCAGGCCCAAGATCACCATCCTGGCGCATTCTCCGGTCAGATCTGGCCAGCAAATGCGCCGAACCGGTGATCACAGTGGCCTGGAGCCGAGCACCCCTGGTGGTACAGCAGAAACCATGAGCGCGAGTGCCGGATTCATGCGACAACGGCGCAGGGTAGCGGCCCACGGCCGCACCCCTACGCCGCCCGGCCGCAACGCGGGATGTCGATTCGGGGCAACCCTCGAAGAGCTGCGGAGTCTGGATCATGTGGCTTTGAGGGGCTTTCGTCGTAGGTCCAGCGGAAGGGTTTTGTGGTGCGGTCGTACCCGTCGGCGGGGGTGTCCGGCGGGTCCATGATCATGCGAACGACCGGGTCCGATCCATCGGCCAGCCGGGCAGCCATCAGATCTCCCGAGGGAGGCCTGCATACCAGGTTTCGTGAAAATCGGTGGGTTGCACAGTCATGAGAACGGGCACCGCGGGTATGAGTGGCAGCAGTTCGTGGCCAATACGTACTGGCAGGTTCAGCATGATGTCGAGCCACCTGTAAAATTGCTAAGAATAATGCTCAGGTCGGTGAGGTCAACGATGTCGTCGTGATAGGAGGCCCGCTGGATCTGTCGCCGCCGACATTGGACGAGCAGCGTCGAGCTGCACCTTCCGATCCGCTGACCCCCGACGCCGACCGTCGGAGACCCCAACCACCGGGACCCGACGCCCTGCGTCTTGACATGAACCGACCCGCTCGAGCCAGCCGATGATCCCGCGGTTGACGTCTCCAGACGACGAACGCAAACGCTGCGCGGACCGGATGCAAGTCCGGTGAATTCCATGAGGAGTCCGTCGACTACCGGATTTTCCTCGGCGGAGACCTCAACGGTGACCCGCTGTCAGCGGTGGCCGACGACATCTATGACCACGGCTACGGCTCCGGCGCGCACGGAAGTTAACAAGGAGGTGGACAGCCAGTGCAACAGGTTCGGTGGGCAACTGGCTGCCGTTCGGGTGGTCCGACGGCGGGCACCTCAAAGATCAACTGTATCTTCGTGTCGTCGATCAACGTTGTCCGAGCCGGAGCACCAGTGCCAACTGCACGGATCACCGTCTGCTGCGGTCGGGCCTGTCCTTCTGACCGAATCCACCTGACCGAATCAGCGAGCAACGCCGAACCGCGATACACCTTCGGGTCGGGGACGGGGGAGGATGGCGGGCATGAGCTTGCACAGCAATCTGCTCGGACCTGATCCCACCCTGCTTCCCGTCGACCCGGCCGCTGCCGAGATCGACGGTGGCGCCGATCCCGCGAAGGTGGCCGCGGCGCATCCCACGTCGAGCATCGCGTGGGCGACATTGGCCGAGGCGGCCCTCGCCGAGGGCGCCACCATCGCCGGTTACGCCTACGCCCGCACCGGCTATCACCGGGGGTTGGACCGGTTGCGCCGCTCGGGTTGGAAGGGCTTCGGCCCGGTGCCGTGGTCGCACGAACCCAACCGCGGCTTCCTACGTGCGCTCGCTGCCCTGCGGCGCGCCGCGGAGGCGATCGGCGAGACCGACGAGGCGGAGCGCTGCGCGACGCTCCTCGACGATTCCGACCCGGCCGCGCTGGTCGAACTCGCCGCACTGGGGCTGGCCTGAGCGCTCGTGACTGCTGCCGGCCTCGGCCGATTACCGGCCTTGATGCGTTGATCGAGGAGATCGATCGCGATCTCGTCCCGGTCGACGCGCGGCTGGCTGTCACGTACCCCGGAGACCGGGGCGCCCGCCAGCCGGTGCACACCGTCTACGTTCCCGCGGACCGCTACCACCGCGGGGTCGCGACCGAGTGGGGCGCGGCGGCCATGACGGCGTTGGCGGGGCATGCGGGGTCGGCGGGCGAGCTGGGCGAGGTCTGGGGTGTGGCACCGGCGCTGGCGGAAGCGGTGCGTGACCGGGTGCTGCACAAGCTCGCCACCGAGCCGGTCGAGGACCTGCGGATCGACTTCGAGGACGGCTACGGGCGGCGACCCGACTCAGCGGAGGATGCCGACGCGGTGCGCACCGCGGATGAGCTCGCGGCGTCAGTGGCGGCCGGTGGCGCGCCACCGTTCACCGGGATCCGATTCTCGGGCCTCGCGGCGGCCACCCGGCGGCGGGGTCTGCGCACCCTGCACGCGTTCGTCGGCGCGCTCGTGGCGGCCGGTGGGGTGCCGCCCGGGTTCGTGGTGACGCTGCCCAAGGTCACCGCTGTGGAGCAGGTGTCAGCGCTGGTCCGGGTGACCGAGTGGCTCGAGCAGGAGTACGGGCTGGCGGCCGGGACGTTGCGCTTCGAGATCCAGGTCGAGACACCGCAGTCGGTACTCGCGGCCGACGGCACCGTGCCGCTCGCCCGCATGATCCACATGGCGGCGGGCCGGTGCACCGGGCTGCATTACGGGACCTACGACTACTCGGCGTCGTTGGGGATCGCCGCGCAGTACCAGAGCATGGAGCACCCGGCCGCCGACCACGCCAAACAGGTCATGCAGGTGGCCGCCGCGGGCACCGGCGTGTGGGTGTCGGACGGCTCGACCAACGTGCTGCCCGTCGGTGACCGGGCCGCGGTCGTTGCGGCGTGGCGACTGCACGGTCGGCTCGTGTGGCGCTCCCTGGAACGAGCCTTCTACCAGGGCTGGGACCTGCACCCCGGCCAGCTCCCGAGCCGGTTCGTCACGTGCTACGCGTTCTACCGGGAGTCGTTCGAGGCGGCGGCGCTCCGGCTGCGAGGGTATGTCGAGCGGGTGGGTTCCGGCTTCCTCGACGAGCCCGCAACGGCCGCGGCGCTGTCCGGGTTCCTCCTGCGTGGGATCGACTGCGGGGCGCTCGACGACTCGGAGGTCACCGACCGCACCGGCGCCGAACTTCCGCACCTGACCCTCCTCGCCCACCGCCCACCGCAGCAGCCGGAAACCCGCTGATCAGGCGAAGCCGGTGATTCCGTCCCACGCCCGGGGTGCGGGAGGTGCGTCGTCGCGTACCACCGCGGCCTCGATCAGGCCGTACGGGCGGTCCGCGGCGAACCAGACCTCGTTGGGGTTGTCCAGCCCCCACCGGGAGAGATCCACGAGGAAATGGTGCTTGTTCGGCATCGAGAACCGCATCTCCGCGATCTCCGGGTGAGCTTCGAGCACACCCGTGCCCATTGCGTAGAGCGTCTGTTGCAAGGAGAGGCTGTGCGTGCGCGCGAATCCGTCGAGCAGGAGCCGCCGGACGTCAGCGAATATCTCGTCCCAGTCGATCGCCACACCGAGATAGCGCCAGCGGGCACTCACCGCGGTGGCCAGAATCCGGTCGGTCGTCTCGACCAGCGCGGTGTACTCGACCTGCGGGAATCCGTGGAACTCGCTGCCGGTGCTCTTCAGCACGGTGAGGTCGGTCAGCCCGGAGATCACCACCTCGTCGGCACCATGCTTGGCGACGACGGTGGTGCGGACCTCGGCCGAGCCGCGGCTGAAGGCGTGGTCATGGGGACCGTCCGAGGTGCTGATCCGCTCCCACGAGTACTCCTCCACCACCTGTCGTGAGCCGGTGACTTGCGGATATCCATCGACGAAGTGGCGTGCCATCCGGAGCGCGAACTCTTCGATGGCGCCGACGCCACCCGTGCGGGCCAGCGCGTACACCGTGTTCTTCTGGGTGTCGGTGGCGATGACCGCGCTGTTGTCGCCGGTCAGGTGAGTGGCCGCAAAGTCACCGATGAGCTGGCTGGTGACGCTGACGTCCTTGATCCGGTGCACCGGTGTGGAGCGGTCGACGTGCACCAGCCGGACCTCGGCCTTGCCGTACTGGTTGTAGCCCAACGAGATGGTCATGGGGCCCTGCGCTCCTCCGACCTCACACGCTGACGCGCCGAAGAGGGCGAGCGTCGTGGAGGATGGCACGACGAATGAGCAACGGAGCTCCGACTCCGGGGGATCCGTGGTCCTGCTGGAGTTCCGTTGCTCGCCGCGGCCATGAGCGACCGCAGATCACCGCTCTGATCAGAGTCGGAGCTCAGAGAACGTCGATGTCGACCAGGTCCTTGAGGTCCACGACATCCTGATCGTTGTTCTGCACCGTGTTGAAGGAGTCCTCGATGTGGACGTCGTCATGCGAGTCCACCGAATTATCGGTATACGAGTTGTCGTCCCGGTAGGAGTTGTCCGTGAAGGAGACCTCCGTGTCGGACTGGTCGACGTACTGCTGACCACTGTTGTTGGCGTTCTGGGCACCGCTGCCGAAGTCGGTGTCGTAGTTGCTCATCGTGGCTGCCTCCTGCGATCGGGTCCTGGGGAGCGAGAAGATCCGAGACCGCCTGCCTGCGTGACCTGACAGAGCCATCGGACCTGACAGAGCCGTCGGCGGAACGGCCTCGCCGTCCATACGAGCGAACCTTCCGGCCCTCGTCAAGGCCGACGTGCGACTCTTAGGTGGACGTTATCGTGACCTTAGCATCGGCCGGAGGATGGGTAGCTGGGTGCCTGTCGTGGCGAGGACCGGTACGTCCGGTACGACGGGTTCCCCATCGGTGCTGGTCACCGGGATCGGCGTGCCGGAGGTGTCGATGAGCACCGAACAGGATCTCGTCGCGCGTCGGCGGGCCCGCGTGCGCATCCGACGCCAACCCGATCGCGTCGGCCAGGGTCGCGCGGTACGAACAGCTCGATCGTTCACTGGCGCCACCACGTCTGCCATCCTGACAGCGACAGGCTGCCAGCGTTACGCTACAGATGGTCAGCACGCATACTGCGCCCAACAATACGCGCCGAACGCCTGGCACGGATATCCGGTCGACTGGCAGGAGGTCCCACCGCGCGTTGTGGCCGAGTGGGTGGCGGCCGGGAAGGTCAGCCGCCGGACCATCCGTCAGGCCAGGAGGCGAAGCGGCAGATGACGGTCAAATGGGAGCGATTCGCCGGCGATACGGACATCTTTGCCATCCGCTTGGCATTCATGTCAGATCCGGATGTCGGTAGCTTCGCTGATCCCGAGGACGCAGCGTCATGGGGTGCGTTCCAGCTTTGGATTAATGGGCAGAACCTCTGCTCATACGTCGATCAGGGTGAGATACTGCACAGCGCGCACTGGTATCTGCTACCGCTCTTGGAGTGGTTCGTCGAGAACTGGAACGCGATACTCCATGAGGAAAGGCTGCCCAACCGAAGCAGCTCGGGCACCGCCGTCGCGGCCCTTGGCTCTACACGCACAGCGCCTGCCCTCGCCGGCGAGATGGAGACCATCGCCTGGGACGAGGAACGGTACGGATGGCGAACACGCCATGCCCTCCGTTCGGCCCGTGCGGGTGGACTCCTGCCGAACGTCGTCATTCGGCGGGTGCGTGATTTCATAGAGTTCAGTTGGGATGACGAGCCGGTAGCAGGAGCGCCGGTAGGGTTCCGTTACAATGCTTCAGCCGGCGTAGCCCTCATTGATCCAGGTCAGGTAGCCGCTACACTGTTCGAAATTGTCAGTGCCGCAATTTCTTATCTCGTGAGTACCGGTGGTGCCGATCGTCGAGTTGCCGCCCTGACTCCCAAGTTGAACAGTCTCCGCACGCCGGAACAACACGAACAACGCCTCGGCTGGCTAGCCGGCCTCAGGGAGATGCGGCCTACGGTGGGTCGTCTTCACGGCGCGTTCTCCGAGACTGAGGTGCGCACCCGGTGGGTCGAGATCGTGACGTCCCTGAAAGATCTCGGCAACGGGGATGCTGCGGCGGCAGCGCTTGAGGTCGAGGAGTCAGCCCTTGTGATCACGGGCTCCTGTCAAGCCGCCCTGTTGTTCAGCTCTACTGCTCCCCATGTGACAAGCGCAGACGTTCGCACGCTCGCAGCCGTACTCGTCGAACAGTATGTCGACTCTTCGCCAGCTGTCGGAGTTGACGAGCTGGTCGAGAACTCCCCGCTGCTTATCACTGCTCCAGCATGGGAGCAAGGCTACGAGCTCGCCGATACGCTGCACGCGAGCCTACGGCTCGACCTATCGCATGGATGGGTAGATGTAGCCGAGGTACTCGAGCAACTGGGTGTAACGATGGTCTCGCGCAAATTGGAAGACCACAGTATTCGATCCTGCTGCCTCGTCGGCCCACGACATGTGCCGACTGTTGTGCAGAACGAGACGTCACCGTACTACCGCAGCGCGAACGCACAACGATTTAATCTTGCTCATGAGTTGTGCCATCTGCTGTTCGATCGTTCGCGCGGGCGAAAAGTCTCCATCGCGAGTGGACCCTGGGCACCCCGCGGTATCGAGCGCAGAGCGAACGCGTTCGCCGCAATGTTCCTCATGCCGACCGAGCTCGTCGAAGAAGCTGTCGCTGATGTAGCGGATCCGATCAGTGAGCCGGCGGCAGTCTCGTCGGTGGCAGACAAGTTGCACGTCAGTCGCCAGACTGTCATCGACCATCTCTATAATCTGACTCTCATGACTGAAGCGGACCGCGACGATTTACTGAGGCAGACTCGAGACTGAGTGGCTCAACCCCGGCATCGACACAATCGCTTCGAGCGCATCGACCTGTGGGGGCGGCATGCAGCTGGCGGAGTTCAACGCCCTGCCGCTGGGGCACGCGGCGGCTGAGCTGGCGGCATGCTGCTCCTCGCCGGAGTGGGCGCGGCGCCTTGCCCGCTCCCGGCCGTTCCACTCCGTCGCCGCGCTCTGCGACCAGGCCGATCAGGTGCTCGCCACGCTGGACGAGGCGGAGATAGACCGGGCGCTGGCCGGCCACCCACGAATCGGGGAGCACTCGGCGCACGCCGCGTCCCAGCGGGAGCAGGCCGGCGTGGCCGGCGCCGGCGCCGCGGTGCTGGCGGAACTGGCCGCGGGCAACCGAACGTATGAGCAGCGGTTCGGGCAGGTCTATCTGGTCTGTGCGGACGGCCGGTCGGGCGCGGAGCTGCTCGCGGTGCTCCGCGGACGGCTGGCCCACGACCCGGCCACCGAGCGGCGCGTGCTACGCGCCGAGCTCGGCCGGATCAACCGGGTCAGGCTCGGCTGGATGGTGCACGCGTGACGCGGACCAAGCTCGGCCGGGGGGCACGCGTGACGCGGGTCCGGCTCGGCTGGATGGTGCACGCGTGACGCGGATCAGCACGCACGTCCTCGACGTCGCGCTCGGCCGGCCGGCGGTCGGGGTCGCGGTAACGTTGACCGCGCCCGACGGCACCTGTCACCGCGCGGTCACCGACGCCGATGGTCGGATCGGCACGTTCTCCCTCGAAGAGCCGGGGACCTGCCGGATCCACTTCGACACCGCCGGCTACTTCGCCGCCACCGGGCAGCGCGGCTTCTACCCCGAGGTCGTGCTCGCCTTCACCGTGGACGCCCGCGAGCATTACCACGTCCCGTTGCTGCTGTCGCCGTACGCCTACTCGACCTACCGAGGGAGCTGAGATGTCCGACGTGGAGTGGCTGTCCGCGGCCATCGACCTGGCCACCCGCAACGTCGGTGAGGGCGGTGGGCCGTTCGGCGCGGTGGTCGTCGCGGACGGGGTGCAGGTGGGAGCCGGGCAGAACCGGGTGACCCGGGACAACGACCCCACCGCGCACGCGGAGGTGCTGGCGATCCGGGCGGCCTGCGCGGCGCTCGGTGACTTCTCGCTGCTCGGAGCGACGCTCTACACGTCGTGCGAGCCGTGTCCGCTGTGCCTGGCGGCGGCGCTGTGGGCGCGGGTCGAGCGGGTCGTCTACGCCGCCGACCGGCACGACGCGGCTCGCGGCGGCTTCGACGACCTGGAGTTCTACGAGCTGTTCGCCCGCGACCGCAGCACCTGGCTGACCCGAGTGGATGCGGTCGCCATGCCGACTGCATCCCAGCCCTTCGACGCCTGGCTGGCCACCGCGGACCGGGTGGCGTACTGAACCGTGGACCTGCATACGGTCAGCGTCGTGCGGCGCGCGGTTGGGCGTGGTGATCTCGCGGGACTCGGTCCCAGCGTCGCCGTGCTTGCCGGGGGCACCTGGCTGTTCTCCCAGCCGCAGGACCACCTGCACACGCTCGTCGACCTCACCGGTCTCGACTGGCCGCCACTCACCGTCACCGGCGACGGCCTGGTCGTCTCGGCCACCTGCACCCTCGCCGAGCTCGCCCGGTTCAGCGCGCCGGCGGACTGGCGGGTGGCGCCGCTGCTGGGCGCGTGCTGCGAGGCGCTCGCCGGCTCGTTCAAGATCTGGCACTGCGCGACGGTCGGCGGCAACATCTGCCTGTCGCTGCCCGCCGGGCCGATGATCTCGCTGGCCACCGCCCTCGACGGCGTCGCGGTGCTGTGGACCGCCGCCGGCACCGATCGGCGGGTATCGGTGGGCGATCTCGTCACCGGTGTCCGGCGCAACGTGCTCGGCCCCGGAGAGGTGCTGCGGGCCGTCGAGATCCCGGCCCACGCGCTCCGGGCGGGCACGGCGTCGCGGCGGATCGCGCTGTCGCCCCAGGGCCGCTCGGCTTCGCTGGTGATCGGCCGCCGCGACGCCGACGGCCGGTTCGTGCTGACGGTCACGGCGGCCACCGACCGCCCGTACCGGTTCGAGTTCGCCGCCCTGCCCGTCCCGGATGAGCTGGCCGAGGCACTGGACGGCGTCCCACGGTGGCACGACGATCCGCACGGCGCGCCCGACTGGCGGCGCGCGGTCACCGGCCTGCTCGCCGAGGAGATTCGGGCGGAGCTCGGATGAGGTTCGAGATCAACGGGCTACCCGCCGACGCGGTCCCGGCCCCGGGCCAGTGCCTGCGCACCCTGCTGCGCGCTTGCGGGTGTTCCGAGGTCAAGATGGGCTGTGACTCCGGGGACTGCGGAGCATGCACCGTGCTGCTCGACGGTGTCCCGGTGCACTCCTGCGTCTACCCGGCGCTGCGCGCGGTGGGTCGCTCGGTGACCACGGCTGCCGGGTTGGGTACACCGGATGACCTGCATCCGGTGCAGCAGCGGTTCGTCGACGCCGCCGGGTTCCAGTGCGGTTTCTGCACGGCGGGGATGGTGGTCACCGTCGCGGCGCTGACCAGCGCCGACCTCACCGAGCTGCCCCGACTGCTCACGGGCAACCTGTGCCGCTGCTCCGGTTACCGCGCGATCGAGGATGCGTTGCGTGGCGTCGCCACCACCGAGGCCGGCGCTGCTTCGGACTGGTCGATGCAGGCGTCGGAGGGTCGGCAGGCAGCGCCCTTCGGCACGGGCCCGGGTCGGTCCCTGCCCGCGCCGGCCGCGCGCCGGATCGTCACGGGTCGCGAGCCCTTCACCCTCGATGACCCGCCACCGGGCCTGCTCCACGTCGCGGTGCTGCGCAGCCCGCACTCGCACGCGCGGATCCGGTCGATCGACACCGCGGCCGCCCGGCTGATCCCCGGCGTGCACGCCGTGCTCACCCACCTCGACGTCGCGCCGGTCGCGTTCTCCACCGCCCGCCACGAGAACCGGCTCGACGACCCCGACGACACGCTGGTGCTCGACGAGGTGCTGCGGTTCCGGGGCCAGCGGGTGGCCGCGGTCGTGGCCGAGTCCGTCGCGATCGCCGAGCGGGCCTGCCGGGTGATCGGCGTCGACTACCAGCCGTTGCCCGCGGTGGTCGATCCGGAGCGGGCCGCGGAGCCCGGCGCGCCGCTGGTGCACGGCGACAAGGGCCCTGCTTCGCGGATCGCCGATCCC
>JBOHEO010000045.1:0-30756 GCA_050701055.1 Pseudonocardia sp. | reverse complement strand
GCATCCGCGGTTTCTGGCGGATCTGACCGGTGATGGTGGCGCCGACATCGTGGGCTTCGGTGACGCCGGGGTGTGGGTGGCGTTGAACAGCGGGAACGGGACGTTCGCCGCGCCGCGGTTGGTGGTGGAGAACTTCGGGTTCTCGGCGGGTGGGTGGCGGGTGGATCGGCATCCGCGGTTTCTGGCGGACGTGACCGGTGATGGTCGGGCGGACGTCGTGGGGTTCGGTGACGCCGGGGTGTGGGTGTCGCTCAACAACGGGAATGGGACGTTCGCGGCGCCCAAGCTGGTGGTGGAGAACTTCGCGTTCTCCGCCGGTGGGTGGCGGGTGGATCGGCATCCGCGGTATCTGGCGGATCTGACCGGTGATGGCCGGGCGGACGTTGTGGGCTTCGGCGACGCCGGCGTCTGGGTATCGCTCAGCACGGGTGGTGGCACCTTTGCAGCGCCGAGCCTGGCGGTGCGAAACTTCGCATTCTCGGCGGGTGGGTGGCGGGTGGATCGGCATCCGCGGTTCCTCGCGGACCTCACCGGTGACGGTCGCGCCGATATCGTGGGCTTCGGTAACGCCGGCGTATGGGTGGAGCTGAACAAGGGTGACGGAACGTTCGCCCAGACCTACGTCCGCCGCAACATCTGGGATCTCGAGGCCACCACCCCGTGGGACCCGGTCACGCTCGCCTACGCAAACGCGGTGAAGGCCATGCAGGCCCGGCCGTTGACCGACCCGACGAGCTGGACCTACCAGGCCGCGATCCACGGCCGGTCTGGATCGGTGCCTGCCGGCGCGCTGTGGAACCAGTGCCAGCACGGGAGCTGGTACTTCCTGCCGTGGCACCGGATGTACCTCTACTACTTCGAGAAGATCGTCCGCGCCGAGGTCGTCGCCCAGGGTGGGCCGTCGGACTGGGCCCTTCCGTACTGGGACTACGACAACGCAGGCCAGGCGGCGCTCCCACCGGCGTTCCGCGTCCCGACGATGCCCGACGGGTCGGCCAACCCCCTGTTCGTGCCGCAGCGTGGGCCGGGATGGAACGCGGGTGCACTGTTGCCGACGTCCGCCGTGAGCAGCACCGCAGCGATGAACTTCACGGTGTTCATCCCGCCTCCGGCACCGGGGTTCGGCGGGGGCAGGACGACCCCGCAGCATTTCTTCGGAGCGTCCGGCGAGCTCGAGTTCACACCGCACAACGACGTGCACTCGTTGATCGGCGGCTTCATGGGAAATCCGAACCTCGCCGCCCTCGACCCGATCTTCTGGCTGCACCACGCCAACGTCGACCGGCTCTGGTTGGTGTGGCTGGGCCGGGGCGGCGGGCGTGCCGATCCCCCCGACGCGGCATGGCGGGCGCAGCCCTTCACCTTCCACGACGAGTCCGGCGCGCAGGTCGTGCTGACCGCTGAGGAAACGCTCGACACGGCAGGCCAGCTGGAGTACATGTACGCGGATGTCACCGAGTCTGCTGCGCGCGCGGGCAGCGCGGAGGAAGCGGTGAGCCGCACTACGCCCTCCGGGCCAGAACCCGAGTTCGTCGGAGCCTCGGAGCGTCCGATGGAGCTGGCAGGCGAACCGACCGGCATCGACGTCGTCATCGACCGGCGCACGGTGGAGTTCGTGGCTACCGAGTCGGGAGCCGCCACGCCCGCCCGCGTCTACCTCAACCTGGAGGACATCGAGGCCGAGCGGAACCCGGCCACGGTGTACGAGGTCTTCGTGAGCGTCCCCGGCACCGACGACGCCCCTCGTTACGTCGGCAACGTCTCGTTCTTCGGCATCGAACACCTCGCGTCGGCCGAGGAGACCGGCGACGGTCCGCATGGCTTCCGGCGGACCTTCGACATCAGCTCGCAGGTCGCGCAGTTCAGGGCGCGGGGAGTCTGGGACGACGAACGGGTCGCGGTGTCGCTGCGACCGATGTCGCCGATCCTGCCCGCGGGTCTCGAGCTCTCGGACGCTGATGCGACGGTGGCCGCCGATGCGCGGGCAGCACCGGTACGTATCGGGCGCGTCAGCCTGTTCTACGGCTGAGCAACCGATGACGACGACGGTCAGGCCCCGCGGCCTGCCGAGCCTCCGGTGGGATGCACGGGCAACTCCTGAGCGGGGGGTGGCCTTGGTCGTCGTCGTGGCATGGGCGGTGGTGGTCTGGGTCCACGCAACGACGCCGGACCACCACCGGCACGAATCCGTCGATGTGCCAGCCGGGCTGTCGGCGCTCCCGCTCTGGGGCCTGATGTGCGTCGCGATGATGGTGCCGTCCGCATGGCCTGCCGTCCGTCATGTCGCGATCAACAGCCTGCGGTGGCGCCGGCAGCGAGCGATCGCCGAGTTCCTCGCGGCCTACCTCGCGGTGTGGGGGGCGTTCGGCGTCGTGGTGCTGTCGGGGCTCGCGTTCGCCGGCGGGTTGTCCGGCACCGTCGTGCTGGCGATGGCGTTCGGGGTGGCCGCCTGCTGGCAGATACTGCCCTACCAGCGGCGGTTTCAGCGCGACTGCCACCGGACGGTGCCGTTGCCCCCGCGGGGCAGGCTCGCCACCGCGGGCTGCGCTCGCTTCGGCGTCCGCCACGGCCGGGCATGCGTGGGCGTCTGCTGGCCGTTGATGCTGGTCATGGCGGTGGTGATGCACCAGACCGCGCTGTGGATGGTCGTGCTCACCGCGCTTGTCAGCGCCGTGAAACTGGTTCCCCGCAGCAAGCGGTTGTCGGGCCCGATCGCGCTCGGGCTGGGTACCTTCGCCGTGATCTTCCTGATCCTGTAGTGGCTTCCGGCGGCCCACCAGGCGATCACGCAGGGTCAGTCCGCGGGTGGGTGGCGAGGTAGCCGCCCATCGCGGGGAGGTAGTCCGCGCTCGCCACGGGAGGAGCCGTCATCACGGGAGGAACAGCGCGGCCGGCTTCGCCTCGAGACGGCCCAGGCTCAGTACCTACCAGCGCGTCCATATCTGCACGGCTGGGGCCTACTCACCCGCGACGACCTCACCAAGCGGGTCACCGACCTGCCGCGATCCGCACCCTCGTCGCCGAAGGCGTCACCACCTTCGCCTCGGCGAGTATCACGCCGCATAACGTGGCGGTCATAGGCCACTTCTCCGACTTCTTCGCTGGCGTCAACAGCTCCCGCTGCACAACACCGACCGCGTGAGCCGGTGCAGTTCGGCGAACAGGTCGAGGTCGTTCTGGGCGGCCCATCCGGCACAATCGGGACCCCACCTGTGGTCGGATACCCTGGCCCTCGCCGTAGACGGTCTTCCTACCCGGACGCGCATCTGGCCGGCCGGTAAGCCCGACGTGATTGACACCCGCGCCGTCACCCTACTGTGTAGCATGACTGACGACCTTGACACTGCGCGGGTGGACAGTGCGGGAAGGCGGGCCGGTGACCGGCGCCAGCGACTGGCCGATCGTGGTGACTAACCGGTGCGCCGACGCTTGCGCGGACGCGTTCGGACTCGCCGGTCGCGAGCAAGCGTGCGCGTGGCTGCTCGACCTGATCTCTGAGGAGGGCACGGTCACGGATCGGCTGCCCGCGCCGGTCGGGGGCCGCCGCAGCCCCTCGGGGCACTTCGTGGTGATCGAGGACGTGCTCATCCTGCCGTTGGCCGCCGACCGGGACGGCTTGGCCCAGTGGATCACGACCAATTGCATCGCGTTCCCCGGCTCTCGCCGCGGTGTTGGTACTACGGCTCAGGTGGACCCGTTCCGACTGGCCGGCCGGGACTTGCTCAGCCAGGTCAACGTGCTGCCGCACGCAGTCGAGCGGTTTCAGCAACGTGGAGGCGGACATCGCACCCCTGACCGGGCACGCCAGGAACTGCTGGACATGATCGCGCCAACGGTACGAGCCTCCCGGCGACCACCGGCCTGGTGCAGCACCCGCCCCGCCGACTTCTACCTCGTCGCCGGTACCGGGGACGAGTTCTGCCTGCCCTGCCGTACGGGCAGCGGCGCCCGCACCTTCGACGTGATCACCTGCATCCATCGTGCCGGGGACCTGTTCACACTCAACTCGATCCGGCTGGCCGCGCATTGCCGACTCGAGCCGACTGCGCTGCCACCAGCCAGTCGCCAGGCCCGTCTGATCACCGACGCGTTCCGCTTCGACGGCCGGTTGTCCTGGCACAAACCACACTGGACGCGGCCACACGCCGCCGCGAAGTGGTGGATCGTGTTCCACAACCGACTGGCAGCCCCGGTGGCCTGGCACCCTGAAGTGGCGGACACGCCACTGCTCATCCTCGACCTTGCCGATCACCGCCCGCTGCTGATCCGATGGCTCAGCCGCCTCCGACGCAGCTGACCAGCGGCCAGGTCCCTCATTCGTGCATTGGTGACGCAAGGCTACCGGATCGTTAGCGACGCTCTGCGCAGCTGATCAAAGGTATGGGAGCCCCCACTGTAAGTTACAGAGGGGGCTCCCCTAAGCGATTCTAGCGGCGTTTGAGTGTCAAACATGCCGATGATGTATCCCTGGGGAGGCTCGTACCACATCTGCAACGCGCGCACAGCGTCTTGAGCTGCTGGTTTCGGTGCGGGTGTCGATCTCGATGGCGGCGGGCTCCCTGACCGAGCACGGCCGCTCGGGAGACCTTTCTGACCCCGCTGTCAGTCATTTCAAGGGTTTCCTGTTATGGCGTGGTTCGAGCACGTAAGTGGACCCGTTTCCGGTGCATCCCCGAACGTCATGCCGTCGAGGTAGGTGCGGATGCCCGCGAGTGAGTCATCGGCGGAAGGCTCCACTTAAAGTCACCGTCAGGATCGTCGAGCCACACCCGGTGGAGGCCATCGGGGGTTACCGTCAGGCCGAGACGATCCCAGCTTGGCCGGCCGAGTCGGTCCCACATTCTGTGGGTGGCCTCGAACTCGTTCCAGAGGTTGACCGGCCCGTCTTGACGTATCTCACGCCGGCCGGCGTCATCAGCCTGCATTCCTACCGCACACCACGAACCGTCACGAGCGCTGAACACCGCCCATTGTGGCCCATGCTCGGTGGCGCCGCGGTATCCGAACGTGAGTTCACTGGGTAAACGCGCTTGCGTGAGGAACCATGGCACCAGCGACGACCACGGCAACGGCTCCAGGTCTGTCGTCGAGCGACTGCCCGCCTGAACGTCTCCGATGGTAGTCGCGCCATCGGGTGCCCGGTCGGCGTTGCGAATCGCCATGAATCCGGCCCATCGGGGCAGGAATCGCCCTTCAAGCCGATCAGCGTGCCGGGTCAGCAGGACGAGGTTGCCGGCGTGAACGCTGCGTTTGACGTCGACGAGCACCAGGCCGCCCTCGCACATCTGCTCGGCCCACGCCCACGGAACCGCAGGTAGTGAGCACGTCGCGATGATCCGCTCGAACGGCGAGTGCTCCGGCATCCCGCCTGCGCCGTGTGCGATAGACAGCGTCGGCGCAAGCCCCAACTCAGCGAGGCGATCTCGCGCCGCGTCGACCAAACTTGCACCGATGTCGACCGAGAACACCCGATCGGCACCGAGCCGATGCGAGAGCAGACCGGCGTTGTATCCGGTGCCGGTGCCTATTTCGAGCACCCGGTGCTCATCTTGGACGTCGAGCACCTCAAGCATCCGCACCATCAGAGCTGGTTTGGTCGACGACGAGACGGTGACCCGGTTGCCGCTTGCAGCGACCGCAAGCTCGGTGATCAGCGGCTCGTTTCGGTACACCGCCGCGAGCCAACCGTCGGTTTCACTAGTCGTTTCGATCCATTGTCCGCCGGGTTGCTGAGCGTAGAACCGCGGTACGAATAGGTGCCGCGGGACCTCCTCAACCGCGTCCCGCCATACCGGCGTGCGTAGCACCCCCTCGGTCGCCAGCTCGTCTGCGAGCCGATGCGCCAGCTCGCGCCAAGGTGCCGCTGTCGCGGTCATGCTGCGATCCCCTTCTGTAGGAGATCGGCGAGCGTCTCGGTGATCGGCGCCTTAATAGCGTCCTCAATCCATCCATACCGACCGCCAGCATTACACTCAAGAAACACCCAATCATCATCAGGGCGGATGACGAAATCGAATGCCCCGTATGTGAGACCCAATTCGGCGCAGTACTCAAGGATGCCGGCGGCGACGGTGGCAGGCGGCTCGATCCGCTCGTACCGTAAAGCCTTGTAGTCGTTGCGCCAGTCGATATAGGTCTCGGCGCTGCCCGCGTAGATACCAGCAGCGAAAAGGCGGTCGCCGACTACGATCACCCGTGATTCGTATGCCTTAGGTATCCAGCGCTGAAACTGATGGACACTGACCTCGATGCCACGCAGATCGGCGAGATCAGCGTCGTCGAGCAGATGGGTAAAGGTGGTCCTCCGACCACCGTCCTCAATGATAGCAGCCGCTCCGAATGCCTTGGTGACCGTCTCGCCGGTCTCGGCGAACCGTCGAACGGCGTCGGGTCTGTTGGTCACCAACGTGTCGGTGACCGTGAGCCCGCAGCGTGCCGCGGTCACGAGCTGCACCGGTTTGTAGGCTGCGTCAGCGTTACGTGAAGGATGGTTGATCCACTTCACCGGCAAGGACGCGAGCACACCACCAAGGCCGAGCTTGGTCTCGCTCATGGCCCAATTTCGCTCCGTCGCCGAAAGCTCAGAAGGGAAGCCGAACGCCGAGGGGCTGCGGTACCAAACCGACCGGAGCCCCTCAAGCGCAACCGCCCGCCCACCAGCGCGCAATGTCCCCACCCACCGCCCGTTCCGCAACTCAGCATCAATGTTTGCCCACTGCGGGAACCAAGCCGTATCGACTCGCGCGACAGGCACCTCTCGATCTTCCAACGCCTTGACCATGCGGTCAGCGGTGAAATCCCGTTCAGGCGCGAGGATGAGGACGGTCACTAGTCGTTGTCCCAATCCTCGGAACTCGGGCCATCCTCGCCGTCCGTGGTCGCCGTCGTGTCCGCCGACGGATCACCAGCGACCAGCAGCTCGATTAACGGACGTCCCGCCGAGTCGACCGCCTTCTGTTGCTGCTCGTCGTAGGTCCACATCGGCAGCACGCGACCGGCGCCAGCCGGAAGCGCGCGGCGAAGTCCCCACGGCCGTACACCGGCGGGCGAGGCCACGTCGTTCCGCCTATTGATGAAGCTCGCGCCGTCAAGCGCAAACTGCGCGCTGACCGGTGCGAATGGGTCCGCGTCGGCAACATCGGCGACTGCTGCTCTCATTAGATCTGATCTTCCTTCGATCATGCCGGACAGTTGCTATGTCTGACAAATTGGGACAGCGGATCGCGCGGCGACGTCAGGACGTTCCTTGCCAGCATCGAAACGTTTCCTCTCAGCTTCGTGCGTGAACCGACGAGGTAGCGAGCAGGTCGCGGTGCTTTGCGTCGAAGTCCCGGTCCGCTGCTGAACCGGCGTGATTTAGCAGCGGCGCGGAAGTCGGTCAGGTGGTGGTGGCGGTGGGGCGAGTCCAGCCGTCGAATAACTCCTGCGGTTTCGCTGGCCGTTGCACAGGCTTGTTCGACGGCACCTGTCCCGATTCGGCTGTGGCCAGGTAGCACAACCAGCCAGCGCCCCCACGCCAAGGGTCCGAGCGCGAACGAGTTGGACACGATCGACGGCCCGGCGTATCGGACCCGCCGCAGGTCACGACTCTCCAGCCGCTCAGGCAGGTCATCGGCGGCCGGTTGGCTGGTCATCAACGCACCTCCTGAGATGGATCTACCTGGTGAAGTATGCGTGGCGATGACGCTCTAGTCAAGTGATGAGCGCCTACCGACCGCAGCGGCCCGTCCGGTACACCTCATCCCTGGGGCCAGCTGGGGCCTCCTAGTCACGCTGTGGTTGACTTCATTGCTTGCGGGCCGGAACACTACGGGGCATCCGCCGCACCGCCGGAAGAGGAAGCCCGATGCCTAGAAAGATCGAGATCACCACGTTGAGCACCGCTGCGGGCGACGAAGACATGTGCAACGACGGCGCACGTGCCCGGGCGTCCACGCCCTCGGCGACCGCCCGGACGTCTACCACCTGATCGTCGAAGCCGTCACCGGCCCGGAGGAGTTGGCCGCGTTCGCCGAGTACATGAGACCTGGCGAGACGCTGGCGACCCAGCCCAGGGCCGTGATCGACACGCTGCGGAGGTGACGCCGATGCTCGACGAGAATGCCCTGGGCGAGTTCATCGACGCCCACTTCCGGGAATCCGGCGACCGGCTGTTCCGCATGGAGCGGCTGCCGCTCTATAACGTCCCCGCCCAGGCCGCCGAGCTCGAACGCTGGCGCGCTGGGGCCACCGAGCCCAACTGGGGGCAGAAACAGGACTGGCTCGACACGCTCGCCGAGGAGCAGCGACGCGGCCTGATCTCGCAGCGGGTGCGCCTGTTCGGCCGGGAGCTGACCGAGGACGAGCTGATGTCTTGCCATTGGGGCTACGCCTACAACGGCAGGTACGAGGACATCCGGGTGCTCCACACGGGCGAGCACGACATCCCGGCCGGGTTGATCGAGCGGGACTACTGGATCGTGGCCGACACACACGTCGTGCCGATGGTCTACGACGTCGACGGCCGGTTCGTCGGCGCCGAGGTGCTGCCCTCAGATCGGGTCGCCGAGTTCATCAGCGACCGCGACCGCGCGTGGGCGACCGCCGAGCCGTTCGGCCCCTGGTGGGCGCGGCATACCGAACTGCACCGGCGGCCGGCGGCCTGACCGCAGTGGCGAGGCGGCGTACGGGGACGGCGAGCGGGCGCGATGAGATGTCGCGCCTGCTCGTCACCATCCGCGGCGACCGCATGCAGACCGAGGCGAGCCACCTCGCCGGTCTGACCCAAGCCAAGATCTCCCGCGCCGAACGAGGACGGTTCCCGCTCTCCCCCGCTGAGGCCGACGCCTACACCCGCGCACTGGGCGCCACCACTGGGCAGCGCGAGCGCCTGGTGGAACTCGCCGAAGCGAAGGCGGCCGAGCACATCGCCGGCCGCGTCGTGCTGGTGCGGGTGGACGCGGCCATCCAGGAGCGGTTCGAACAGATCGAGGAGACCACCACCCTGATCCGGTCGTGGCAACCCGAGATCGTGCCCGGGATACTCCAGACCCCGGCCTACACGGCGGCGGTGATCGGCGACGACGACCCCGGCCCGGCGTGGCAGGCCGCCCGCGCCGCACGCCGCGCCAAGCTCGCCGAACCCGGCCGCACCTGGCACCAGCTCATGAGCGAGGCCGCGCTGCGCTGGCCACTGCGCTCCCACGCTCTGATGGCCGAGCAGATCGAGCATCTCGTCGAAGTCAGCCAGTACCCCAACGTCCGACTGGGCATCCTCGACCTCGCCACCCCCAAGACGACGGCGCCACCAGCCGCTTTCCACATCTTCGGCACGCACACCGTCTCGGTGGCCACCGAAGTCGGCACCTCGTTCGTGACCGCCACCCGCGACCTGGACCACTTCGAGGGCTTGTTCGCCGGCCTCGACGCCATCGCGGTGTACGGCGACGACGCCCGCGCGCTGCTCACCCGGATCACCAAGGACTACCGGAGGAAGCGATAACCCGGCTCCTGGTGGACCCAGCCGCAAGATCACGACTGTCGACGACCTCGTCACACCAGTGCCGCGCCACGGCGACGTCATGGGTGATGAGCAGCACCCCGAGCCGCAGCGCTACTGCTCCTCCACGATCGCCGCGAGCAACGCGGTCAGGGTGGATACGTCGAGCATCGAGGTCGGCTCTGGTTGCCGACCACTATCTCCCAATCACGCGCGAAGCCAACATCGTTGCACGTCCGGCAACGAGAACCCCGGCGATCGCGCCGAGTTAGGGATTGCCGCGTCGATCGAGTTCTTTCTTGCGGGATGAGCGAATAGCCGCAGCACTAACAGTTCGAGTGCGTGGCATACCCCAATCCGGTCTCACGTTCTCGGTGTAATGCAAGGAAAGATCTCTGACGCCCGTACCCGACGTAAGTGTTCTCACGTCAAGTTCAGACAAGTAGTCGGAACCATTTTTTCCAACAGGTGCAGGATCGGCTCCTTCCAATATTTATATTATTCATACATTCGCTACCTCGGTATTGCAGGCGCAGCAGGTACGGATACACCGTACCTCTCCGTCGGGCGCGAACGGACAGCCGGGGGGAGAGACATCACTGACGGGATCACGAGGGGACCAACCTGATGATGACCCGCTATGGCAGCCGCTATCAACGTCGCGGAGCATGCACGGCAGAAGCCACCTTAGTCTCAAATGCCCAGCTCAGCCCACCCATGTAACGAGCAGGACGTCGACACGTTGTTCCTGCTCGACGATGAGGTAGGTGAGCATGCCGACCTCGCCGAACGGGAGGTTTCGCACCGCGGCGTCCGGGTCCTCTCCGGGTTCACTGATCTGCCGCTCCAAGGGACCAGTTCGAGGACGGCGAAGGCCTCGGCGAGCAACGGCAGAGCCGAGGCAGGGAGCACCGCGATCGTGTCCTGAGCGCCGGGGTCGATGTCGATCGAGTAGCTCACGTTCGGGGTCTCACCCGGGCAGCCCGAGCTCCACCTTGAGCTGGTGCCACGGGACGGCTCCAGGGGACCGCTCGCCAGTCTGCAGCCGCGTCTCGGCAGAGGCTAAAGCCTGTCGATAGGCCTCCGGGCCGTGCGCCGAGGTCACCCAGGCGACGTGCCGCCACGCCTCCAGCGCTTCCTGGACCTCGGTGAGGTCGAGCCGTTCGATGGCATGCTGCATGAGCCTGCGCCACTGGCGGTCGAACGCCGCGGCGTCCTCCAGCGTGAGGGCCTCCCGGATCCGGGCCGGTGAAGCGTCAGCGAATGGCGAGCGGCCCGGCTCGGCCGGGCCTGCGGCAGCAGCGGTCACGTGCCCAACGGTAGTTCCCCACCCACAGCCCCAGCAGCCGACACCCCCTGCCGGCGACACCTCCCCTCCGCTGAACGCCCGAGGCTTACTGACAGTAGTTCCCGGCGGGCAGCTCGGGAGCCCTTCAGAAGAGCGGTAACGACGCCTGTTGGACGGGCATGAGCAGCCAGCTCGACGGCGGCGAGCCGGTCAAGGACCACTGGATGGTCAGCCTCCTGCGGTCGTCCGCGGCTCGGACCGTGATGGTGGGGCCAGCGTCGGTCCGGGCCGCGTCCAGTCCGGTCGCGACGGTTGCGTGGTGCTGACGTCGGCGGAGAGCTGGTGCCGCAGGGCGCTGGCGAGCTCGCAGGGTCGTCTGCTCGTCCTTCGTCAGCGATCCCTCACCGCCGGCGGACGACAGATCCGGTCGCGCCGCTGTCTCCAGCCCTTCTGCAGGCCGAAGTACAGATTCCTCGCGGCCTCGGGTCGCCGAACCCGTGGCCGCCCGGTGATCAGTGCCTGACCAGGGGGCTGGGGGTGGAGGGTGATGGGCCAGCGCAAGACCGACGCGGACGTCCGCGTCCAACTCGTTCCGCTACACGATGGATCTGCTGTTACCGGTCCTGAGCGGGGTGTTCAAAAACGGGGCTGACCGGAGCTACTGCGGACCTCCTCCGGTCTCTACCAAGACGGTGAGCTGCGGTGATACCGGGCGGATACACGGTCAAGCTCTGCTAGCTGTTCGTCCAGCGTCGTGACCGCCCGCGTACCATCCCACTGCCGCATCCCAGCGCGAGCGTCACGCAGCTCGACCATCACCCTCGGGTTGGGACTCGCCGTGCCGGCTGCGGCACCGAGCACATGGGCGGCCTCTTCGACTTCCCTGGACAGGGTGAGCGCGGTGCCCAAGCGGACCGTGGCGAAGGCCTGCGCACTCACCCAATGCCGATTTGACCGAGGATCGATCCGGCTAAGTGCGTTGCGGGCAGCCTCGACCGCGGCCTCGGACCGGTTCAACTTGGAAAGATAGGTGCTGAGCTTACTGTCGAGCCAGGCTTCGGTAACGTGATAGGCGCGGGAGTGGGGAGCAGGCTTGGTGCTGCCCGAGATGTACTGCCGAGCACGCTCATACGCGGCCATGCACCGCCCGTACTCACCACCCAACGCGAACGCGGCGGCAGTATGCAACTCCGCGTTGGCTTTGAGCTGCGGGTCATGGGTCCTGCCCGCCAGACCACGGGCGACGGTGGCCATGTCCATCGCGGTGTGCGCCTCACCGCGAAGGAAAGCCGTATGACTCGTCATGGCAGCCGCGAAACTGGCGCACGCATCATTCCGGGCATCGTGACCTGCTTTACGCGCCCCCTGAAGGTAGCGCTGCGCAGCATCGTGATCGCCCAGATCAATCAGACACCCGCCAATTTCTGTCGCCATGTCGCTCTGCACGGACAACAGAGACCGGGAAAACTTCTCTGGTACACCTCCCGCCAGCAGCTCCCCGACGACGTCGTGCTGCGCTATTACCATCCGCACGACTGCGGACGGCCCCAGTACGTCCTCCTGACGTTTGGCCTGGGCGAGCGCAATCGCGAGACTTTCCACCACCCTCGCGTCCACGCGCTGCGGAGCACCGACGGCCAGCGCCATCCGTTCGCAGTCGTCAAGATTCACACCCGACAAACCAGCGGCCGCAAGAGCACCGAAGACCACCCGCACCGCGTTGCGTCGACCTATCCTGCGCGCCAGCACTGTGATCATCTTCGCTATCTCCTCAGCCAGATCGTTACCAACGGAGTCTAGACCCGTCGCCGCCGCCTGGAGCTGCGCTGCTGAGTGGAGCAGCTCACTGCGCCGCCCACGCACTTTTGCGTGGTGATCCCGCTCCGCGTTCGCCACCACACCATGCTGGGCCAGCAGCACCCCACCCGCGGACAGCGCCGCGTCGACAACCACCCACACCGCCTCGGAAAACCCCCGCGTGCTGGACTCGACCTGCGAGATCATGCAGCGGGACATGTCAACAGCCTCAGCGAGCTGGCGCTGCGTGAGCCCGGCGGCCTGCCGGTACACGGCAAGCTGCGCACCCAGGTGACGCCGTACCTCGTCCAACTTCGCCCGGTCATCCGCCAAGCCCAACATCTCCTCGGTGGCGGCCGTCACCCTCTTGGTCACGGCCGTCACCCTATCCACGACTGGGGAGGCAAAGCCGGCAACACGGTTGCTCAGCGCCGGAGCAACACCTACCGCGACAACACCCATACCTGCCACAGTTCCCGAGCACCTGGTGCCCGCCTCCACGACCACAGTTCCTAGCAATCCTTGCTCGCTAGCGATCCGTCCCGCAGCCACGCCGACGGCGACCTCCTCTCGATGACTGCACGACACGCTGCTACAGACGCGATCGACGTCGCCCGACATCCCCCACGGGCACGGGCCAACCCCGACCGCGACACCCCCTAACAAGATCTACAAACAGTCACTTGACAACTGAAGCCCATGGGATGTCTGATCCGGCCGCACCACCACACCATCACCCATGATCGGCGAACCTGTCAGCCGCACCGGCAAACACGACGACGCCACGCCGGACAAATCAAGAACTACCAGGTCAAACATCTTGATCAACTTATGCATAAGTGGCATTGGGTGTGGGTGCCGCGCAGCACCGGCCAGCCCTGTCCGGGCTCGGAACCCAGGTCGTGTGGGTGCTCCATGGGGTCGTGACGCACCGGCCAGGGATGGTTGCCCTATCGGTGGTGGTCACCGTGCTCTCCGTGCGTAACCTGCACCGGTGGCGCGACACGGTCTTCAGGCGCAGTGCTACGACTGAGCCGGCTACCGACTGCTCATGCGGAGGTCGATCGTGACCGATCCACTGGTTCCTCTCCCCAGGGACCGTTGGCATGTGGGTCTGTGGACCGCGCCGGCAGCGCCCCCGGGTCAACCCGGCACCGTGGGCAGAGTCATCACCCACGACGAGCTGTTGTTCGACGTCGTCACGATTGCTCGTCAACGGGGATGGGGTGGCGAGACACCGGCCGAGACCTCGGCTCTCCAGGAGGTGGAGACGGTCGTCGAGTCATCCCGGGTCGGGGAGGGCGTCGTGACGAACCCGGACGCCGCCGCGGTGCTGCGCCACGTTGCGCACCGGGCGCTGATCTGGCTTGACGAGCGCGCGCCGACCGGCTACCGATTCGAGCTGCGCAACGCCCTCCGCCTGGTCCCTCTCGATGATCTGGACGCAGCGGCCGTCGCGCCGGAAGCGGTGATCAACGCAGCCCTTGGTCGTGGTATTCCCCTTGCGGCACCCGAGGAGGCGGTACCGCCTCACCGGGGCGGCGTTGAGCAGTTGGTCCGCGGGCACGTCGCGCGGAGCGCCGACGGGTGGGTTGTGCGTCTCATGCCATTCGTCATCGCCGGGCCGTTCACCAGCTCCACTGAGGCGGTGGACACCGTCGATAGTGCCCGCGACGAGCTGGCGGCCACCCTCCGTGCCGCCGGCGCCGAGGACCTGGCGAGCACGCGGGACCGATGGGTGCCGGTTCACGTCGAGTCGGATCTCCCCCCGGGCGCTACCACCCACCGGGCCAGCCGGTGAGCGAGGAGGAGATGACGGTGCCCGACGACGAAAAGACCGCCGGGCCTGTGGCCGCAACGTCGAGATCGGCCACGCCGTCACCCGTCACCTCGCACCCGACGCCGCAACCAGTGAGACGTTCGACACCGCCGAAGCGATGTTCGCCGGTGGCTGGCCAACGCCCAGCCACCGGCGAACCCTGACTCGCGCAACAACTTCTCCGCGAGGTCGACGCTGGACTGTTCCACAGCCTCGACCAGCCCATCCAGCTCGCTGCCCATGCCCGGCGATGTGCACCCGGCCACCGCCAGGTTCGTAGGTCGAACAGCGCTGGGGCTCCCTGCGGGTTCTCGCGAGCGGTGGAGGGCGCCGACCCGCGCGGGTGGGACGGACGGTAGTCGCGAGGAAGCGTTCCGTGGCCTGAACGGCGCAATCGGCAACACTCGGCGGAATCGTGGTGTCGCCGCCGGTCCCCAACGAACCCCCCGGGAATCGAGCTCCCGCGGGTGTACGGCTGATGGCAGGTGTGAGGTTGCTCCTGTCGACGGACGCCGTGGCCACGGTGAGTCGCCGATGAGGTCTGTGGCGCGGCTGTTCGAGTGATCGCGCTGGAAGGCCCCGGAAACTGTCAGGGGTCGGGGCGACCATGAGGTCGTGCTGTGAACCGGTTGTCGCCCGAGGTGCGGATCACCGTCGACCGCAATCTCGACGACCCCCGATCGATCTGACGCTGTCCTACCCCAGCGGTGGCCCCATTCGCTTGGACACCCGCTCACGGCAGGGGGTGATCCTCACCCGGCCCCCCGACCGCGACGACTACCTCGCCCAGCTCGACGTCCCCGCACCCTGGCCGCCGCAGCCGTCCGAGCACCCGACCACGCCGAATCACCCCGACCATCCCACCGCCCGATTGGAATGCCGGCTCCGCGCAGAACAGCAGCGACGGAGCGATGCGGCGGCGGCAGGCTCGTCCCTGCGGCCAACACCGGCATCGCCCGAGGCCCGAACGTTGTCGCCAGCCGATCCCGGTGAGCCGTCACCGTCATGGAGAGGCTATTGGCGGCGGGGATCAGCCGTGCAAGAGCCGAGGCGCACCTCGCCGCCGGCCGCGTGCGAGTCGCGGGTGCGCGGCCCCGTCTTCCTGGCGAGATCGTCCGGGTCGAGGCGGTGCCGTCGGGTGTGCAGTTGACGGTGACCGGCCGGGCTCCCAGGTGCACGACGGGCGCGGCGGTCATGACGACGGACAGGGCCGGGGCTGATCAGTCCAGTTGACCTGTTCCGCCGCGGGAGGTCGGCCGAGGGGGATCGAGACGGCGTTGTCAGGTGTCGGGTGGAGGTCATGGCACGGCACACGTGGGCGTGCTCCCGGCGCACCGACGTGACGGTTCGCCGATCCGACGCGGTCGCGTCGGCGGGTCGCGCGGTTGACGGCGGATGGTCCGATACTTTTTCGCAATGCCAATCACGCCTACGGAAGCGTCGCCTGGGAATCGTGGTTTCCTTGCGCCAGAGGAAGTCAATGTGATCGCGAGCGGTTTCGGCCTCGGCCGGGTCGGCCAGGTGAATTTCCTGCCTGCTGGTCTGATGAACCGGAATTGGCGTTTCGGTGCCGATCGCGGCGTGTTCGCCGTGAAGCGACTTGTGGACGGAAGCGCCGGGGACGCAAGAAGAAATCTGTCGGTGCTGCGTGTACTGGCCGGGCGGAATCTGCCTGTCTGTGCTCCGTTGGTGACGGAGACCGCCGACCTGGTCCTCGATGTCGGTGCGGTTGCCTACTGTGTGGTTCCGTGGGTGGTCGGTCGGCAGCCGCGGGGTCTCGAGCTGTCGATCGCCGAGTCCCGAGCTCTGGGGGCGGTCCTGGCCGGCCTGCATGCGGGGCTTGCGGAGGTGGGCGAACCGCTTCTGCCTGCACCGGAGCTTCGTCCGACAATGCGGGTGGCCGACCCAGACAAGGCCGCTGAGGAGGCCGACCGGTTCGCGGGTCTTGCTCGTCGGGCGGATCGTCCTGGCGCTTTCGACGATGTAGTCGTCGAGTTCGTCGAGCAGCGGAAGATCCTGCTGGAGAAGTACGCCCACCTCCGACCGCAGTCCGACGTCCCGACAGGTCCATTCGGTTGGACGCATGGCGACTTCCAGCACCTGAACGTGATCTGGTCCGGTGCTGACGTTGGCGCGGTCATCGACTGGGACAGGATCCGGGTGCGGACATGGGGTGAGGAAGTGGCCCGATCCGCGACCCTGCTGTTCGGGCACCATGACGGTTGGCTGGATCTCGATCGCGTTTCGGCGTTCGTGACTGGATGAGGCTTATTCACAATCCCGGAAGCCGGTCGCGTCCTCGCAGGTCAAAGCCTATGTCGCATGATCATCGGGTGGGTTGTGAATAAGCCTCGATATCGAAGCAATGTTTCCATTGCCGAGGATGCTCTGTTCGATGCGGTGGATCGCTTGTGGTGGAAGCGGATGTGTGACTACTGGCATCTGGAGTTCCACTACGATCGCCGTGACCACGGGTGCGACCAGCTGTTCCTCTCAGCGTCGCGATTCTTGGGATGGTGGACAGAGCGGCGCGACGAGGTCCGGGCGGCGTTCGTCGCGGCCTGCTAGAAGCGGATCATGGTGCGGACGCCCCGTCGGGATCTGGCGTCCGCAAGCGCCTGCCCGATTGCGGCGAGCGGGTAGTGGGCTGTGGCTAGGCGGTCGGCGGAGAGGCTGCCCGTCTGGACCAGGTTGATGAAGCGGGGGATGTCCTCGCGGGTTCGTACGTTGCCCATGACCGAGCCGCCGATGCTGCGGCCCTGGCGGATGGCGCGGCCGGGTAGGACGATCTCCGCTTCGGGCGGGAGCATGCCCAGTACGACGGCCTGGCCTCCTGGCGCGAGTACGGAGAATGCCTGCGCTGCGGTGATCGCGAGGCCGACCGCTTCGATGGCGATGTCCATCCCGATGCCGGTGCTTGTGCGCACGACCTCGACCGGGTCGTCGATTCCGGCATCGACGACGTGGGTGGCTCCCAGCTCCTTCGCGACCGCGAGGCGGTGCTGCTCGGCGTCGATGGCAACGATGGTCGATGCCCCGGCGGCCTTGGCTGCCTGGATCGCACCGAGTCCGACGCCGCCGCAGCCGAACACGGCGACGGCTGCTCCGGGTCGGGGTCGGGCCACGTTGAAGATGGTCGCGGCTCCGGTGGTGATGCAGCACGCGAGAAGCGCCGCCGCGTCGTCGGACAGGCCGTGGGGCACCGCGATGAGCGAGTTCTCATCGACGAGCATCAGCTCGGCGAACGCCGACACACCCAGGTATTGGCGGCGGGGACCGCCGTCGATGAGGAGTCTGTCGCGCTGTCGCTGCTTGGCCTGGGTGTCGGTGCAGTACACCATCCGGCCGGACACGCAGTCGGCGCAACGTCCGCAGAAGGTCTGGTCGCAGACGATGACCCTGTCGCCGGGTTTCACCCAGTTCACGCCGTCACCGATCGCCTCGACGACGCCGCTGGCCTCGTGGCCGAGGACGGTGGGCATGGGGTAGGGGAAGGTGCCGGCGGCGAAGTGCAGGTCGGTGCCGCAGATCCCGGCGCTGCGTGTCCGTACGAGGACCTCGCCCGTCCGGGGCTCCCGAAGTTCGATCATCTCGACGGTGGGTGTCCTGTCGGGTTGCCGGGTCACCGCGGCAAGGCACGTATGGGTCATGAGGGTCGCTCTCTTCTGGTGTCGGGAAACGTCAGCTCGTGGTCGGGCATTGGCGCAGCACGGATGCCAGCGCGTTGCCAGCCCGGTGCATGTAGTCCGGCGCGGGAACGTCGGGAATCTTGAGGACGAGGAGCTGCCGACGAAGCCGGTCGTAGTGGGGCAGGTCCGATCGGGCGGCCGGCCGGTAGTCGGTGTGCGCGACGTGCGGCCAGAAGCGTGTGAGCAGCTCCGTGCGCTGCAGCAGGGGACTGGCGAGCCAGTCCGGGTACTGGGCTCGGACGGGTATCCCGGCGTCGCGGCAGGCGGCGTGCAGGGCGTCGGGCCGGTCGATCTCGACCTGGAGGATGAGCGGGGTTCCGTACCAGCCCCGCTGTGAGTCCTCGCCGAGCTCGGGGAACGCGATCGGGAGGCCGTGTCGCTGGACGAAGCAGGTCGAGGGATGGACGGGAGTCCACGTCGTACACTGCGACGTAGCCCGGGGAGTCGAGATGCTCGACGGCGTGGTTGACCTGTGCCGCCTTGCGGCCGCCGCCCTCGTAGTGCGCGTGACGGACCCGGTCACCCCAGCCGTGCTCGCGGAGCGCGGCCGCCACCACATCGGCCGTCGACGCCGGCGAGGTACTGGACCTCGCCCGTTCGGCAAGGCGGCGCTCGACGACTTCGCGTTCGGACGTCACCACGGTCAGCGTCGAACCGGGTAGCTGCTGGAGCAGCGTCGCGAACCAGTTCATCATCGGCACCACGTGGTCCTGCTCGTGCAGCACGGGCACCACGAAGTGGAGGGTGGCGGCATCGCCTGCCTGAGATGCGGCGCACCCTCGATCCCGTTCGCTGCCGAGCCAGGACAAGGTCGATCGGAGCTGCACCAGACCGACGACCTGGCGGGTAGCGACGGCTGCCGTAGCGGCGGCGAGGAGCCGCCGCTGGACTGTCCGGCAACCAGATGTGCGTCCGGCGGGTTCAGGCATGCGATTCCCCCGCAACGGTGGTGCCGGCTGCGTGGGCGCGGTACAGGTCGAGGAACGGTCCGGGCGGGTAGCCGTCCCTCCAGGGCTTGTCAGGACCGGCGAAGTGGAGAACGGCGGCTCCGCGCTCGTCGTCGACCAGCTCGGACAGCGGGATGATGTGCTCGGCGTAGTGGACGAAGCGACCTCTGTCGATCAGCGGCGTCAACGCGAAGGTGTTCCACTGGCGCTCCAGCCGGCACCACGAGTCGTCCGCAGCCCAATTCAGTGCGTCCTGGTCCCAGAAACGCGCGCTCGATGGGTGGCAGGTGAGGAACGAGCTCGCTCGCTCGAACAGCCCGGTCCGGCGACAGACGTCGAGGTCGAGGAGCATTACCCCGCTGTTGAAGTACTCGCGCTCGCCCGGTAGCCCGAGCTCGGCCCATCCCGGCAGGGCGATCCCGGACTTCAGCACCGGGTTCTGTGGATCGCGCACCGCTCCGAGTGGTGCGCCGCCCAGATCCGTGGCGAGCAAGGGGCGGAGGTCCCGGAGAACCAGGGTGTCCACGTCGAGATACAGCGCCCGCGTGAACTCGGGCAGGGACTCGGCCGCCGTCAGCCGCAGGTACACTGCGGGGCTCACCCAACCCGACACCGGCCATTCCTCGTGCCGTGTCGCCACCTGGCGCAGTTCCGCGGACAGACCTGCCCGGGCCGCAGTGTCCAGCACCGCCTGCCGATCGTGGGGGGTCAACTCGTCGTGCAGGATGACCAGCCACAGGCTGGCGACGGCGGCACCGTGCGATCGGGACAGCGACGTGATCATCGTGAGGAAGGGAGGCAGATAGGCCCGGTCGAGGCCGCAGACGATCGGCACCTCCTCCGGCCAGTTCACCGCACACCAGCCACGACGGACTCTCGGGACGGGGTCACCGGCGCCGATCGTCGGAACGTCTCGATGGTGGCCGCGAGCCCGTCGCGGAGATCGACACGTGCCGACCAGCCGAGTAGCTCCCTCGCCAGGGCGACGTCGGGACAATGACGCCGGGGGTCGTCCTGCCGTCCAGGTACGAGGCGTACCTCGGAGGCCGAGTCACACAAGTCCCGGATGGTGAGTGCGAGATCCAGGACGGTCACCTCGTGGGGATTGCCGAGGTTGACGGGCCCGGCCGTGCCTCGGGTAGCGGCCATCGCGAGCAGGCCCTCGACCAGGTCCGACACGAAGCACAGCGACCTCGTCTGCAGCCCTGTGCCGGTCACCAACAGTGGCGCGCCCCGAAGCGCCCGGGACATGAACTCAGGAACAGCTCGACCGTCGTTGTGGCGCATCCGAGGGCCGTAGGTGTTGAAGATCCGAACGATGCCCGTGTCGACCTCTCGCTCACGGCCGAACGCCACGGTCAGCGCCTCGGCGAAGCGCTTGGCCTCGTCGTAGACGCTCCGCGGTCCGACCGAGCTCACGTTGCCGCGGTAGGTCTCACGCTGGGGATGCTCGGCCGGATCTCCGTACACCTCCGACGTCGACGCCAACACGAACCGTGCCCCGGCCCGTTCCGCGCACCTGAGCGCGTTCCACGAGCCGGTCGATCCAGCGGCCAGGGTCGCAAGTCCGTTCCGCGCGTAGTCGACAGGGGACGCGGGTGAGGCCAGGTGAAAGAGGTAGTCGATTGAGCCTTCGAGCTCGATCGGCGCCACGACATCGTGGAGGAGGAAGTCGAAGCCGACCGATCGCCGCAGTTCGGCGATGTTGTTGTCGGCCTGTCCCGTGGAGAGATTGTCCACGCCCGTGACGACACACCCCAGTTCGATCAGGTGGTGGCACAGGTGTGAACCCACGAACCCGGCGGCGCCGGTAACCAACGCCCGCTTCCCCGACCACGGGTCCGCGGCCGAGCCGGCCGGTCGTGGCTCCGACCAGCTGACACTGATCTCGTCCGACACGGGGACCTCCCCCTCGTAGGTTGCGTGACTGCTTGTGCGCACCCGGTAGGAAACGCAGGTCGTCACTCCAGAACCGGCGCCTGGTCGCCCCTCATCCTGCCCGCCGCGCGGCCCGGCTGCCGCCACCGCCCGAGCCTCGGGCTCCATCGCGCGATGCCGGAGGTGTCGGCGTCAATGTCCGGACGGAGCGGTAGACCGGGCGGACGCCGGTGCCGGCTTCGACGCGGTAGATCCACACGGTGAAGCCCTCGGCCACCCACGTGTTCGCCGTGCGCATGGCCTGCTCGAGGGTGTCGGCGTGGCCCAGCCGGGACTCGTCACGCATCAGTACGCCGTCGCGACGCCGCAAAAGCCGTGCCTGGATCTCGTACCGTTCGCCTGCCGTCGCGTTGCGCATCGTCGTTGCCGCCCCTGTCCCTGGCATTGCATCCCGTCGCCTGGCGTGGCTGGTCGTGTGTGATCGCTGACTCCATGTCACCAGTCCGGCTGCGATTCCGACACGGGGCAACACTGGGGTGCGTTGCTGTTGCCCCTGACCGAGTGGCGCAAGACGGAAGCCCGACGGCGGAGACACCCGGAGGGAACGCCTGTCGACGCGGTGGACGCCGCGCGAGCGTCGCCGGACCACGGGTGGTGGTATTCAGAGGACGATGCCAGCGTGTGGTTCGGGACCGTCCGGGTTCGTGGGGGCGTGCCCGAGCGGTGCGTGATTGGGCGCGGTGGACGCACTGTGGCAGCCGGGGCAGCGAGGGCCGGGGGGCGCCGCGAGGGAAGCGGCGAGGACGGTGCGTCCGCACAGGGTGCGGAAGGTGCTGCCGTGTTCGGCGATGGTCCGGTCGAGGTTGGCAGCGCTGATGAGGTGGGTGCGGCCATCGGTGGCGCTGGTGAGCGGGATCGGCGCGTCGCGGTCCGTCCGGGCCGGACCCGCCGGGATGCGGCGGCGAAGGAGGCGGATCACGACGTCACTCCGAGCCGGACCGGGGCAGCACGGACGGGCCGGCGAGGGCCGGTTTCCGGGTTGTGGTGCCACATCACCGCCGACACGTACCCGTCGACGGTCGATGCACATCGTCTATCGATTAGCGTGAGGGTCGAAACGCTCAGCGGTCTCGGAATGCTTGGGTCTGCAAACAGTCTCTACCTCACGCGAAGGATCTGACCCTCGCTATTCGCGCTGCCGTCGAGCTGGTGTGCCCCATGGGCGCGGGCCTGGGCTACACCAGCTCGACGGGACACGCACGCACCACGCGCCTCTGACCAGTGTGCAGGTCGCTTGCTTACTGGCCAGACGTCCCCGCAGCCCCGGGTTTGCCGATCCTGGCAGAGGGTCGCTCGCAGAGATCAGCAGTCGACCGTTCGCCCGTGATCGCCGTCGGACGCGGTCAGGAGAAGAACGGGGGATTCCGGTTGACGATGGCGACGGCCTCCAGCTGTGACTGGGCGCCGAGTTTGGTCAGGATGGAGCGGATCTGGGTGCGCACCGTCGTCATCGAGACCGTGAACCGCCGCGCGATCGCCGCCGCCCGTTCACCGGCCACGAGCAGCTCGAGGACCTCGCGCTCGCGGGTGCTGAGCCGTTTGAACCGCTTGGCCAGGTCGTCCTGTTCGACTCGGTGGTCCCGGTGCAGCTCCAACCACTGCCGATGTTCGACCGCCGACATGACCGGCCGGCCCGCGACGGCGTCGAGCACCGCGTCGAGCAATGTCTGGAACGACGCCGACTTCGGTACTGAACCGATGGCACCCGCGGCGATGGCCGCGGCGATGCCCGGCCGGTCAGCGCTGCCGCTCACCACCAGGATCGCCCAGCCCGTGGCTCGCAGGGCCCGGATCAGATCCGTGCCGAGGATCGGGTGGCCTCGGGTGTCGGTACCCAGGTGCAGGTCGAGCACGACCAGACCGGGATCGGTCCGGGCGGCGGCTTCCAGCACGTCCTTCGCGCTGGTGAAGGTGGCTCGCTCGCTCTCGAACCCGTGCCGGCACAGCGCCATCGTCAGTGAGGTGCTGAACAGCTCGTGATCGTCGACGACCAGGATCCTGCGCCGGTCGGTGCGGGCCCTGGGCGTGGCGGTGGTCATCGCGCTCCTGCCATCAGGATGTCGACCGGATCGGCTGTGGTGTCGACCTGATCATGCCCGGGTAGGTCCACCACCATCGTGGTGCCCCGGCCGGGCGCGGACGACGCCAGCGTGAGGGAGCCGCCGTTCGCCTCGAGCAGGCGGCGGCTGATGTGCAGGCCGAGACCGGTTCCCCCGGTTGTCGGGCCGCAGGCGCCGCGCTCGAAGACGAGGTCCTCCCAGCCCGGGGCGATACCGGGTCCGTGATCGAAGATCCGGATCTCGATCCGGTCATGGAGCCGGGTCGCCCGGACCCGTACCGGGGACCCCGGAGCGTGCCGGGCACAGTTGGCCAGGAGGTTGGAGATCACCTGGGTCAGGGGGTCGTGGCTGCCGGCGGCCCACAGGTCGGGATCGGCCGCCAGCCGGATGTCCATCCCGATCGACCGACGAAGGGCGATCTGGGACTGCAGAACCGGCGCGACGGCGTAGGCCGCGGCGACGGCCGGATCGGCGCGCTGGACGGCGTCGGCGCCCACGTCGTCGAGCATGGCGCGCAGTCGGGACAGCTCCGCGGTGACCGATGCATGCAGCAGGGCCCGCTCCTCGTCAGCGGGGGACATCTCGAGCAGCTTGGTAACCCCGCCCAGGCCGGCGAGGCCGGAACGCAGCTCGTGATCGCGTTCGGTCCGCCGGTCCGCCAGCTCGTCCGGCCCGGCCGGTGCCGCTGTTCGACGCCTGGCGCGTGCCCACCCGATCGCCAGCAGGAGCAACCCGGCCATGATCGCGTCGACGCCGAACCGGATCGTCTCGGCGGCGTGCTCGGACGCCGCCGAGAATGGTGCCACCGGCAGGATGACCGCGATGTGCAGGGTCAATGCTGTTCCGATCAGTATCGCCGGCCGGCCGTCGGTGAATCGGCGGACGAGGGTAGTGGTCAGCGCGGCGACCACCCGGGCTTCCGCAGGTCCGGTGCCGGCATATCCGGTACGCATGGTGTCGCCTTCCCGCATGATCGATCACCGGTGAGCTGGGAATCCGGTATCGATCCTGCTATTCTTCGTTCAGCTGATTCTTGAGTCGCACGCCGGGTGCCTGGGGGAAGTCTAGTGGGAGACCCTGAAGTGCGACATCAGTAGTATTCTACGTAAGTTGGCCGCAGTTCTTAGGTAGTGCGGGTCTGGATTGTAGGTAGTGCGTGCACGGTGGCCGTCGGATGGCGTTGACCGGTGTTGCTCATGGGTAGAGTGAACGGCCATGGCGATGCTGAAGGTGCCGAGGTTCCGGTTCGTCTGCGCGGCGCTCGTTCCGGTTCTGTCGCTGGTGTCCTCGGCCGCCTGCTTCCCGGAGGCGCAGGGCCCTGGCTGGGGCTTCACCCACACCCAGTTCAGCGCGGACCACGGTGCGGCCGATGCCATCGCCGGCGTGCAGGCGGCCCTTCGCGTGCCGGGTCTCACCCAGAATCAGCACATCATGGGCTGGGGAGCGGAAAATCCAGAACCAGCGCCCGGGGTCTACGACTTCACCAGCCTGGACAACCGGATGGCCTTCATCCGGGAGACCGGCGGGATACCGCTCATCACGCTCTGCTGTGCCCCGGACTGGATGAAGGGTGGCACCGCCGGGCAGACGGACTGGTCCACGCTCACCAGCGCACCGCTCCGCGAGCACTACGGCAATTACGCCGCGTTGAGCGCGGTGATCGCCCGCCGTTATCCGGACGTGCGTCATTTCATCGTGTGGAACGAGTTCAAAGGATTCTTCGACGAGGACCGCAACGACTGGGACGCCGCCGGCTACACCGACCTCTACAATCAGGTGTACGACGCGGTGAAGGCGGTGAATGTGCAGAACCGCGTGGGCGGCCCGTACCTGAGCATGACGACGACCACCTCGGAGACGGCATCGCACACGTCGGGGTTGCGTGGTCCCTGGGGCGCGGTCGACCAGCGAGCGATGGACGCCGTCGACCACTGGCTCGCGCACAGCCACGGCGCCGACTTCATCGTCGTGGACGGGCACGCGGACACCGATGGCGCGGCCGACGAGTTCGCCGCTCTCGACAAGTTCTCGGCGGTCAGCCAGTGGGTGCGGGCACGTACCGCCCTGCCGCTGTGGTGGGCGGAGTGGTACGTCGAGCCGGCCGGCCCGGGCTGGACGGATCAGCGGGAGACCGCCCTGCGCACCGCGGCGATGATCGAGATGGCGAGGAGCGGGGTGAGTACCGCGCTGTACTGGAACCCGGAGCCCACGGCCGCCGGCTGCGCGACCTGCCTGTGGACCGACACCCGCGCCGACGACGGTGGCGCACCACTGCCGTTCCTCGCGACCCTGCAGGCGTTCGCCCGATGGTTCCCGCCGGGCACCCGGCTGCGCGGGGTGGCGGCACCGCCCGAGGTTCGGGTGCTGGCGCAGGAGCAGGCGATCGTCATCGTCAACACCGTGGATGCGACGGTGCCGGTGGAGCTCGACGGCGTCGTCGTCCGGCTCGGGCCCTACGAGACGCGATGGATCACCCCGTGACGGCTCGGCTCACGGCACCGGCCCGGCCGCGGTGAGGACGTCGCCGGGGGTGAGCACCGCGTCGGGTGCCACCGCGACATCGGCCACCCGGAGACGGCGCACGGCCACCCACTCGTCGTCGGCCGCGATCCGCGCCTCGCCGCGGTCGCACGAACCGACCGTGCCGGGCGCCGATCCGGTGCACTCACCGGTGCGCCGGGCGACGCCGATCGTGAGCTCGGTGTCGTGCCGGCGGGTGCGCGCCCGTCCCCACGGTGAGTCGAACGGGCCGTAGTCGCACGCCCGGACGAGATCGACGATGCGTTTGGCCGGGGCCGCCCACGTGATCCACCCGTCGTCGGGCACCTGCCGGCCGAAGTAGCGCCGCGCCCGTCGATCCTGATCCATCGCCGGAATCTCGACGGGGTCAGCGGCCAGGCCCGCCAGGAGCGCCTGGATCAGCGACAGGCCCCGTCCCACGCAGGTGATCGACACGGACAACGCGGTGTCGGTGTCGGTGATCGGGAACGAGTCGCGGAACGCCACGGGACCGTCGTCGACCCGCGGAGCCATCCAGTGCACGGTGACGCCGTGGCTGGTCTCCCCGTTGTAGAGCGCCCAGCTCGCCACGTTCATGCCCGCGTACTCGGGCAGCGGCCCCGGGTGCAGGTTGAAGCAGCCCACCCGCGGGGCGGCCAGGACCGCCGCGTCGACGAGATGCAGCGAATGCACGTTCAGCAGCACGTCGACCCCCTCGCGTCGCAGGTCGTCGGCGAAGCGCGGGTCCGTGACCAGATCGGCCGGCAGGACGGGCACCGACAACTCCCGGGCGACGGAGGCCACGGTGACGCCGCGGGTGCGGTCGCCGGTCCGGGAGCCGGTGAGCACGGCGTGCAGCTGGTGGGGTGATCCGATGACGAGCCGCACGGTCTGCAGGCCCGCCGCCTCCTCGGCCGCAAGCACGATCTTCACGTCGGCACTCGCACCGGCGGCCGTCTGGTGTCGCCCAGCCCGATGGAGTGGTGGCCCATCCACCACTCGCCGTCCAGCCGGGTGAGCAGGGCCTGCGGTGTGCCGAGCACGGCGAGTACCGCCGGGTCCCGGGCATGCACCAGGCACCAGTCGGTGGGGACGAGGAAGCACCGGCGCTCGCGGAGCTCACCGATCAGCGACGGCTCGACGCGACCGAGGACGGCGGTGGCACCGTGGGTGTCGGCGTGCCGGAACAGGTGGTCGAGCACCGCGCCGGTATCCCCCATCGGGGCGGCGACCTGCAACACCTGGGCGATACCGCGCTCGGCGAGGTGGTAGATGTACCACCCGATCACCTTGCCGCCCCGGTCCCGGACCAGATGCCGGACCGGAACGCCGCGAAAGTCCACCGCCGCCAGTTCCGTGAACAACCACTCCACGTACTCGGGGTCGTAGTCGGGACGCAGCCGGAGCCGGCGTGCGGCGTCGCTGACCTGCTCGACCAGCCCGTCGGCGCTGAGCTCCGTCGCTGTCGTGGACGTTTCGGCCGGAACGAAACCGCCGAGCCTGCGCAGGATCGGCCTGATCGTGGCGTCGACGGCCGGCGCGACGGCCGTCAACGACCGGCTGAGGAGACGGTGGCCGCTGCGCCCCGCCAGGCGCGCGCCCACGGCCGCGGGGCGGAGGAACTTGGCCCAACCCGTCGACGCCGACGCGTGGGTCTGCCCACCGAGCCCGGTCCAGATGCGGCGCATGTAGTCGGTGGCGCCGTCGGTGATCGTGATGTCCTGCGGGCCGGCGAGGTAGCGACGGACCAGCAGGGCGCCCGCCCCCCGGTGACGCGGGTCGGGCGCGGCAACGAGCTGCCCGCTGCACGCCAGACGCAGGGGACGGTTGTCCCACCGCACCCGGCGGATGTGCGAACCGAGGAATCCGACGATCGCGCCGCCGGCGTCGGTGTACACCAACGACGGGATGTCGGGGTCGGACCACGGGCAGTCGAAGAGCGTTCGCTCGAAGTATCCGACCAGCTGCTCCGGTGGCTCAGTGGTCCCGGATCGCACCACCTGCTCGTACAGCGCGCAGACGGCGGGGAGGTCGTCGCGGCGCACCTCGCGAATCCCGCTCACGGGAACCGACTGTCGAGCACGCCGGCGGATTCGAGGAACTCGGCGATGCGTCGCGCACTGCGAAAGTGTTCGAGGTCGAAATCGTCGAGTGGCAGCTCGCAGGCGAAAGATTCCTCCAGCGCCGCGATCAGCATCACCAGCGCCAGCGAGTCGAGCAGTCCGGTGTCGAGCAGGTCGGTGTGCGGTCCGTCGACGTCGAGGCCGAGCCGGGTGCGGATCACCTCGACGATCAGCGAATCGACATCCGCGCGGATCGGGCTCATTGTTGGACCGCCCGTTGCGGAGCGGCCGGCTCGCGGGCGAAGGCCGCCGCCAGCTCCCTACGGTCGATCTTGCCGTTGACGTTCTTCGGCAACGATTCCAGCTCGCGCCATCTCGTCGGCAGCATGTAGACCGGCAGCAGCCGGGACACCGCCGTGCGCAGGGCGAGTGCGGGGAGCTCGGCGTCGTCGAGGGTGGCGAACGCGCAGCAGATGATCGTGGCTTCGAAACCGTCGGTCGGGACGCCCACGACCGCGCATTCGCGCACTCCCGGCGTCGCGTTGATCGCGGCCTCGATCTCACCCAGCTCGATCCGGTAGCCCCGGCTCTTGATCTGTGAGTCCACCCGGCCGAGGAAATGGACCAGGCCGCCGGGGTCGCGCCGGGCGAGGTCGCCGGTGCGGTAGAGCCGCTCGGCCGGGCGGTTCGGGTTCAGCCGGAATGCCGCGTCGGTCCGCTTGTCGTCGCGCCAGTAACCCGGCGACAGCCCGACCCCGGAGATGTACAGGTCGCCGATCTCGCCGGGGCCGACCGGGCGCAGGCTCGCGTCCAGGACGTGCAGGTCCTCGCCGGCGCAGGGCACGCCGATCGGAATCGGCGCGGTCTCGTCCACCGGACAGCTCGGCACCGTGTGGTAGCTGCTCGCGATGGTCGCCTCGGTCGGGCCGTACAGGTTCGTGAAGCGGACGTGGGGCAGCCGGCGCATCCAGTGCGCGAGGACCGGTGTCGGCAGCACCTCGCCACACCAGAGCAGCCGTTCGAGTGCGGGGAAGTCGTGCTGGGCGATGACGTCGAACTTCGCCAGGTAGGTGAGCACCGACGGCACCGAGAACCACTGGGTGAGCTCGCTGTCGCGGATCATCGCGGCCAGCGCCCGCGGGTTGACACTGAGCGCGCCGGATACCAGGTGCAGCTCGGCGCCGGCGGCGAGGGTCGCGAAGATGTCGAACGTCGACAGGTCGAAATGCAGGGGCGGATGCCCGGAGATCCGATCCGTCGGTTGCGTCCGGAAGTACCGGACCGCCCACTCGACGAACGTCGCCACGTTGGCATGGGTGATCATGACGCCCTTGGGTGCGCCCGTCGACCCCGAGGTGAACAGCAGGTGGGCGAGGTAACCCGCCGACGTGGACCGGGGGACGGGGCCGGTCGGGAGCCCGGCCACGTCGGTGCGGTCGAAGATGGAGGCGAACCGGGCGCCGGTCAGGCGGCCGTCGACCGAACCGATCGGGGTGAGCAGCCGGGACAGCGCTCCGGCGTCGATCAGGCCGTCGATGAGGTCCACCGCGGACTGATCGGCAAGGACGAGGCTCGGTTCCGCCGCGTCGAAGATCCTGGCCACCCGCGCGGGCGGGCTGGCACTGTCGACAGGTACGTACGTGCCGCCGGCCTTGAGAACCGCGATCAGGCCGGCCACCGTCCGTGGCGACTTGGCGGCGAGCACGCACACCCGCGAGCCGTCGCCGCAGCCGAGCTCGCGCATCAGCCGGGCCAGCTGGTTGGTCTCCGCCTCGAGCCTGCCGTAGGTCATCCGTTCGGTACCCATGACCAGCGCGCCGGCAGCGGGATGGCGCTGTGCGGAACGGGTCAGATAGTCCTGCAGATGGGTGATCACGCCGCCACCAGTTCCTGTGCCCTGGCGAAGACCGCGCCGATGTGGACGAGTTCCTCCTCCGAGGCGGGGATGTCGAGGATGAAGGTGCTCGAGCCGATGTCCAGGTAATGGGCGAGCATCCGGGCGACGCTGTCGTAGCTGCCCACGAGATAGGGGCAGAACGTCTGGTAGTTCTGGAACGGTCCGAGCCAGTAGGGGTCGGGCTCATCGGACCCGTCGGCGGAGTCCGGTCTCCTGGACAGCTGACGGTGCCAGTGCGAGTCCGAGACCGCGGTGGCCAACCGGTGGGTGATCTGCCCGGCCCGGTCCGGCGGGAAGCGTTCGTGCGCCACGCGCCACGCCTCGTCCGCGCCCGGCCGGGTGATCATACCCACCCGCACACCGAAGTCGGCGTCCTCGCCCACCCAGGTCTGCTCCTCGCCCGGAGGCTGCGGGTACTTCACCGGGGTGGCCCCCAGGGTCCGGGCCGCGTGCAGCCCGGCAGGCGACGAACCCGACACCAGCACCTCCGGCACGAGCTCCGCCGGCACCGCGGGGGCCAGGCTCAGGTTGGTGACCGAGTAGTACCGCCCGTCGACGCTGACCGGCGCCCTTCCCCCGAGCAGCGCCATCGCGATCTGGGTGTACTCCACCGTGCGCGCGTAACGCTCGTCGTGGGGGGTGCTGTCGCCCAGCGCCAGCAGGTCGTTGCGGAAGCCGCCGGCCAGCATGTTCAGGTGCACCGCGCGGCCGTGCAGGAACGCGATCGAGGCGACCATCTTCGCCATCGCGTAGGGGTGCAGGTACACGGGCTGCACCGCCACCAGGGGACAGAGCCGTTCGGTGGTCTCGATCACCACCTGGGAGACCAGCCAGGGGTCGACGATCCCGTTGTCGGTGTACACCAGGATGCCGGTGCACCCGGCCCGCTCGCTCCACCGGGCCACGTCCGCCACCGCGGCCAGGTACGTCGATCGATCCACGTCCTTGGACTGCGGGCATGTCGCGTAGATCTTGGGCATCCCGCATCCTCACGGCTCGTCGACGTGGCCGCTCTGCGCCGGCCACGCGACGACGCTAGGGACTTCGGAGGGGTTGACGCGTCACCAACTTTGTTGATTCGGCGTCTCCGCCGAAGCCCAGGGCGTCGACTGGTCGGTTGTGGACACTGGCTGGCATGATCCGGCCGCGGCTCAGGATGTGATCCGTCCGCCGTGACCTGACCGGTACAGGTCTCGCAGCAGCGCGATCTCCGCCCCGTGGTGAATGACCTCCCGGTTGATGTGCAGTACCAGCTCGGCCATCGGGTGCTCGGCCCCACGG
>JBOHEO010000044.1:0-30971 GCA_050701055.1 Pseudonocardia sp. | reverse complement strand
GGAGTGGCCATGACCTCGCTCGGTGAGCCCGTCGCCGTCGCCCGCCCGACCGGCGCCGATCCGGATGAGCCGAACCCGTACCTGCTCGGCGTCTTCGCCCCGGTCCGTACCGAGATCACCGCCGACGACCTCCAGGTGATCGGCGAGATCCCCCGTGATTTGAACGGGGTCTACCTGCGCAACGGGCCGAACCGGCGGTTCGACGCCCCCGGCCGTTACCACTGGTTCGACGGCGACGCCATGGTGCACGCGATGTCGTTCGAGAACGGCACGGCCCGCTACCGCAACCGTTTCATCCGCACCCGGGCGCTGGCCATGGAGGAGGCGGACGGGCGCGCGCTGTGGACCGGGGTGATGGAGTCGCCGCGCGACAACCCGCTCGGCATCGCCCGCGGCCTGCCGTTCAAGGACACCGCGAACACCGACCTGATCTATCACGACGGCCGGGTGCTGGCCACGTGGTACCTGTGCGGGCAGCCGATGTCGCTCGACCCGCTGTCGCTGGAGACCATCGGCGCCGAGGACTTCCTCGGCACGCTGCGCGGCGACGTCATGGCGCACCCGAAGCGCGACGAGGCCACCGGCGAGCTCATGTGGTTCGACTACGGCGCACGTGAACCGCTGATGCGCTACGGGGTGGTGGGGCGCAGCGGCGAGGTCGAGCACGAGGTGGCGATGGACCTGCCCGGCCCGCGGCTGCCGCACGACATGGCGATCACCGAGCGCTACTCGATCCTGATGGACCTGCCGCTCATCCAGGACGCGGCTGCCGCCCGCCAGGGCCGTCACAAGATCACATTCGACCGGCGAATGCCCTCCCGGTTCGGCGTGATCCCGCGGCGCGGACAAGCCGACGAGATCCGCTGGTTCGAAGCCGAACCGTGCTACATCTACCACGTCGTGAACGCCTGGGAGCAGGGGCGCACGATCGTCCTGGACGTCTGCCGGGTCACCCGGCCGGAGCCCGTCGCCACCCGTCCCGGCGCGCTCGCGAAGCTGCTCGCCTACCTGCGCCTCGACGCCCGGCTGCACCGCTACGTGTTCGACCTCGACACCGGCACCACCACCGAGACCCAACTCGACGACGCCAACACCGAGTTCCCCTCCATCGACGCCCGGCGGTGCGGGCGACCGAGCCGCTACGCCTACACCGTGCACATCGCCGATACCGAGACCGTGCTGTTCGACGGGCTGCTGCGCTACGACCGGGAGACCGGCGCGCGGCAGGACTACCGGTTCGGCGCCGGCCGGTTCGGCAGCGAGGCTCCCTTCGCCCCGCGCGACGGTGGTGTGGCCGAGGACGACGGGTACCTCGTCAGCTTCGTCACCGATGAGCACGAGGGACGATCCGAGGTGCAGATCCTCGACGCGGCCGACCTGACGGCCGGACCGGTGGGGCGGGTGCTGCTCCCGCAGCGGGTGCCGGTGGGGTTCCACGCGACGTGGGTGCGGGCCGACCAACTGCGTGCCGGCTCCTGAGGATAAGCCCACAACGCGGAGGCAGATCGCGGCTACTCGGCCAGCTCCTCGGCGGCCTGGTCAGCCGTCTCCGCGGCGGTGGATCGGTGTACCTCGACCACACCCTTCTCCAGGTCGATCGGCCCGAGCCGCCATGTCTGACCGTCACCAGCCTCACTCGCCTCGTCGAGGACCTTCGGCCCCGGGAACATCTCATCGAGCACGCCCATGCGGTCACCGTATGCTGGCGACGATCCACACGAGCGGTACGTTCAACGAACCTATCGTTCGAACGTGCGGTTCAGACAGCTCAGCCGGGGGTGAGCGGGAGCGTCCCAAGGGGACTGCGCTGTGCGGCTCGGGGTGGTCGGCGGCGAATCGAGCAAGGCTGAAACTTGTGGATAAGTGAGAAGGAGCGGGTGACCCGGTTCAGTTCCACTGCGATCGCCTATCAAGCCGGCCGGCAGGGTGACAAGACCATGACCTGCGTTACCCACCAGTTGAGAGGAATTCAAGGTGTCAGCTGAACCGGAGCTGTGGCTCCTACTTTACACACTATCAGGGTTTGTTGTCCTATTGCTCGCCATCAGTACACTCTTTTCCCTCGGCGGGTATCTGCTCCGGTGGTGGTTCGATCGGGAGGAGCGCTCGCTGCACACGCTACCGCCCGACCAATATTTTTCGTTTTTGGCTTTTCCATTGTTAGCAACTGTCGTGGGCATTCTCCTCAATGTCGGGACCGATAGGCTAGAGTCGGACGGACTTGAGCCGATCCAGGGTATTACATTTTTGGGCGTCGCCATCGTCGTCACCCTCGCGGCTAGCCTGCTCGCCGCACGTCAGCTCAGCAAGGCGCGCCATGACGATCCGATGAAGCTGGCTCGCTCCGATAACCCGGCGTCGATGCGATTCGTGTTGGCCGAGCTAGTCCGCAGCGTCAACACACTCAAGGCCGATGCCCCGCTACTCGAACCCCCGAGAGCGCGCTTCGACTCCAAGAAGTTGCACAAGATTCATGACGACCTGAACAGTCTGGTGGATGAGCTCCGGCAACAAGAGCCCGCACAACGTCTGGTGACCCGATCGACTGCGTTGGCTACCGGATACACCAGACTGGTGACCTTTGCCACCCTGGCTGCGGTCGTGGTCGCCATCGTGGCCACGGTGATCCGGATTGTGACCGAAGGTGACGTGCTTCGCCCCGCTTCGCTCGGCGCATTTCTCGTGCTGCTGGCCGCCGGACTGTGGTGGGCCGGAATATGGCTGCGCGCCAAGTCTCATGCCAACCGCTACGCGGCATTGAAGGAACAATTAACCGCAGGACTCAGTAAGGTGCGCAGCAGGCTTGACGGCATCGACCAGCTTATCCCCAATGAGGGCCGTCAGGTCGAAGTTACAGAGATAGAAGTTGCACGAGCGAGACGTTTGTTCTCCGACGAGCTGGACGTTCTCCTCGAACAACTCCGACAGGCCGTATCACAGATGGCCGATCTATCATCAGAGTCCCTTCGAGCGAGCCATAGCACTAATCCCGAATCGAGCGATTCTGACACACTTGTTCCGGTATCTATTTTCTTGTCCGGTTCACGGAACACGGACCTTGAGGCGGCCGTGTATGAGGCAGCCGGTGCATTCGGCTTTGAAGTCGCCGCACAAGAGCGTGCGCGAACCGGTTCCTGGTACCGGCAACTGTGGCTTCGAACGCAGGAGGTCGCGAGATCCGAGTCGGTCCGGGAGAGAGCCCAGAAGCTAGAACAAGCAATCGAGCTGGAGGTGCTCGGCAAACGTCGCGCGGAGGTGGACAAGGAGAAGGCTGATGCCATCGCCAAGCTGATCACTGCGGTAGGTTTCCAAGAGTCCGCAGTGATTCGAGTTGGTAGTCTCGTCATAGTGAAGCGGGGTCAGCACTTGGCTTCCTGGACAATCAGCGAATCCGAAGCGGCACATCTAGAGAGAAGTCCGACCGCCTACTTCGGCGCAAACTCCTTCTTGTCAGAACTGCAACGACTGCGGAATCAGGAAGCGGCGAGCAACCCGAGCGCAGAGCACAGTATGCCTGAAGCAATGCCAGACGACTCGGACAGCAGTAATCAAGATGTATGAGTATCCTCGGCAAGAATCTTGTCGGGACGCGCGCAATTCTGCCGTGCGATCAGCTCGGTGAGGCTTCCGGCGCGCTGGGCTCGACGGGTTGCTCGGCAGCGAACAGGTGCACCTCGACCACGCCCTTCTCCAGGTCGATCGGCCCGAGGCGCCACTTCTGACCGTCGCCAGCCTCGCTCGCCTCGTCGAGGACCTTCGGCCCCGGGAACATCTCACCCAGCACACCCATCCCCTGACCGTACGCCGCGCCGGCGCCAGCACCCAGCGCTCCGCCGAGAACGGTACGAACGGCACTTTGGCACGCACCTAGCGTGCGAAAGTGCCGTTCGTTACATCTCCGGCGGGCGGCGCGCGGCTCAGGGGGCGGCGCGCAGCTCAGGTGGGCGGCGCGCAGCTCAGGTGGGGGTGAGCGGGAGCAGGCGGGGTGTTGGGTGCTGCGCTGGGACGGCGACGGAGCGGCTCGGTGTAGGTGGTGCTGCGTTGCCGCAACGGGCGCCCGGCCGCCGCCGCGATCCCCCGCAGCTGGGCCACCGTCCGAGCCGACCCGTGCTCCGACCCAGCCATCCGGCTGATCGTCTCCTCCATGAGCGTGCCGCCGAGATCGTCGGCTCCGCCGCGCAGGATGTCCGCGGCGAGTGCGTCGCCGAGCTTCACCCACGAACACTGAACATGGTCGATCCGGCCGTGCAGGGCGAGCCGGGCGAACGCGTGCACCGCACGGTTGTCCCGCTCGGTGGGGCCGGGGCGGGCGAGGCCGGCGAGGTAGATCGGCGCGTTGTGGTGCACGAACGGCAGCGGCACGAATTCGGTGAACCCGCCGGTCTCGTCCTGCAACAATGCAAGCGTACGCAGGTGCCCCAGCCAGTGCCGCGGCTCGTCGACGTGGCCGTACATCATCGTCGACGACGACGGGATGCCGAGCCGGTGCGCCGTCGCGACCACATCCAGCCACTGGGCAGCGGGCAGCTTGCCCTTGGTGAGCACCCAGCGGACCTCGTCGTCGAGGATCTCCGCGGCCGTCCCCGGGATCGAACCCAGGCCGGCGTCGCGCAGCTCGGTGAGCCATTCCTGCACGGAGACGCCCGCCTTGGCCGCCGCGGAGACGATCTCCATCGGGCTGAACGCGTGCACGTGCATGTCCGGCACGGCGGCCTTCACCGCGCGCACGAGATCGGCGTAGAACGTGGTCGGCAGCTGCGGGTCGATGCCGCCCTGCATGCACACCTCGGTCGCCCCGTCGGCCGCCGCCTCGACGGCGCGGGCGCCGACCTCGTCGAGCGAGAGCCGGAACGCGTCGGCGTCGCGCTCGCGCTGGGCGAAGGCACAGAACCGGCAGCCGACGTAGCAGACGTTCGAGAAGTTGATGTTGCGGTTGACGACGTAGGAGACCTCGTCCCCGACGACGTCGGCACGAACGGTGTCGGCGAGCCGGGTGAGCTCCTCCAGGGCGGTGCCGTGTGCGGTGAGCACGGCCAGTGCCACCGTCTCGTGCGCCGGGTCCAGGAGCGTGGCCGGATCGGATGCGGCGAGCGCAAGTCCGGCCCGAACATCGGAGTCCAACCGCTCCACCGACGGCTGAGCGAGCTCGAGTCCGGCCCTGACGTCGGACCCCAGCCGCTGCGCTGACGGCCGGTCGGGCGCGGACCGTGCGGAGGACGCGGCACGGAGGCTGTCGAGATCCTCGCGCAGGGAGTCCCAGTCGCCGTAGACGGAGTCGAAGTCCCCCCGCCGGTCCTCGGTGCGGCCCTCCGCGTCGATCGACGCATGCAGGTCGGTCCGGCCGGAGGAGGCGAACCCGCCGTCGGGCTCCTGCCACGGCCGGCCGGTCACCACCGCATCCCCGCGGGCCAGCCCGGTCACCGGGTCCGCCAACGCCGCGACGTGCGCCTGCAGCCGCGTATCGATCCACGGCGATCCGGCCAGCACGAAGCGCGGGTACGCCGTGAGCCGCTCACGCAGGGTGAACCCGGCCGCGGCGCAGTGCGCCGCGAGCTCGTCGATCATCGGCCAGGGACGCTCGGGATTGACATGGTCCGGCGTCACGGGCGAGACGCCGCCCCAGTCGTCGATCCCGGCGCGGAGCATGAGCGCGAAATCTTCAGCTGCGTCCTGTCCCACCTCCTGCCCAACCAGATTAGGCGGTGCCTGCACCCGCATCTTCGGCCCGAGCACCAGCCTGGTGACGGCGATGGTCGCGGCCAAATCCTCCAGGTCGGCGTCGGGATCATGAGCCATCGCGGTGTCGGGCTTGGCCCGGAAGTTCTGCACGATCACTTCCTGGACGTGCCCGTGCGCGCGCGCCGCCGCCCGGATCGCGAAGAGCGACTCGGCCCGCTCGACCCGGTTCTCACCGATCCCGATCAGGATCCCCGTCGTGAACGGGACGCCGACCCGCCCGGCGTCGGTGAGGCATCGCAACCGGACCGCGGGCTCCTTGTCCGGGCTGCCGTAGTGCGGGCCCCCGGGCTCGGACCACAGCCGGGTGGCCGTGGTCTCCAGCATCATCCCCATGCTCGGCGCCACGGGCTTGAGCCGGGTGAGCTCGGCCCAGCTGAGCACCCCGGGATTGAGGTGCGGCAACAGCCCGGTCTCCTCCAGGACCGCGATCGCACAGGCCCGCAGGTAGTCCAGCGTGGACCCGTAGCCCCGGGCGTCGAGCCACTCCCGGGCCGCCGGCCAGCGCTCCTCGGGCCGGTCGCCGAGGGTGAACAATGCCTCCTTGCACCCCGCCGCCGCGCCCGCGCGGGCGATCTCCAGCACCTCGTCGCACTCCAGGAACGCCGCGGGCAGCCGGTGCGGCACGGTGGCGAACGTGCAGTAATGGCAACGGTCCCGGCACAGGCGGGTGAGCGGGATGAACACCTTGCGCGAATACGTCACCACGCCCGGGCGGCCCGCGGCGACCAGGCCCGCGTCGCGAACCCGGGCGGATGCGGCGAGGAGCTCGTCGAGGTGTGGCCCGCGGGCGGCCAGGAGCACGGCGGCCTCGGCCACGTCGAGCGCGACGCCGTCCCGCGCCCGACGCAGGACCCGGCGCAACGCCGATGCGGACGGGACGGGCTCGGGCGACAGGTCGGCCATACCTGCAGAGTAGGTCGCGATGGGCCTGGGCTTCACGCGCAGTTGGAGCCGAGCAGTGGGTTCAGTGACCCGTTCAGGGCCCATCGCCCACCCTCCAGCTCACGGAACCCGTCGGTGATCGTCCGGGTGCCGTCGACCAGCGCACCCCGGCGCAGCACCTCGATCGGCTGGGCGCCCGCGATCGGCTCGTCCTGCACGTTCAGCTCGTCGACCGCGACCTCGAGCTGGCAGCCGGTGGAGCCATCCGCTGGATAAGCCTGAAGTTCGTCGACACCACCCCGGTGGACCAGCGCCAGGAGCGCGAGGATGGCCCCGGCAACGATCACGAACAACCAACCCCTGAACGTCGCCGGATCCGGCTTCTTGATGTATTCCCTGAGCTTCTTCGCCATCGATTGCTCTCCCGCGCCGGTGGTCCGCTCACGGTAGCCCAGCCGCACCGCGGATCACGCCCGACACCGGGCTGGACGACCCCGGCCATCCCGGCAGCCTGCCCCTCCGGTCCGGCAGCGTGCCCTCCGGCTCGGCTCAACCGCGGGCCTTCCCCAGGTTCTCGTCCAGTGACGCGAGGAAGTCCTCGGTGGTCTGGTACGGCGCATCCCGGTCGATCAACTGGGCGAGGTCCTTGGTCATCCTGCCGCTCTCCACGGTCTTGACCACCACGTCCTCGAGCGCGGCGGCGAAACCGATCAGCTCGGGATTGGAGTCCAGCTTGCCGCGGTGGGCCAGCCCACGGGTCCACGCGTAGATCGACGCGATCGGGTTGGTCGAGGTCGGCTTGCCGACCTGGTGCTGGCGGAAGTGGCGGGTGACGGTGCCGTGCGCGGCCTCGGCCTCGACCGTGCTGCCGTCCGGGGTCATGAGGACCGAGGTCATCAGGCCAAGCGAGCCGAAGCCCTGCGCGACGGTGTCGGACTGCACGTCACCGTCGTAGTTCTTGCAGGCCCAGACGTAGCCGCCCGCCCATTTGAGCGACGCGGCGACCATGTCGTCGATCAGCCGGTGCTCGTAGGTGAGGCCGGCCTCGGCGAACTTCGCCTTGAACTCCGAGTCGAAGACCTCGGCGAACAGGTCCTTGAACCGGCCGTCGTAGGCCTTGAGAATCGTGTTCTTGGTCGACAGGTACACCGGGTAGCCGCGGCCCAGGCCGTAGTTCAGCGATGCGCGGGCGAAGTCGCGGATCGAGTCGTCGAGGTTGTACATCGCGAGCGCGACGCCGGCGCCGGGTGCCTGGAACACCTCGTGCTCGATCGGTGCGGATCCGTCCTGTGGAGTGAAGGTGAGGGTGAGCGTGCCCTCGCCGGGGAAGCGGAAGTCGGTGGCACGGTACTGGTCACCGAAGGCGTGGCGGCCGACGATGATCGGCTTGGTCCAGCCTGGCACCAGCCGCGGGATGGTGGAGATGATGATCGGCTCGCGGAAGATGACGCCGCCGAGGATGTTGCGGATCGTGCCGTTCGGGGAGCGGTACATCCGCTTCAGGCCGAATTCCTCGACGCGGGCCTCGTCCGGGGTGATGGTGGCGCACTTCACGCCGACGCCGTGACGCTTGATCGCCTCGGCCGCGTCGACCGTGACCTGGTCGTCGGTCTTGTCCCGGGAGGAGATGGCGAGGTCGTAGTACTCGAGATTCACGTCGAGGTACGGGTGGATCAGCTTGTCCTTGATGAACTGCCAGATGATCCGGGTCATCTCGTCACCGTCGAGCTCGACGACGGTGCCCTCAACTTTGATCTTCGCCATGTCGGCCGGGCGCTCCTCTCACCGTGTGGTCGTCCCACCCATTCCCATCCGGTACGAGCGTACTGCTGGCCGCCCGGCCCTACGCCGATCGGCCGATGGGGAGATGGGCGTTGGGGACCAGGGCCTCCTGCGCGTAGGCATCGAGCTCCACCACCGTGACACCCGCGGCTGTGAGCAGTTCGGTCCCCTGCGCATCCGCAACGAACAGGCTCGGCTCACGCCAGGCGGTGACGACGCGCGGAATCCCGGCGTCCAGGATGAGCTGCGCGCAGGGCCGAGGACGGGAGGCGCGCTGCGAGCACGGCTCCAGCGTGCTGTAGATCGTCGCGGTGCGAAGTCGCAGGTCGCCCGTGCCGACCTTCAGAAGTGCTGATTCCTCCGCGTGGACCTTGTCGTCGGTCTCCCGCGAGAATCCGCGTGAGATCTCCACGCCGTCCGATCCGACGACGACCGCGCCGACCGAGTACGCCGTTTCGCTCCTCGAGCACAGCTGGGACAGCTGCAGGGCGAGCGTCATCCACCGGTCGTCGTCGAACTCCGCCCGGCTGATCGCCTCGCTCACTCGTTTCCCTCTACGTCGGTAACCATTCCGCCGCACGTGCTGCCCGACGGCATCCGCGCCGTCGACGAGAAGCTCAGGATCGTCACCAGCTGAAACTTACTTGCGCCTGCCCGTAACGTGGCAAGGCGTGCTCGCGCCCTACCCACAGCTGGTCCGCGCCGGGTTCCTGCGCCACGCGAGCTACCCGCAGGCCAGCCTCGCCGGCCTCACCACGAACGTCGTGTTCGGGCTGATCAAGGTAGCTGTGCTGGTCGCCGTACTCGCTGAACGCGGCACGGTCGCGGGCTATGACGTCCCGACCGCCGTCACCTACGTCTGGATCGGACAGGGGCTGCTGTCGGTGGTGCTGCTGTGGGGCGACAACGAGCTCTCCCGACGCATCCGCACCGGCGATGTCGTTATCGACCTCGGCCGGCCGTGGGATCTGTATCCGGCGCTCCTCGCCGGCGACCTCGGTCGCGCCGGCTACGCCATGGGTATCCGGCTGATTCCACCGGTGCTCGTCGGCGCGCTGTTCTTCCCGTTCCGCTGGCCGGAGCGGCCGCTGACCTGGCTGCTGTTCGCGGCGGCGGTGCTGTCGGCGGTCGTGGTGAGCTTCGGCATCCGCTTCCTGCTCAACGCCAGCGCGTTCTGGTTGCTCGACGCGCGCGGCGTGATCGGGCTCTGGGGTGTGGCGGGCGGCGTGCTCAGCGGGCTGCTGCTGCCGCTGGCGTGGTTCCCGCAGTGGGCGCAGGACGTGCTGTGGTGGACACCGTTCCCGGCACTGTTCCAGGTGCCGATCGACGTCTTCATCGAGCGCGGCGACCCGCTCGCACTGCTGGCCCACCAGCTCGGGTGGACGGTCGTGCTGCTGGTGGTGGGGCGGGTGGTGCTCGCTCGCGGGTCGCGACGGCTGGTGGTACAGGGTGGGTGAGACCTGCTTGCCGGGTCGAACGGGCAGCGCTGCGGCCATTCCCACCGGCACCGTCTACCGGCGGATCCTGGCCTCCCGGATCCGCGGCCAGCTCGCCTATCCGGCGTCCTTCGCCCTCGACGTGCTCGCCCAGGTGCTCGGCCAGGGCGTCGAGCTGGTCACGATCCTCGTGGTGTTCACGCAGGTGCGGTCGCTCGGCGGCTTCCGGGCGGGCGAGGTCGTGCTGCTCTACGGGCTGGCTTCGGTCGCCTTCGGGCTGGCCTCGCTCGCCGTCGCGCAGGTGGACGAGCTGCCCGAGTTCATCCGCAGCGGCGAGTTCGACGTGCTGCTCCTGCGGCCGCTGGGATCGCTCGCCCAGCTGCTCAGCGCGGACATCTCGCTCAAGCGGATCGGTCGGGTCGTCACCGGGCTGGTGGTGCTCGGCGTCGCGGTCGCGGGCTCGGACATCGACTGGGATCTGGGCCGGGCCGTGCTGCTGGTGACGACACCGCTGGTCGGCGCGGTGATCCTCGGGTCGGTCTGGATCGGCGCCAGCGCGGTGGCGTTCTGGCTGGTGGACGCCCGTGAGGTGGCCAACGCCTTCACCTACGGTTCGAACTACTCCACCTCCTACCCGATCACGATCTACGGGCCGTGGCTGCGCCGGCTGATCTGCTTCCTCATCCCGTCGGCGTTCGTCGCCTACTTCCCCGCGCTCGCCCTGCTCGGCAAGCCCGACCCGCTCGGGCTGCCGGCGGGCTTGCGCTGGAGCTCGCCGGCGGTCGCGGTGCTGACCGTCGCCGCGGCGGCGCTGGTCTGGCGGGCCGGGGTGCGGCACTACCAGGGGACGGGCTCATGACCGACCGCGAGTTGCGCAAACCGGCCCGGCGAGTTGCGCAAACCGGCACGGCGAGTTGCGCAAACCGGCACGGCGAGTTGCGCAAACCGGCATGGCGAGTTGCGCAAACCGGCCCGAACGCTTGCGGAGCGAGAAGTGAACACCGAGCGACGCTTGCGGAGCGAGAAGTGAACACAGCTCAGATCATCGAGTCCGACGCGCTGCGCCGGGAGTTCCTGGTCGGCACCCGGCTGCGACGCACCCGGGTGGTGGCTGTCGACGACGTCACGCTCACGGTGGCGCGCGGTGAGGCCGTGGGTTTCCTCGGACCCAACGGCGCCGGCAAGTCGACCACGATCAAGATGCTCACCGGGGTGCTCGTTCCGACCGCCGGACACGCGCGGGTATGTGGGCTGGATCCGGCACGCCGACGCCGCGAGCTGGCCCGGCGGATCGGCGTCGTGTTCGGCCAGCGCAGTCAGCTGTGGTGGGACCTCCCACTCACCGAGAGCTTCGACCTGCACGCGGCGATCCACCGGGTGCCCGCGCAGGTCTACCGGGCGCGGCGAGAGGAGTGCATCGAACTGCTCGGGATGGCCGCGTTCCTCCAGACTCCCGTGCGGCAGCTCTCCCTTGGCCAGCGGATGCGCGGTGAGGTCACCGCGGCGCTGCTGCACGGCCCGGAGCTGCTGGTCCTCGACGAGCCGACGATCGGGCTGGACCTGACCAGCAAGGAACGCCTGCGCCGGTTCCTCGCCGGGGTCAACGCACGTGGCGACGTCACCCTGCTGCTCACCACCCACGACCTGCCCGACGTGGAGCGGCTCTGCCGGCGGGTCGTGGTGATCGACCGCGGCCGGGTGCTGGTGGACGACGACCTGGCCGCGCTCCGCCGGCGCTCCGGTGGATCCCGCGAGCTCGTCGTCGAACTCGTCGAACCGGGGCCTGCTCTGGTGGGCCTGGCCGGGGTGCACCACGTCGCCGTCGAGGCCGGCGGGCTCCGCCAGCGCCTGCGATTCACACCGGCGGCGACCACCGCCGCCGAGCTGATCGCCGAGATCAGCCGGCTGGTGGAGATCCGCGACCTGACGGTGGTGGAGCCCTCCATCGAGGACCTTGTGCGCACCCTCTACGCCCGCTGACACCCCGGGCCTGCCCGTCGCGGAAGATCCACGTCGTCCCGCGGAACGTGATGTGGTACGCGACCCGAGCTGGCGCGAGCCGTCGGCGCGGGAACATGGAGCGGAGTACGTTCGGCCACCCACCGACTGACCACGGAGACGAACCCGCATTGCCTGCACCCCCACCCCCGATCGCCCGGGCCATCGGCGGGCTTGGCACCCGGCTGCGTGCCGTCCGCGAGGCCGCCGGCCTGTCCGGCACCGAGCTCGCCGCCGCCCTCGGTGCCGGCTGGAAACAACCTAAGATCTCCAAGATCGAGACCGGTCGCCAGCTCCCGACGACCGAGGAGATCGCAGCATGGGCCGGAGCCACCGGCGCCGACCCGGCGCCGCTGCTCGCGCTGCGGGAGAAGGTCGCCGCCGAGTACGGCGCGCACAAGGACCGGATCGCCGAGACCGGCGGCGCCCTGTCCCTGCAGGACGAGCTGACCGCCCTCGCGCGGTCGTGCACGTTCATCGCCGAGTACCAGCCATCGCTGGTCCCTGACCGCCTGCAGATCCCGGACTACATGCGGGAGAAGGCGCTCGGCAATGAGTTCCCGGCCGACAACGACATCCCCCCGGACAAGCTCGGCCACGTGATCGCCGCCACGATCCGCAGGCAGGCCATCCTCTACGAACCCGGCCGCGAGTTCGTGCACGTCGTCGGCGAGGCCACCCTGCGCACCCGAATCGGACAGATGACCACCGCTACTCTGCGCCGGCAGCTCACCCAGCTCGCCGAAATGGCGACCCTGCCCGGTCACACCTTCGGCGTTGTCCCGTTCACGGTCAACTCCCCGGTCACACCGGCCTCGGGCTGGGCGATGTTCGATCGCGACCTGATCCGGATTGAGACGATCGGCGGCGTGCTGCAGCTCACCGAGCCCGACGCCGTCGCCCGCCACTCGCGCTGGCTCGAACAGCTCCTCGACGTTGCCCTCACCGCCACCACCGCCGCCGACTTCTGCCGGAGCGTGGCGGCCGATCTTCCTGAGGACTGAGCAAGCCCGTGCTCACCCGAAGGGGACCGCGCCCCGGGCGATCGTCACCGCGAGCACGATCGTCACGAGCCCGAACCCGCAGTAGCAGAGCAGGTCGATCACCCGGCTGCGGATCACGAGCAGGCCGACACGATCGTCCGGGAACACCGCCCGCAGCACCGCCGCGACGAGCAACGCCCCGCCGAGCAACGCGGCCCCCTCGCGCCAGTGCTGGGTGAGCACCCGGACCAGGCCGACCGCGGCGATCGCCAGCACCAGCGCCGCCGGTGCCCACACCGGAAGCCGCGACCGGAGGTCCCGTCCGACCACCGGCTCAGCCCCGGCGTTCCTGCTCGGCTGCTTCCACGACGTTCGTCAGCAGCATCCCCCTGGTCATCGGACCCACCCCACCGGGCATCGGCGCGAGCAGCCCGGCGACCTCGACCACCTCCGGCGTGACATCGCCGACGAGGCCGAGATCCGTGCGGCTCACCCCGACGTCGAGCACGGTGGCGCGGGCGCCCACGAGCTCGACGCCGTAGCGGCGACACAGCTCCACGATGCCCCGCGGTGTGCAGGGCAGCGGGCCGGGCTCGCCGAGCACCAGGCGGCCCAGGTTCACCGGGTGCAGACCGTCGGCGTCCTTTTCCGGGTCGATCCGCTCCAGCGCCGCGCCCGAGTCCAGGCCCGTCGGCAATGGGAGCTGCACGATGAACCCGGTGCACGCGGGATCGTCATTCAGCTCGTCGACGGCCCGCTCGACCTCGGCCTGGGTGGCGTCCGCGGGCAGCTCCTTCTGAATGGAGGTGATCCCCACCTTGACGCAGTCGCGGTGCTTGGCACGGACGTAGGAGTGCGATCCCGGGTCGTCACCGACCAGCAGCGTGCCGAGGCCGGGAGTGCTGCCGCCCTCGGCCAGCTTCTCGATCCGACCACCCAGCTCGACCAGGATCGAACCGAGGGTGGCTTTGCCGTCCATCACCGTCGCCGTCACCGGGTCATCCTCGCAGCCCGATGCATCGGCCGGTTGGCGGGCGATGCCTCATCGGAAGTCGCGGGACTTCACCGCCACCGTGAGCACCAGTCGCTGCAGCCGGTCGGCCACCAGGTTGAGCACCCCCTCCGGGCTGCCTTCCAGGCGGCCCCGCACCAGCAGCGCCGCGCTACCGATCGCCACTGTGCGATAGCGCACCCACAGCCCCTCCGAGCAGGTGACGTTGAGCATCCCGCTCTCATCCTCCAGGTTCAGGAACGTCACCCCTCGTGCGGTTGCCGGACGCTGCCGATGCGTCACGAGGCCCCCGACCAACACCCGCGGGGGGCGCCGCTCCGGATCACCGACGGGGATCTCGAGGCCGATCGCGCCCAACCCGTCGATGCGCACCGCGCCCAGCTCGTCGAGCCGCTCCCGCAGGTGCTGGATCGGGTGACTGTCCGGCGAGACCCCGGTGGCCCATATGTCGGCCACCGTGAGCTCGGCAGCGGTCATCCCCGGCAACGCGGGCGCGTCCAGTCCGACCGCCGTGCCGGGAAGCTGGTCGGGTCGCACCGAGGCGACCACCCCCGCCGCCCACAACGCCGAGCGGCGATCCACCCCGAAACAGCCGAACGCATCCGCCGTGGCCAGCGCCTCGGCGTGGCGCACGGTGAGCCGCACCCGCCGGGCCAGGTCGGCCAGATTCCTGAAAGGACCAGCACGGCCTCGTTCCGCGTCGATCTCCTCGGCGAGCCCGTCGCCGATCGAGCGCACCGCCGCCAAGCCCAGTCGGATCGCCTGCCCGCCCGTGCTGCGGGTGTCGGGCTGGAGCACCGCACCCGCCGCGCCGAGATTGACATCCGGGCCACGCACCCGCACCCCGTGCCGCCGCGCGTCGGCCACCAGCGACTGCGGGGAGTAGAAGCCCATCGGCTGGGAGTTCAGCAGCGCTGCGCAGAAGGCCGCCGGGTAGTACCGCTTGAACCAGGCACTGTAATAGACCAGCGACGCGAAGCTGATCGAGTGGCTCTCCGGGAAACCGAAGTTCGCGAAGGCCAGCATCTTGGCGAAGATCTTCTCCGCCAGCCCGCCCAAGATCCCGTTGGCCGCCATGCCCATGAAGAAACGCTCGCGCAACCGTTCCATCTTCTCCTCCGACCGCTTGGCGCCCATCGCCCGGCGCAGCTCGTCGGCGGCGGCGGCGGAGAACCCGGCCACGTCCACCGCGACCTGCATGAGCTGCTCCTGGAACAGCGGAACGCCGAGGGTCTTGTCGAGAGCGTTGCGCAGCAGCGGGTGGTCGTGCTCCCACTCCTCGAGCCCGTTGCGCCGGCGGATGTAGGGGTGCACCGAGCCACCCTGGATGGGGCCGGGCCGGATGAGTGCGATCTCCACGACCAGGTCGTAGAACGTCCGCGGTTTGAGCCGGGGCAGGGTGGCCATCTGGGCCCGGGACTCCACCTGGAACACCCCGACCGTGTCCGCGCGCTGCAACATCGTGTAGACCTCGGGATCGGTGGGCTGGAGCTCGTGCAGCTCGATGTGCTCCGCGTGGTGCTCGGCGACCAGGTCGATCATCAGGTGCAGCGCGGTGAGCATGCCCAGGCCGAGCAGGTCGAACTTGACCAGCCCGGCCGCCGCGCAGTCGTCCTTGTCCCACTGCACGACCGTGCGCCCCGGCATGCGGGCCCACTCCACGGGCACCACCTCAGAGACCGGGCGGTCGCAGATCACCATGCCGCCCGAGTGAATGCCGAGGTGGCGCGGGAAGCCGAGCAGCTCATCGGCCAGTGTCGTCACGAGCTCGGGCATTCCGGCCGACGCCATCGTCGAGGTCTGTGTCGATGCCTCGCCGCTGCGAGCGGGGCTCAGGCCGGGCCGGCGCTCGATCTGCTTGCTCCACGCGTCCTGCTGGCCGGGCGAGAACCCGAGCGCCTTGGCCATGTCGCGCACCGCCGAGCGCGGCCGGTAGGTGATCACATTGGCCACCTGGGCGGCGCAACCCCGACCGTAGCGGCCGTAGACGTACTGGATGACCTCCTCGCGGCGGCCGGACTCGATGTCCAGGTCGATGTCGGGGTAACCGTCGCGGGCCGGGGACAGGAACCGCTCGAACAACAGCCGGTGGGCGACCGCGTCGACGTTGGTGATGCCGAGGGCGTAGCAGACCGCGGAGTTCGCCGCCGACCCCCGACCCTGGCAGAGGATGTCCGACCGGCGGCAGAACTCGACGATGTCGTGCACGATCAAGAAGTAGCCGGGGAAGTTCTTGGCCTCGATGATCATCAGCTCCTTCTCCACCGTGTTGACGGCCTGCGGGTACTCCGCGTAGCTGCCGTAGCGCCGCGCCATCCCGCGGTAGGTGAGCTCACGCAGCCAACTCGCCTCGGTGTGTCCGGACGGGACGGCGAACGGTGGGAGTTCCGGGGCGACCAGGTCGAGGGCGAACGCGCACTCGGCACCGAACGCCGCCGCCCGAGCCACCGCACCGGGATACCGGTGGCCGAAGCGGGTCGTCATCTCCGCGCCGGATCGCAGGTACGCGGTGCCGGCCGGCGGCAACCAGCCGTCGGCCTCGTCCAGGCTGCGCCGGGCCCGCACCGCGGCCAATGCTGTGGCCAGCGGGAACCGGTCCGCGGTGGCGTAGTGCGCGGCAGTGCTGGCGATCGTGGGGACGCCCGTCTCGCGGGCGAGGTCGGCGAGAGCGTCGTTGCGCTCGGTGTCGGTGGGCAGTGCGTGATGGGTGAGCTCGACGGCGACGTGGTCGGCACCGAACCGCTCGACCAGAGCCCGCAGCGCCACCGCCGCGGCGGCCCGACCGCCGGTGCGCAGCGCCTGGCGGACCGCGCCCTTGCGGCACCCGGTGAGCACCAGCACGTGCCCGGCGGTGTGGTCCACCACCTCATCGAGGTGGTACACCGGGCGGCCCTTCTCCTGGCCCCGCAGCTGCGCGGTGCTGATCGTGCGGCACAGCGCACGGTAGCCGTCGGGATCGCGGGCCAGGAGCAGCAGATGACTGCCCTCCGGGTCGGCCACGCCGTTCTGCGGGGCAGTGAGCCCGAGGCTCAGCTCGGCTCCGAAGACCGTGGCCACACCCAGCTTCCTTGCGGCCTCGGCGAACCGGACCACCCCGTACATGCCGTCATGGTCGGTGAGCGCGAGCGCGTCGAGTCCCAGCCGAGCAGCCTGCTCCACCAGCTCCTCGGGGTGACTCGCGCCGTCGAGGAAGCTGAAGTTGGAGTGGCAGTGCAGCTCGGCGAACGGAACACGCGCGGCCGGATCGGGGAGTGCTGGGGCTTCGTACGGAGGGCGCTTGCGTGACCAGGCCGGGCTGTCGCCACCGTCGCCCGTCTGCACGCCCCCGATGAGGCTCGTCCCGTCGTGAGGACGGCCGGAGAGCGCAGCCTCCAGCTCCGACCACGGTACGTCCGGGTTGTCCCAGCCCATGACAGGCAGTATATACGAACATATGTTCGAATTCGGCTCAATGCGCGAATCGCCGCCGATGGTGACCTGTCAGCGCAAATACCTGGCATCAACCTGTAGACGGCACGTAGCTGCCAACCTGTACCGGAGGCCGTGCGGGAAGACTTCCAAGAGATCTGCGACAGGTACCGGCACACTCTCACTATGAGGATGACGACCATTGCCCGACTGGCCGCAGCAGTCGGGGCGGTGGCGGTGCTCGTGGCGTGCAGCGCCCCCGCCCCGCCACCTCCGGATCCCGGCCTACCCCAGCGGTTGGTGGAATCGGTCACCGGTGACGGCGCGTACCGCCATCTCGACGAGCTACAGCGAATCGCTGACGCGAACGGTGGCAACCGGGCACTGGGCACGCCGGGGTATGACGCAAGTGTGGAGTACGTGGCAGACGTGCTGCGCGATGCCGGCTACCAGGTCGACATACCGTCGTTCACCGCGAGCCGGTTCGAGCTGCGAGAGGTGCGATTGACCGTGGACGGCGCGCCGGTGTCGGTCACCGCGCTCGAGTTCTCTCCGAGCACCCCGGAGGGAGGCCTGACAGCGCCGCTGGCCGTCATCGCGCAGGATGACACCTCAGGCTGCGAGGCGGCCGACTTCGCCGGCGTCCCGGCCGGGGCGATCGTGCTGGTACGCCGAGGCACGTGCACGTTCGACCAGAAGGCCACCACCGCCGCCGCGGCCGGCGCGGGCGCGGTGCTCATGGTCAACAACGTGGACGGACCGCTAGCCGCCGCGACACTGGGCAACGACGTCGCGGGCACGGTGCCGGTCGCCGGGCTGAGCCAGGCCGACGGCGCGGCGCTGGTCGGTCGGGCCGGCACCCCGACCACCCTCGTACTCATGGCGACAGTGGAGGAAGCCGATAGCCGCAACGTGATCGCCCAAACCCGGACCGGCAACCCCGACGAGGTCGTGATGGCCGGCGCCCACCTGGACTCGGTGCCGGACGGGCCGGGCATCAACGACAACGGATCGGGTACGGCCGCGCTACTGGAGACCGCGGTGCGGCTGGGCGATTCGCCCCCGGTGGCGAACACCGTGCGGTTCGCGTTCTGGGGCGCGGAGGAGGTAGGACTGGTCGGGTCGACGTCGTACGTGGGCGGGCTTGCGGAGGCCGACCGGAAGCGGATCGCGCTCTATCTGAACCTCGACATGGTTGCCTCGCCCAACGCCGGATACCTGATCTACGACGGCGACGACTCGGACGCCGAGGGGGCCGGGCCGGGCCCAGCGGGCTCCGCCGTCATCGAACGCGTGCTGGCGGAAGGACTCGCAGCGGCCGGTGTGACGGCCACCGAGGGCACCGACTTCGATGGCCGCTCGGACTACAGCCCGTTCATCGACGCCGCCATCCCCTCGGGGGGCCTGTTCACCGGCGGGGAGGACACGAAGACCGCAGAGCAGGCGCAGCGCTGGGGTGGCACCGCGGATGCCCCCTTCGACCCGTGTTACCACCAGATCTGCGACCGGATCGACGCCGTCGACCGCACAGCACTGGACCGCAACGTCGATGCGGTTGCCGCAGCGCTCGCCCAGTTCGCCCTGTCCACCGGCGAGCTGACTGGATGATCACGTACGGGCAACGCCATTGATGCGTACGGACGTGGAGGCGCGTATGACGATGAGCTCATCGGAGCTGCCGGCGAACATCTACCGACTCCTGGACCAGGTCCTCGAGACCGGCGGCCCGCTGGAGATCGAACGCAAGGTCGACGGCTGCGGATCGTCGCCGACAATCCCCCGTCGAAGTTGGCGAGGCTCACCCCGCATCCGGAGTTCGTTCGTGGTGATCCGGAGGATTTGGTCGAGCTGCATTGGTCAGGGCTCGCTCGGTGGGATGCCGACTGAAAGATCGGACGGCGGTCAGTCATAGACACCGGTGACCCACCAGCGGCCATCCCGACTGAGCAGCAGCAGCGCGACCCCGTCGTCACACACCACCTGCACCCGGCTCCCGTCGACACCGTCCGACGTCCACCATCGCTGCCGCAGCGGCCACGGGCCGGCCCATCCCTGTACCTCATGCACATGGCCGCCGTCGACGGCGATCCGGTGCGGTGGCGCGGTGAGAAGATCCGGCGCGGTGAGGAGCACCGGTTGTCCGGCCGCGTCGAGCAGCTCGGCCGGCAGTGGTTCGGCTGGCACGGTGGCCGGGGACGGTGCGGGGAGCCGCCCCGGCCAGGATCGCGGTGGCTCCCGGACCGCAGGGCGGCCTCGGTTGCTGGTCGACCGGCGGGCAGCGTGAGGTCGGCGGCGGCCGATCGGAGATCGTTCTCCCGAGCCCGCGCGTTCTCCCGAGCCCGCGCGGTCTCCCGAGCCCGCGCGGTCTCCCGAGCCCGCGCGGTCTCCCGATACTCCAGCACCGGGCTCACCTGCTGCCATGATCGACGGTTGGGCGCCCGTGACCGCGCTACCCGCGGCTCCTGGTTCCGAAATGCCGATCATGCCCGGTCCGCGCCCCGCGTCCCCGGTCTCCCGGTCGTCACCCCAGCGCACCAGGCGAACCTGCTCGGCGGGTTCCCGCCCGCCGATCAGCACCCCGGTGACCACCGACTCCGGCCCGAGCAGCGCTTGAACCCGGACCAACGCCCGACCGGCCCGCTCGTCGGCCTCCCCGACCTCACCCCACAACCCGAGCTGCAGCGCCCCGGCGACGACCGTCTCCTCGGGAACCAACCGCAACCGGGAGACCGCGCCGGAGCCGTCCCGGGCAGGTGAGCTTGCGAGCTCACCATCAGACACAGCAACCCCGGCGAACGCTGCCGACGAGCACCGGCGAGGACGTTGAGCGAGCCAGGCGTCGAGCTGCCAGCGCACCCGGTCGACGGTGCCCGCCGGGGTGAGCGGCTCGGCGCAGCGCCAGATCCGGTGCAGTTCCGCACCCGCCACCGTGTGCGCGACTACCCCCAGCCGGGTGCACGACAACCCGTGCCCCGCCAACGACCCGTGCAGCCGTTCGGCCAACCCGCGCGCGGCGAACGCGGCGGCATCGACCCGGTCGACGGGTGGGTCCAGCTCCACCTCGACGGCCAACTCCTCAGGCGGACGGCGACGCACCGGGTGGCGAGGATCCAGGCCGCGGGCCAGCCGGTGGGCGAGCACCGCGTCGGCACCGAACCGGGACGCCACGTCCTGAGCGTCCAGGGCACCGAACGCCCCGAGGCTGCGCAGCCCGAGCCGGTGCAGGAGCCCGATCAGCTCGGACCGGTCGACCTCCGGCTCACGGTCCAGCTCCTCCACCCCGAGTGGAGCGAGGAACCCGGGCGTGCAGCCAGGTTCGACGGCCACGCCGCGGCGGGCCGCGAGCACGGCGGCGAACAGGCCGTCGGCGAGCCCCACCTGACACTCCACGCCGGCACCTGCCGCAACCTGGTGGACCAGCCGCTCGGCGGCGGCCCGCTCCCCGCCGAAGTACCCGACGGGTCCCTGCGCGGCGAGCACCACCAGCCCTGGCCGTACCACCTCCACCCCCGGCGCCAGTTCCTCGACCGCGGCCACCACCGGCTCGAACACCCGGGCATCGCGGTCCGGGTCGCGAGCCAACACCACCAACTCGGGGCACCGGGCCTGCGCCTCCCGGCGGCGCAGGCCACGGCGTACACCATGCGCCCGTGCGACCGCCGAGCAGGCCAACACCCGATTGGCCACCATCACCGCCGCCGGACGGTGGGCAGGGACGGCGGCGACCCGGGCCGCCGCCGTGACCGGCCAGTCGGGCGACCACAGGGCCAGCACCCGTATCACCCCGGCGCTCATCCCAACCTCGAGGGACCGCTCCCCCGCCTCCGGCCTGCCCCGGTGGTCACCGTGGCAGGCATGACCCCACCGCCCGACGCAGGCAGCAATAGCCGCGCACTTCGTTCAGCCGAGGCGATCCCCCGCCCGCGCAGCCGCACCAGGAGCCTGCGCGTGCACAGCCGCCCGGCCCCTGCGCCCAACCCCTCCCACTGGGCATCCGCACAACTCAGCTCGACGTCCGCTCCCGGCCACGGGCCGAGCGCCAGCAGCACCGCGCCGCGCTGCCGGGCCCGGGCGGCCAGCCGCTGCCGGTCGGCGGCCCGCTCCGCTCCAGCCACCGCAATGATGTCCAGCCCATCCAGCAGCGCCGCGGTGACCGCCACCAGATCGTGACCCGGATACGGGACCAGCGCCACTCGCTCGAGGAGCAGCCCGGCCTCGGTCGCCGCCACCAACCCCAACCCGGGGCGGCCGATCACCCCCACCCAGGCACCGCCGGCCGAAGCCTCGGCGAGTAGCGCGAACAGCAGCGAGGTGACTCCCGGGCCGGCACCGAGAGCGACGGTGGACCCGCGGCGCAGACCGCCGGCCGGAAACAGCCGGGCCATCGGCCCGGCGACCGGCAACACCCGACCGTCAGCCTCCGGGGCGACCACGGGCCGTACGTTCGCGGACCGATCCTCCATGCGGCGGAGCAGGCCACGGGCCAGCTCCAACCGACTCGCCACATCTCGGAGCGCGGCACCGGACTCGACCACGAGCACGCCCTCCCCGTCTCGGTTGCGTCGTTCGGGACAGCCCCCAGGAAGCTGCTCGTACCGAACATATGTTCGAATAGTAGCGCTTCGAACGTGCCCCCTCAAGGCCGCGCCGGGGAATTCCGTCGGCCACGCTCACAGCAGAACGAACCTGCACATGGACCAACCCGGCGGCAGCTCAGCGGCGGTGACGGCCAGCGGCACGGCCGCACCACCACCTGGTGCGACTCGGCCGGCTGCACAACATGCGCAGCCGCGAGCAGCACTCGGCGCACCGCCGGCCAGGCTCGCCGGTCATCGCCTGCGGCGCGATCGTGCGACCGCACACCGCGTCATAGGTGCCCAGGCCCCGCTCCAACCCCGCCGACGCCCGGTCGTCGGTCAGTGGCCGTCGACCACGCACGTCATCCACACCAACAACATGGCGATCGCGTCGCGGGAGGTGGCACCGGCGGCAGCGTCGGGGGGCGACCACCACCGGTGCCACCAGCTCAGCCCCACCATCCCGCCCCGGGCCACCGGACCCGTTCAGGGACAACCCCGACCCCGGCACCGCGGGCCCGATGGTTTGCCGAGTTCCGGTCCGCAGCCGAGCCCTACGCCAGCTCTGCCGCAGTCCGCGAATTCGACGCAAGACACCGTGACCTGCTCGGCTCCTCGCTGGTTTTAGCGGGAGCAGCAAGCAGGACTAGGAAGCAAGATCGAATATCGACCGCTCTGATCCATGGGCTGGCGAAGCCTCTTGACGTAGTTGATGTTCCGGCGGCTGGGCTCCGCCAACCCTCGTCCACAATCTGACTACGAGAGAGAGGGATAAGCATGTCCACCGCAATTAGCCCGCTCATCGCGGGCTGATGCTGATGGGTTCAGTGGGCGAAGTGGCGGGTGCCCGTGAGGTAGAGCGGCACGCCGGCGGCCGCCGCCGCGGCCGCCACCTCCTCGTCGCGCACCGACCCACCGGGCTGTACCACCGCGACCACCCCGGCGCCGAGCAGCACCTGAAGCCCATCGGGGAACGGGAAGAACGCATCCGACGCGGCGACCGAACCACGTGCCCGGTCACCGGCGCGAGCGACGGCCAGCCGGGCGGCGTCGACCCGGTTGACCTGCCCCATCCCCACACCGACGGCCGCGCCACCGGAGGCGAGCAGGATCGCGTTGGACTTGACCGAGCGGCAGGCCCGCCAGGCGAACGCGAGATCGGCCAACACCGGAGCGGACACCGGGTCGCCGGTCGCCAGGGACCAGGACGCCGGATCGTCGCCGGGTGCGTCGATCGCGTCGCGCTGCTGGAGCAACAGTCCACCGCTGACCGCCCGGAGCTCAGCACCCCCGCGGACGACCGGCCCGGGCAGCGCCAAGATCCGGACGTTCTTCTTCCGGGTCAGGACCGTCAGCGCCCCGGGCGCGAACGACGGCGCGAGCACCACCTCGGTGAACACCTCGGCGACCTGCTCAGCCATCTCCGCGGTGACCTCACGGTTGGCCGCGATCACACCGCCGTAGGCGCTCATCGGATCGGTCGCGTGGGCCGACCGGTGCGCGTCAGCGATGTCCGTGCCGACCGCGATGCCACACGGATTGGCGTGTTTGATGATCGCGACGCACGGCGCGTCATGGTCGTGCGCCGCCCGCCACGCCGCGTCGGCGTCGACATAGTTGTTGTAGGACATCTCCTTGCCGTGCAACTGTTCGGCGCTCGCGAGACCGCCGCCGGCCTGGGCTCCGCCGACGTAGAGCGCCGCGGCCTGGTGCGGGTTCTCCCCGTAGCGCAGGACCGCGCGCCGCTGCCAGCTCGCCCCCACCCACGAGGGGAGGACGGTGTCGCTACCCGCGGTGCGCTGCTCGGGCGCCAGCACGCTGCCCATCCACGAGGCGACAGCGACGTCGTAGGTAGCGGTGTGCCGGAAGGCGTCGGCAGCGAGGCCGCGCCGGTCGGCAAGGGCGAACCCACCTGCTCTGACCTGTTGCAACACCCATTCATAGCGGGTCGGATCGACGACGACAGCGACGCTGTCGTGGTTCTTCGCCGCCGCCCGCATCATCGCGGGGCCACCGATGTCGATCTGCTCGACGCACTCGGCCGGACTCGCACCGGAGGCCACCGTCTCGGCGAAGGGGTACAGGTTGGACACGAGAAGATCGAACGCGGCGATGCCGAGCTGGGCGAGCTGGGCGAGATGCTCGGGACGGCGCGAGTCGGCCAGCAACCCGGCGTGCACCCGCGGGTGCAGCGTCTTGACGCGGCCGTCCAGGCACTCGGGAAACCCGGTGAGCTGCTCGACCCGCGTGACCGGCACGGCGGCGTCGACGAGCCGCTGCGCGGTGGATCCGGTCGACACGATCTCCACGCCGATCCCGTGCAGGCCCTTGGCAAGATCCAGTAGCCCTGCTTTGTCGTAGACGCTGATCAGGGCCCGGCGGACAGGACGTCGCTCGCTCACGGAATGGTCACCTTTCGTCCGCTCACGGTGGCCCCGTGCCGGGCCAGCGCGGCGACGGTGCTCACGAGCAACCGCCGCTCCTCGATCTTGATGCGCTCGTGCAGCGCGTCCACTGTGTCCCCGGGCAACACCGCCACGGCGCTCTGCGCCAGGACGGGACCGGTGTCCACGCCGGCATCGACCAGGTGCACCGTGGCGCCGGTGACCTTGACACCGTAGGCGAGTGCGTCCGCGACCGCCCGCACTCCGGGAAACGCCGGGAGCAACGCCGGGTGCGTGTTGATCATCGGGCAGCCGATCCGGGTCAGGAACCCCGGCCCGAGGATCTTCATGAAACCCGCGCTCACGACGAGATCGGGACGATGCGCCGAGACCGCGGCAGCCACGGCGCCGTCCCAGGCAGCCCGGTCGGGATGATCCGCCAGCGCGAGCACGAAGGTCGGGAGGCCGATCCGCTCGGCCCGGGCCAGCCCCTCGATGCCCGGGCGATCGGCTCCGACCGAGACGACCACCGCCGGAAAGCCTGCGTCCACCGTCGCGTCCAGGAGCGCCTGGAGCAGGGTGCCCGACCCCGAGACCAGCACCACGACTCGCGCCGGGACGGGTATCTCCACCCGGAAAGAGCAGCTCGGGGACACGGGCAAGCGAAGGCTCCTCGATCATCAGTGACCGAGACAGCCTATGCCGTAACGCAGGTGACGCCGCCCGACGGTCATGCGTTGCTCACGGGAGGTCGTTGTGCCCGGTGTCCCGGTCGGCCGCCTCCCGGGCCCGCTGCGCGACGAGGTCGGCAACCGTCCGCCGACCGCGCTGCTCCGGCACGATCGAGCGGGCCTGATCGATCCCGTCGAGGTCCGCATCCTTGATGACCGGTCGCGCCGACCACGGCTTACCCGTCCCCTGCACCGCCGCGATCAGCACTGCCGGGCCACCGATCCAGAGCAGAACCGCGGGTACGACGAGCTCGACCGGAATTCGCACCGGGTCGAACGGGCCCGCGGCCAGCCGCCCCCCGGCCAGCACAGCGAGCAACCCGACGGCGCCGGCGACCAGTACCGCCGCCACCGCAGCCGCCCGCAGCCGCCCGACCGATGCCGCCGCAGACACCGAGGCCGACCCCGACCACGAAACCGGACCCGATCCCGAAACCGGACCCGGACCCGATCCCGAAACCGGCGTCGACGCCGATCCCGACCCAGTCACCGACCCCGGCGCCCGGCAGCAGGTCACCCCGACCAGGATCCCGACGGCCACGGGCGCGATGAGAACAACGGCTACCCAGCCCGGCGGGGTGGCCCCCGGGAGCGCGGCCAGGAGCGGGAAGGACGACTGCTCGCCGGGGATCGCCGCGAACGGCGACGCCGCGGCGGTACCGACCGTCACCCCCGACCCGAGCCCCCAACTCAGCGCCGCGACCACGGCGTTCGGCAGGTACGCCAGCGACAGCAGGGTGACCCCGAGGGCCGCACCGGGGTCCGGCGCGATCCGCTGGTAGGCCGCATGCACGTCGGCGGCACCGAGCACCAGGCCAGCGAGCAACAGCACCGCACCGACGACCGCGAGCCCCGCCAGCCCCGCGATCGCGCCGCGCAGACCGGACCGGAACCAGTCCGGGATGCGACGCAACCACTCGACCGGCACAGCACAGGAGCGCAGCACACCCGCCCCGACCGACGCGCCGGCCACCAGCCCGGCCCCGACCATCGCGGCCCAGGGTGCCGCGGCGACCTCTGCCGCGCGCGGCAGCAGAGCACTGCCCAGCACCGCGACGGCGGCATGCGCGCCGGTGATGGTGGCGAGGACGGCTCCGGCATCCGCGCGGACCCGCCCGCCCAGCCGCCGCAGCGCCCAGCCGGAACCGATCATGAGCACCGCAACCAGCACTCCGGTGGGCAGCAACGGCAGCACACTCAGCGGCTGGCCCTCGAGAACCAGCGGGATCTGGTGGGCGGCCAGCCACAGCGGGACGGCTGCCGCGAAAGCACCGTCGAGCGACAGCCCACCCCCCGCGGTGAGCATGACCGCCGCCGGGATGAGCAGCGCGTAACTGACCAGCACCGTGCCCATGGCAGCGGCCGACAACACACGGAGCCGGTCGAGGCCCACCGGCACCGGCGCACCGCCGGCGTCGGGGACGGCCGGATCCCCATCAGAACCGCCTAGCGTAAGAGTCACCCGGGCAGCGTTGCAGTGCCTCGGCGGAAAATCGGGCAGAAACGCCGAGAGGTGCTGACGCCCGGGACGCTCGACGTCACTCCGGCGGGCGGAGTTCACCCGGCCGGATGACGCGGGTGCGCTCCTCGCGGTCGCCCCCGGAGTCCGGGGTCGCGGCCGGTTCCTGATCATGGCCCGGGTCGGCCTCGGCCGAACCGGTGGGCAGCGTGGCGGCGGGACCTGACGCGGGCGCGGGCCCCGACGACGGCGTACCGGCGAACTCCGGGGCAGGACCGCCGGACCAGCCGCCGGGCTGCGCTCCGCCGGCGTTCGGTCCCGACCCGGCGGATGGGGTCCCAGTGGGCTGCCCGTACGTCGGCTGGCTGTAGGAAACCGTCGGCTGGCTGTATCCGGGCCCGAGCTGGGATGGGCTCGCGGGACCAGGGCCGTACTGGCCCGGCTGGGCGTAGCCGGGCTGAGCACCGCCGTAACCGGAGTATCCGGGCGGGGTGGCGCCGTAACCCTGCTGGCCGTAGCCGCCCTGCTCCGGGTACTGACCGTAGGCAGCGCCGTAGCCGGGAGGCTGACCGTAGGCAGCGCCGTAGCCGGGAGGCTGGTAGCCGGGCGGGGGCGACGGACGCGGCGCAGGCATCGTCAGGATCCCCGCGTCGAGTAGCACGGCCGCGACAACGGCCGCGATGAGGAGGAAGGACAACACCAGTGCGATGATCAGCATCGTCGAGGGGGCCGGGGTGCTGATCACGCCCTGGAGCATCAGCAGGGTGCCGACGGTGGCTACAACCACAGCCGGCACGAGCACCCGGCCCACCTTGGGCAACACCGCGGCGCCGGCCAGTAGACCCCCACCGAGCACCAGAGGCTCAGCGAGCAGGCCGCCCAGCCCGAGGTCGTCGACAAGGCCCAGCGCGTAGATCACCAGCGCCAGACCGGCCGCGATGAGCACGAGCCACCGCGCCGGGCCGGGAGCGAGCTGGTGGTCCTTCGGCTTGGCCGACGTCTCGTCGGGTTCGGTCCCAGACTGCTGGCTCATCGGTCGAACTCCCTCCGTGTGGATGCCACGGTCGCACGGACTCATGCGGTCCGTCATACGGGCGTCGCGAACGCTAGCCCATCAGGTCGGGGACCGGTCCCTGACGGGCTACCCAGAGCTGACGTCCCACAACCGAACATGCCTGCTCGCGGCCGCCGCGGCGGGGCAAGCCTCGGGCGCGGGCAGGGGAGGTGTCAGCGGTCCATGATGTGAGCGGCATGCGACAAACCCATCGTGCACGTGGAAGCCCTGGTCACCCGGCCGCGATGATCTCGCGCATCAGCGCCGCCGTCTCGCTGGGGGTCTTGCCGACCCGCACCCCGGCGGCCTCCAGGGCCTCCTTCTTGGCCTGCGCGGTGCCGGCCGAGCCGGACACGATGGCGCCGGCGTGGCCCATCGTCTTGCCCTCGGGGGCGGTGAACCCGGCCACGTAGCCGACGACCGGCTTCGTCACGTTGGCCTTGACGAACTCGGCCGCCCGCTCCTCGTCATCGCCGCCTATCTCACCGATCATCACGATCGCCGCGGTCTCGGGGTCGGCCTCGAAGGCCTCCAGCGCGTCGATGTGCGTGGTGCCGATGACCGGGTCACCGCCGATGCCGATCGCGGTGGAGAAGCCGATCTCCCGCAGCTCGTACATCATCTGATAGGTCAGCGTGCCCGACTTCGACACGAGACCGATCTTCCCCGGCCCGGCAATGTCAGCCGGGATGATCCCCGCGTTCGACCTTCCCGGGGAGATGACACCCGGGCAGTTCGGGCCGATGATCCGGGTGTGGTTGCCGTTCATGCAGGCGTGCGCCCAGAAGTACATGGCGTCGTGCACCGGAATGCCCTCGGTGATCACGACGGCCAGCCCGATCCCGGCGTCGATCGCCTCGATCACGGCGTCGCGGGCGAAGCGCGGCGGCACGAAGACGACGCTGACGTCGGCCCCGGTCTCCTTCATGGCCTCCTCGACGGTGCCGAACACCGTGCGGACTCTGTCCTGCGCGACGTCCTGCGCGACACCCGCACCCGGGCTCGCCGGGAACGTGACCGTGGTGCCTGCCTTGCGTGCGTTCACCCCGCCGACGATGTCGGTCCCGGCCGCCAGCATCTTGGTGCTGTGCTTGGTGCCCTCAGCGCCGGTGATGCCCTGGACGATGACCTTGCTGTGCTCGTTCAGAAAGATCGACATGATCAGGCCCCCGCGGATGCGAGCTCGGCGGCCTTGTCGGCCGCGCTGTCCATGGTGTCCACCTGGGTGACCAGCGGGTGGTTCACCTCGTCCAGGATCCGTCGGCCCTGCTCGACGTTGTTGCCGTCCAGGCGCACGACGAGCGGCTTGGTCGCCGCGTCACCCAGGATCTTGAGCGCCTCGACGATGCCGGACGCCACGGCGTCGCACGCGGTGATCCCACCGAAGACGTTGACGAAGACACTCTTGACGGCCGGGTCGCCGAGGATGACGTCCAGGCCCGCGGCCATCACCTCCGCCGAGGCGCCCCCGCCGATGTCGAGGAAGTTGGCCGGCTTGACACCACCGTGGCGCTCGCCCGCGTGTGCGACGACGTCGAGGGTCGACATGACGAGCCCGGCGCCGTTGCCGATGATGCCGACCTCGCCGTCGAGCTTGACGTAGTTGAGGTCCTTCGCCTTGGCCTTGGCCTCCAGCGGGTCCTCGGTGCGCTGGTCCACCAGGTCTGCGTGCCCGGGATGGCGGAAAGCCGCGTTGTCGTCGAGGTTGACCTTGCCGTCGAGTGCGATGATCGCGCCCGACGGGTCCCGCACCAGTGGGTTGACCTCGACGAGCGTGGCGTCCTCCGAGACGAAGGTCTCCCACAGCGTGACGATGACGTCCGCGACCGCGTCGGCGACCTCGGCCGGGATCCTGGCCTGGGCGACGATCTCGGCGGCCTTGGCCCGGTCCACCCCGGCGATCGCGTCGACCGGGATCCTGGCCAACGCCTCCGGGCGATCCACCGCGAGCTGCTCGATGTCCACGCCACCCTCGGCCGAGGCCATGGCGAGGAAGGTCCGGTGGGACCGGTCGATCAGGAAGGAGAAGTAGTACTCCTCGGCGATCTCGCTGGCCTCGGTGACCAGCACCCGGTGCACGATGTGGCCCTTGATGTCCAGGCCGAGGATGGCGTGCGCCTTCTCCCGCGCCTCGTCCGGGCTCTCGGCCAGCTTGACCCCGCCCGCCTTGCCGCGGCCACCGGTCTTCACCTGAGCCTTGACCACGACGGTGGCGCCCAGCTCGGCGGCGACGGCAGCTGCTTCATCGGGCGTCTCGGCGGTGCGGCCCGCCAGCACCGGGACTCCGTGCGCGGCGAAGAGGTCCTTCGCCTGGTACTCGTAGAGGTCCACTCGGCTCTCCCTGCCCCTGTGCGTGCTCCCAGCGACCCTAGCGATGCCGCGCGCACCCGCTCTGACCTGCCCTGGTGACCGCGATCACGTCCGGACGTAACGTCCGCGACGGTCGATTCGAAGCTGTCGTGGAAGTGACCGCCACCGGGGCGGTCCGGTCGAGCACGAAGCGGAGCCGCCGGCATGGCGTACGACGCCTTCATCTCCTACAGCCACCTTGCCGACAGCCGGCTCGCCCCGACGCTGCAGGCCGGGCTCCGCAGCTTCGCGAAGCCATGGTGGCGGCGTCGGGCACTGACGGTCTTCCACGACAACGCCGCGCTGGCCGCCAGCCCCGGGCTGTGGTCGTGCATCACCAAAGCCATGGACGAGTCGCGCTTCTTCGTGCTGCTCGCTTCCCCGGCGGCCGCGGCGTCTCCATGGGTCGCGAAGGAGATCGCGTACTGGCGATCGACCAAACCGGCCGGCACCCTGCTGCCCGTCCTGACCGACGGCGAATGGGTCTGGGACGCGCAGGCAGGAACCTTCAACTGGGCCCGATCGACCGCGGTGCCGCCGGCGCTCGCGGACGTCTTCACCGAGGAGCCACGCCACATCGACGTGCGCTGGGCCCGCACCAAGGACGAACTCGACCTGCGGCACAGCAGGTTTCGCGCGGCGGTCATCGAGGTGGCCGCCCCACTGCACGGCATTCCGAAGGAGGATCTGGAGGGCGAGGACGTCCGCCAGCACCGCCGAACGCGCCGCATCATAGCGGCGATCGTCGTCGCGCTGCTCCTGTTGGCCATCGGTGCTGCTATCGGAGCCATGCTCGCGGTACAGAATGCCGACCGCGCCGAGGCCCAGACCCGGCTGACCGTCGCTCGGCAGCTCTCCGCACCGGCCCGGCTGGATCTCGACGGCCCGCTTGATCGGGGCCTCTTGCTCGGCCTCGAGGCGCACCGCTCCGAACCGGGCTTCGTGGCGACGACCGGCATCGTCGCCACGGCTCAACGCAGCGCAGGCTTGCCGCATGTCCTGTGTGCGCCGTGAGGCGCTGTGGTTCGAGTGGAGGTGAGAGACCTTCGCCGTTGATCCTGTCGCAGCGGGACAGCGGAGCTGGGGGCAGCCTGATCCGGGTGGTGCCGGGGAGGGTGGGAGCAGCCCTGACAACGCCGGGGCTGGCCAGTACTGCCAGATGGTCGGGGTTCGGCAA
>JBOHEO010000043.1:0-31547 GCA_050701055.1 Pseudonocardia sp. | reverse complement strand
CTCGCCCTGCCGCAGGTTCCGGTGCTCGTCGTGCAGGGTGAGCGCGACCCGTTTGGCCGCCCGGACGCGGCCCCTGGACGTGAGGTGGTGGTGCTGCGCGGCGACCATTCCCTCAAGGCCGACCGCGCCGCCCTGGTGGCCGCGGTGGCGGGGTGGCTCGTCAGTTGGGGTCGACAGCTGACCTTGACACCCGGAAGATCTGGTTCGGCTTCGACCGATCTCCACATGGCCAGCGCACGACGTGCGCGCCGTCGATGATCGACTCTCTGATGATGTCCAGGCAGTCGTTGTGTCCGGTGTTGATGAACCGCACGTCCATCCAGTCCGGGCCCCGGCTGACCACGTCGATCCTCCAGAGCTGACTGGCAGCGGTATCCCCCGTGCACGGCCGTTGCACGACCTGAGTTGCGTCGCCGTCCCTTCGTTCGGAGTCCGACGATCCGAGGCACATGTCCGACGAAGCGGTGACGATGCGATAGAGGGCACCGTCGGGCGAGGTCTCCGCCGCCTCCCGCAGGTACCATTTGGTGCTCGGCTCGCTGGCACAGCCGATCTGGTGTGCGGGCGCACCGTCAACGGGGACGCCGCCCTCGATCGCAACGCACTTGTCGCTGTGCCTCGCAACCAGCTGTGTGGACCCGGCCGGTGGTGTCGGCGTGACCCGCGGGACAACCAAATTATCAACTCGTGCCGGTGACGGGCACGGTGGATCGTACTCCTGACCTGGAAGGTGGCGGTCCCACTCGGCACGGGTGATGGTAGCGACGATTTTCCCACAGATCTCGGTGATGACGCGGTCCGTGTCGGTCTCCCAGAGGTGCACCTCATGGCCCTGGTTGCCCGTGACGAGGGTGTGCCCGTCCGAGCTAAACGCCACCGAGTACACGCTGCCGGCGTCCCCGATCAGCGGTGTTGCGAAGACGACGGCCTGACGGGGGTCGGATACGTTCCACAACTTGCTGGCCGTGTCGTGGCTCGCGGTGGCCAAGGTGTCGCCGTCCGGGGTGAACGCAATGCCGTCGACCTCGCCGACATGCCCCTCGAGGACCGATAGCTCCAGCGGCGAGCTGGCCCCGACGTCCCACAACCTGGCGGTGGTGTCCTCATGCCCGGTGGCTAGGAGGTGCCCGACGGGACCGAACGCGACCGCGTAGACGAACCCGGCGTCCGGCTCGATTGTCCTGACCACGCCGGGGTTGCCCGGATCGGAGACGTCCCACAGCAGTGCTGTCCCATCCGCACTGCCGGTGGCGAGGGTCTTGCCATCGGGACTGAACGCCATTGCCAGGATGTCGTCCCGGTGACCGACGACCTCGGCCATCGGGACGGGCTCACCGCCGGTGAGATCCCACAGCCGTGCTGTGGTTTCGGCCGTGCCGCCGGTGGCCAGCATCGTGCCATCGGGGCTGAACGCTAATGGCCCAGCGTGTCCGGGGAGCGTGCGCGCCACCGGTTCGTTCTGGCTGAGGTCGGCCACGGCCCACAGACGGACCGTGTGGTCGGCGGTGGAGGTGGCCAGGAATCGGTCACCAGGGCTGAAAACTGCTGACCTCACATCCCCGGGATGGTGCAGGTAGGCGATCGGCGGCTCAGCGAGACTGGGTCGACTTCCCAGCCTCCATACTCGGGCGATCTTGTCCATGCTCGCGGCGACGAGTAGCTCACCGTTCTGGCTGAACGCGACGGACCAGACAGCACCGTAGTTGTCGTGGTCGGATCGCCTGGTGAGATTCAGGTTCACCAAGGTGCTCATCATGGCGCCGCGGGCTTCGGCGGTGGCCGAGATGCGAAAGGCGACCACAGCGAGCTGCGCAGCCAGGCCGGTGTTGGATACCTGCAGCGCGGTGGCCGATCCGGCTACCTCCCGGGACAGGTCGATGTCGCGTTGACCGAGGAGATCGTCTCGTGACTTGACCGCAGACGCCGTCGTGACAACCGCCAGCAACACCAGGCAACTGAGCACGACGACGAGCCTGCGCAGCCGCTGGGCACGTCGCAGGACGCCGCGCTGCTCGTCCCGCTCACACTTGACCGAGGTGCGCAAGAACTCACTCGCGACGCCGGGTAGGTCACGGGCGCCGTCGACCCTTTCTTGGACGGCTGCCAGCCGGGTTCCCCGATAGAGGTCGGAGTCATGTCGCCCTTCGTCGGCCCAGATCTCGGCGGCTTCCACGAGCCGCTGCTCCAGCAGCAGCCCGGTGCGGTCAGTGTTAAGCCACTCCCGCAATCTCGGCCACGCACGTAGCAGCGCCTCATGGATGATCTCGACGCTCGCGGCATGCGTGGTGACCAGGCGCGCGTGGATCAGGACGTCCAGAACTGTCTCGACCCCGGCCGGATCGCCCGACTCGGCAACGATGCGGGCGCGATCGATCTGGCGGCGGGTGTCCCCGGTGCCGTCGCCGAGCTGGATCATGCGGAGCAGCACCGAGCGCGCGATTTCCTGTTGGCCCTGATCCAACCGCCCGAAGGCGCGTTCGGCCGTGGTGGCGATCGCGCCGCTGATGCCGCCGGTCAACCGGTACCCGGCGATCGTCAGGACCAGACCATCACGTTGCTGCCATGTCGCGAGCAGCGCGTGGGATAGCAGCGGCAGGGCGCCGGGCTGGTAGCCGGGCTCGCCGGCCATGACGTCGCCGTGGCCCAGATCGGACAGCATAATCTCGATGAGACCGGGCTCAAGCTCCAGGCCCACCGCATGGGCGGGCTTCTCGACGGCAGCACGCAGTTCGGCGTCGTTCATCGCCCCCAACAGAACCTGGCCGTGGCGCAACGCCTCGATGAGCTCCGGATAGGCTGCACATCGGCCGTAGAAGTCTGCGCGCAACCCGAGGACGACCAGCGCCGCCGGCGGACCGTCGTCGCTGGTTGCGGCGGCGCACACAGCTCGAATGAACGCCTGCCGATGGCGCTCGTCGGAACAGAGGGTGAATATCTCCTCGAACTGGTCAACCACCAGCACCGCGTCGGAGGCCTCTCGTAGGACATCAACCACATGACCCGGGTCCGACAGCAAGGCGGCCGTGAGGTCTCGATTGCCGGACCGGGCCGCGGAGGCGACCTGATCGGCCAGTTCCTGAACCGGGTCCGCGGTCGGGGTGAACACCAGTTGCGTCCGACTCGTCGATCCCGGTAGCCGTCCCTCACTCAACGCGGCCAAGAGACCCGCCTGTAGCAGCGACGATTTCCCTGTGCCGGACGGCCCGATCACCATGAGCGGTCCAGTTCCGGCCAGCCGCTCCACCAGGATGCTCAAGAGCTCAGCGGTGACCTGCTCCCGCCCGAAGAACCATGGCGCGTGGACCTGACTGAACGCGGCAAGGCCGGGATACGGGCAGACGTCGTCGATTCGGGAAACGTTCTCCATACCGACGATCGAGGGCGGTGCCGATTCGTCTGGAATCCCATCTCGTAGGTATCTGGCGTCCGCGAGCGCGTCCCGCGCCGCGGTCCATGTGGCGACGTCGGCATCGCACGAGATGGCGAACCGCCGAACGAACTCCGCGGTGGGCAGTCGGTCGGTGTTCAAGGCCCGGTTAGCAGTCGATACCGGCATGCTCGTGCCTCGCCGTACCGCGGCCGCCTCGAGTTGCTGCAATGACGAGAACCCAGCCCCTACCATGAGTGCCCGTAGGCAACCGCGGAACTCTGCCTGGTTGGGCGCCGCCCGGGGATCTGGTGTCGAGCATCGACGCACCGGCGTCACCCGTGGCCCCCTCAGCATCAGACGATCGACGCCACGGTAGCGCAAACGCGCACGTAGGCGAGATGCCGTATACGGGAAACAACCAGATGTGGCTCTTGCCCCCGATGATCAGCACAGCCGGTGAGAGTGCTCCCACCGTCGATCAACCATTCGAGCAACGAGGAGATCCAGATGCGTACGTCGAGAGCTTTGCTGATCACCACCGCGGTACTGGTGAGCGTGGTCGGGTTGGCCGGACCGGCGCAGGCCGGTACCAGCGGTCCGGGCGGCGCGAGCAGCGAAGGCGGCTCCGCGAGCCTCACCTGGACATGGGCCGGGCCGGGGTCGATGAACGACATTGACCTGCAGGTGTTGGACAACAGATGCGATGCCCGGGGAACCTATGCACAGCTCGTCTTCGAGCGCCGCCCCGGCTACACGCCACGAACGACGCCGCCGCGCTGGAACAAGATCGGTTGCAACGGCGCTCAGCCCTACAACGATCTCACGTTCTCGGATGATTTCGACCTCGTCGGCTTCTACGTGCGGAGCTGCACCGACAGCAATACCAACAACAAGGCGGACGGCGGCGATAACTGCGGCCGCAGCGGCACGGTCCCCAATCCGCTTGCGCGCTAAATAATCAGGGGCTCATTGTGATGAATCAATTACGCATACTGACGGTGGCCGTCCTGGGGGTCGCATTACAGGCGCTGGTCGCGGTCGTACCGATTCAGGCTCAGGCAGCTCAGTGGTCACTGTCGCCGTCCGCGGCCGAAGTCACGCGCATGGAACTCGTGTTGACCAGTTACGCCGTTCCGTCGACCGATCGAAACCGACTGATCGACGATCTCCGGACCGGGCGTCGGCAATGGGACTCGCAGAGTGGAGGGAAGCCCGTGTCGACGGAAACCGCGCAGGTAGTCCATTTCCTGACATCGATCGATCGATACGCGGACGGATCGGTCACCGTGGCGCGGATCGAGGAGCCTGACCCGACATCCGGTCTGGTCGCCCCACGGAAGATCAGCGGATGTCACAAGAGGATGTCGGACGGTTCGACCTTCGCGGATGGCTGCCTCATCAGCTGGGACGCGGTGTCCTGGTCGATGAGTTTTCGAGCCGACTATCGGTTCAACTCGGGCGGCTCGTCGATCTATCGTGTGTATGGCCATACGTATGGAGGTGCCGGGACAATCTCGGATCCCAAGCTCACAGTTCTCCACAGCCCAGCAGGGAAGAAAGATTCCTCTCGCGCCCAGGGCAGCGTGACGCAGAAAGGTGGCGGCGTCTTCACGCGGACGGTGGGGATCAACCTCACCGTCACTCCTCGTGGAGGCCGCACCTCCTCCTTCGGATCCTGAAAGATCAATCGGGGTGCCGTGATCGTCGCACATATGGAGCGCGACGATCACGGCGCCCGTCACCGGCGGACCGTCTCGCAGTTCTGGTCGATGACGTCCTTGCTGTCGGCCCCCCGTACCACGTCCTTGTTCCCGGCCCCGCAGCTGACGATGTCCCGCTCGCCATCGTTCCCGAGCCGAATGGTGTCGTTGCCGGCCCCGCCGGAGATGACGTCCCGGCCCTTACCCCCCGTGATGTCGTCGTTGCCGGCCCGGCCGTCGATGAGGTCGTTCCCGCGCTTGCCGTCGCCCCGTCCACCTCGGCGACGAGGGTCTTGAACACCTGCGCCGGGTCCAGCCCGAGAGTCTCTGCCGCCTCGGGGCCGTAGGACTCGCCACAGCGATGGGCATAGTGGTGCAGGCGGTGCTCGACGCCTCGTTTCGTGAGCAGCACCGTCGCTGGAGTCCCCTTGCCGGCCACGGCGCGACAGTAGCGGCGGGAATGGCGCACCGGACAGCGGTGTTGCCACGCGTGTGATGCCCGCACTGATGGATCGCCCGCCAGAACCGATGCGCGCTCCGCAGCCGCTGCGTGTTCCGCCGGCGCCGCGCGCGGTGAGCAAGCCCGCGGGTGGGCGCGTACTCTCGACCCGTCATCCGGTCGCCGATGCGGCGGCCGCACTCGAGGTCCCCTCGCGCGGGGTGACCCGGCGCGAGAGGAGCACGGTGCCCGGCACTCCGGTGTCCACCGGCCCGAACGACCCGGCCACGGCCCAACAGACCCCTGAGCAGGCGCGGGCGCAGGAACAGGAGTCCGCGCAGGAGCGGGTCTCCCGCTTCGAGCGCGACGCCATGCCGCTGCTCGACCAGCTCTACGGCGCGGCGCTGCGGATGACCCGCAATCCCGCCGATGCCGAGGATCTGGTGCAGGAGACCTTCCTCAAGGCCTACTCGGCGTTCGCGACGTTCCGCGCCGGTACCAACCTCAAGGCCTGGCTGTACCGGATCCTCACCAACACCTACATCAACGGCTACCGCAAGAAACAGCGTCAGCCGTTGCAGCAGCCCACCGACGAGATCACCGACTGGCAGATCGCCCAGGCCGGTGAGCACACGTCGCGGGGTCTGCCGTCGGCCGAGGTGGAGGCACTGGATCGGCTGCCCGACGACGCTGTCAAGGCCGCCCTGCAGCAGCTCCCCGACGACTTCCGGATGGCGGTGTACCTGGCCGACGTCGAGGGCTTCGCCTACAAGGAGATCGCCGACATCATGGGCACCCCGATCGGCACCGTGATGTCGCGGTTGCACCGGGGCCGCCGCCAACTGCGCGACATGCTCACCGACACCGCGCGCGAACGCGGTTTCCTGCGCGGGCAGCAGGAGGCGGCGACATGAGCCGTGGCGAACACCACCAGACCAACTGTGCCGAGGTGCTCGCTGAGGTCTGGATGTTCCTTGACCATGAGTGCGACGAGAGCCGTCGGGCGCTGCTCACCCAGCACCTGGACGAGTGCGGCCCCTGCCTCGCCGAGTACGGCATTGATGAGAAGCTCAAGAAGCTGTTGGCCACCAAGTGCGGTGGCGAACACGCCCCGGATGGGCTCAGGGACCGGTTGCGCCAGCAGATCCGGATCGCGGTGCTGGAGCAGGCCGAGGTGCGGGTGGAGTCGGGCCCGTCGGGTACGACGATCGAGGTGCGCACCACCCGGATCGAGCACCGGAGCTAGGTGCCGGGCGGCGGGCTCGATGGCACGGCAAGTCCACCCGGCCGCGCACGCTGAGCGGAGGGCTGGCTGACACCGCCCCCCGCCCAGTGTGCAGTTCAGGAGTTGGGGCGCTTGCCGTGATTGGCACCGCTCTTCTTGCGGTCGCGCTTCTTGCGTGCACGTCGGGACATGATTCCTCCTCCGGGTCGGGACGAGTCTGCCACCCCGACCGGCCTCCGCCGCGTGTCCCCCGAAGTGCACGGCCGTGGAGTAGACAGTCTTCGTGTCCACACTGAGTGAGCTGCTCGCCCAGCACGCCCGGCTGCCCGGCGACGCCGTCGAGCATCTCCAGCAGGTGGTCGTGGAGTGGCAGCTGCTCGCGGACATGTCGTTCGCCGACCTGCTGCTCTGGATTCCGCTGCTCGCGCCCGCCGGGTCAGCGGGGGTGGGCGAGTTCCTGTGTGTTGCCCAGGTGCGGCCGACCACGGCGCCGACCGCGCATCCTGAGGACTGCGTGGCCGTCCGGGTGCATACCGTCGATCACCCGCAGCTGCGGCGCGCGATCGGTGAAGGCCGGATCTGCCGCGAGGAGGGGCCCCGTTGGCACCTGGAGGTGCCGGTCCGCCAGGAGACCGTGCCGGTGCGTCACGGCCGGTCAGTGGTGGCGGTGCTGTCCCGCGACACCAACCTCGCCATGCCCCGGGTGCCGAGCCCGCTGGAGATCGCCTACCTTGGCAGTGCCTCGGACCTCTGCCAGATGATCGCGGACGGGTCATTCCCGCCGCCGGCAGCAGCCGCCGCCGGCGCCGACACCAGCCCGCGGGCCGGTGACGGGCTCATCCGGCTCGACACCGGTGGGTTCGTGTCCTACGCGAGCCCGAACGCGTTGTCGGCCTACCATCGGATGGGCCATGCCAGCGACCTGGTCGGCCTGTCGCTCGCCGCGGTCACCCGCGAGCGGGTGCCGGATCCGTTCGACGCCGCCGAGATCGCGGCCCGAATCGAGGCGGCTCTGGCCGGTCGGACGTCGCTGCGCATGGAAGTGCAGGCGCGCGGGGCGGTGGTCCTGGTGCGGGCGCTGCCGCTACGGCCCCGGGGTGAGGCGGCCGGAGCGCTCGTCCTGGTGCGCGACGTCACCGACCTGCGTCGCCGTGACCAGGCCCTGCTGAGCAAGGACGCCACCATTCGGGAGATCCACCACCGGGTCAAGAACAACCTGCAGACGGTCGCGGCGTTGCTGCGGCTGCAGGCGCGCCGAACGACGATCCCGGAGGCCCGCCGGGTGCTCGCGGAGAGCGTGCGGAGGGTGAACTCGATCGCCCTCGTGCACGAGACGCTGTCTGCGTCGGTGGCTGAACGCGTCGACCTCGACGAGCTCGTCGACAAGGTGTTGCCCGCTATCGGCGATGGGGCCACGGCCGAGTCGCGGGCCAAGGTCCGCCGGGAAGGCAGCTTCGGCGCGCTCCCGGCCGCGCTCGCGACCCCGCTGGTCCTGGTGCTCACCGAACTCGTGCACAACGCGCTCGCCCACGCGTTCTCCCCGGGCCGCACCGGTGAGGTCGTGGTGTCGGCGCAGCGTCGCGCCGACAACCTCGACGTGGTGGTGACCGACGACGGCCGGGGCCTGCCCTCCGGGTTCGACCTGGAGACTTCCGACGGGCTGGGTCTGCAGATCGTCAGGACGTTGCTGGGTTCCGAGCTGGGCTCGACGCTGGAGGTGCACCCGCGGGCCGGAGGTGGCACCGAGGCCGTCATCCGCCTCCCGCTGCGTGCTCTGTGATCCACCGAGCGGGGATCCGTGAACGAACTGCGGGCCCGAGCCGGGGTGTCCGGCTTCGGGCCCGCAGCGGGGAGCTTTCGGATCTTCCGACCCGAACGGTGCATCAATGAGGCAGTACCTCGTGAGACCGGCAAGTCAGCGGTGGCCGGTCAGGCGGTGCGTGCGCGCGTACGTGCAGTGCGACGCTTCAGAGCCCGCCGCTCGTCCTCGCTCATGCCGCCCCAGACACCTGCGTCCTGGCCGCTTTCCAACGCCCAGGTGAGGCAGTCGGTGGCCACGGGGCAGCGCCGACATACGGTCTTGGCCTCTGCGATCTGTAGCAACGCGGGACCGCTGGTTCCCACAGGGAAGAACAGCTCGGGGTCCTCGTCGCGGCAGATTGCGCGGTGGCGCCAATCCATGATTGCTCTGCTCCTTAGTACTTGCGCGATCGGGGGTCGCGCCGATCGTCTGTCACGGTGTGCACGCTTGTGAATTGTTTCACGAGCGCGCTCGATCTTCAAGGTCAAGGTCCACCTGGGTGACGAAAAAACTCTTACCTCACCCACCCATCGCAACGAGCGCCAGCACGTTGGGTTATCATGCCGTGACGCTGTGGCGACAAGCGATCTTCCTCGTCCCGCCTGCCCGTCCCGGTTACCCGAGCTCCGGCAGACCATGCGGGAAACATCCCCGCGATCACTCGCCTGTCCTCCACCACCATGGGCCACTGTTTCCCCAGGTGCGACCCCCTAGCGGCTCGACGGTCCACAGGCATCGGTGAGTGGACCAACCGGGTCACTGCATCGAGTGGTCAGGCAGTCACCGCTGCGACGAGCTGCTCTTCTCGTACGACGGCGGGTACCGGCGTTCGGCATATCCTCTGCACGTGACGAGTGCTGAAAACGGCGCATCCGGCCCAGTCGCCGGTGCGGTTCCGCCCCCACAGGTGCGCTGGGCCGGCGCGCTCGTCGGCGTCGAAGCACTGCTCGGGCTCGGCTTCACGATCGCGCTCGTGGTGCGGGCATTCTCCAGCGACCTGCCGGTGACGGCCGTGGTCGGCCAGGCGTCCTTCTTCGCCCTCGCCGGTGCCGCGCTGGTCGCGGTGGCCGGGGGCCTGGTCGCCGGGCGCCGGTGGGCGCGCAGCCCGGCCATCGTCACCCAGCTGCTCCTGCTGCCGGTGGTCTACTCGTTGCTCGGGTCGTCGCAGCAGCTGGTCCTCGGGATCGTAACCGGTGCGCTGGTGATCAGCTGCTTCATGCTGCTGATCAGCGAACGCTCCCGAATCTGGTCGATGGGGCTGGACCTGCCTGACAGCCGCTAGCTCACTCCGATCGCGGCCAGCGCGGGCCGGTTCGCGACCAGCGTCGCGGTGAGCTGCTCGGTGCTCAGCGTGCAGGACCGTGCCTCCCGCTCGTCGTCGGCCAGGTCGCGCACGAGCGCGACCACTGCGTCGACATCGGCCACCCCGATGTCGCGGATCACCCGAGGACCGCCACGTTGAGGTGATCGAGCCGGGCGACACCCCGTTCTTCGCCCAGCACGGCCCAGGACGGGGCGTCCATCGCGAATCGGACGCCGTCACCGGCCGGCGACCCGATCCAGCGGGCGATCAGGACCCGGCTGAAGTGGCCGTGCCCGACCAGCACCACGTCGCCGTCGGGGAGCACCGCGCGGGCCTCGTCGAGCACGGCGTCGGCACGGTGCTGGACCTGGGCGACGGTCTCCCCGCCGGGGCACGGATGGGTCCAGAGCGTCCAGCCGGGCACCGTCTCGCGGATCTCGGGGGTGGTTCGGCCCTCGTACTCGCCGTAGTTCCACTCGACGAGGCGCTCGTCGGCCCGGTCGGGATGCAGCCCGGCCAGCTCGGCCGTGTCGCTGGCCCGGCTTCGTGGGCTGGTCAGAATCAGCGCGGGAGCCTCGGTGCCGCGCAGCCGTTCGCCCAGAACGCCGGCCGTCTGGGCAAGCTCGCGGCCGCGCTCGGTGAGCGGTACATCGGTGCAGCCGGTGTGCCGCCCGGATCGAGACCACTCGGTCTCGCCGTGCCGCAGCAGGAACATCCGTCCGCCCACCCAGCCGACCCTACTGACAGGCCGGGCGGGCGTGCACGGTGGTGGTGAGCCTCGACGGTTCCGTGCAATGTCTCGATCTGGCGTCATGCCGTGCGCGATGTCAGCACCGGCCCTAAAGTTCCGGTAGCGCTCTGGCCGTGACCTTGGAGGTCTGAATGATCGTACTCGGATTGATCTTGCTGGTGCTCGGTTATGTCCTGCCCAGTTCACTGCTGGTGACGCTTGGGGTGATTCTGCTGGTGGTCGGGGTGATTCTCCTCATCCTCGGAAGCACCGGGCGGGCTGTAGCCGGCCGCCGACACTACTTCTGATCACGTCGGCGGATCCGGACAACGAAGGACGGCGCTGACCGACCAGAAGCGTTCTCGCTGGTCAGCGCCGTTCTCGGCCTCAGAACGTCAGGACTGCTTCGTCTCCCAGAAGATCTTGTCAATCTGAGCGATGTAGTCGATCAGCTCCTGGCCGGTCGTCGGGTCGGTCGAGGCCTTCACCCCACCGGCGCCGCCTCCGGCTTTCTTGGTGGCGCTGTTGAAGAGCTCGTGCAGCTCCGGGTACTTCTCGAAGTGCGGCGGCTTGAAGTAATCGGTCCACAGCACCCACAGGTGGTGCTTGACGAGGTCCGCTCGCTGCTCCTTGATGTCGATCGCCCGAGCGCGGAACTCGGGGTCCTCGTTGCCCTGGTACTTCTCCTGGACGGCCTTGACCGACTCGGCCTCGATGCGGGCCTGGGCGGGGTCGTACACGCCGCATGGGAGGTCGCAGTGCGCGGTGGCCTCCAGCCGCGGGCGGAGAATGCGGGACAGCAGCCGCATGGGGTCCTCCCTGGTTGGTGATCGTTCTGGCAGTGCCGACAGTACTCTCGGCTTCCGATTCGGGCAGGACGGAGACGGGGCGCGGGTGCGGTGGCGAAGGGTGGTGGTGCGGGGGCCGTCGATGTCGCCGGCGGTGCGCGACGGCGACGTGGTGCTGGTCCGGTTCGGTGCTCCGGTGCGCTCCGGTGATGTCGTGCTCGTGCGCTGGGCCACCCGCCACGATCAGCTGTCGGTGAAGCGGGCGCTCCGGGTCGACGGTCCCGGTTGGTGGGTGCGCGGCGACAACCCGTACGGCTCCACCGACTCGCGCACGCTTGGCCCGGCGCTCGTCCAGGCCGTGGTCGTGGCCCGGTTGTGGCCGCGTCCGCGAATCCTGCGACGGCGCGAGTGACCAGGACGACGGGCCGCCGGCCCCGGCTGGGCGCAGGCGTTAGGGTGATCGACGTACCCGACAGCCCGACCTCGTCGGTGCGCGTCGCGACATCGCGCGGCGGGTGCCACGGGGGGCCGTCCGGCACCGCGCACGGCCGATACCCGCGTCCGCCGGTGCACGGCGAGCGGTGCCCGTTCCCCGGGCACCCCATCCGCACCGCGCGAGGAAGTGGCACCGCCATGACGACCTTCTCCGAGCACACCCTGTCCGACACCGTCGCGACCGGTCCGTCCATGTCGGAGATCTTCGCCGCGCACCGCGGCGGCAAGCTCGCCACCGGACTCACCATCCCACTGCACAACGCCCGCGAGCTCGCCATCGCCTACACACCCGGCGTCGCCGAGGTGAGCCGCGCGATCGCCACCGATGAGCGTCTGGTCACCCGGTACACGTGGACGAGCCGGCTGGTCGCCGTCGTCAGCGACGGCACAGCCGTGCTGGGCCTTGGCGACATCGGTCCGCGCGCCGCGCTGCCGGTCATGGAGGGCAAGTCCGCGCTGTTCAAGGTCTTCGGCGGGCTCGACTCGATCCCGATCGTGCTCGATACCACCGACGTCGACGAGATCGTCGAGACCCTGGTGCGGCTGCGGCCCAGCTTCGGCGCGGTGAACCTGGAGGACGTCTCCGCGCCGCGCTGCTTCGAGCTGGAGCGCAAGCTCGTCGAGTCGCTGGACTGCCCCGTCATGCACGACGACCAGCACGGCACTGCGATCGTGCTGCTCGCCGCGCTGCGGGGGGCATGCGCGGTGCAGGATCGCGACCTGGCCGGGCTGCGCATCGTCATCTCGGGGGCCGGCGCCGCCGGGGTGGCCTGCGCCCGGATCCTGCTCGCGGCCGGCGTGGGAGATGTCGTCGTGCTCGACTCGCGGGGCGTGCTGGTGCCGGGCCGGGCCGGCGTGACCGCGGAGAAGGCGCGCCTGGCCGCGGTCACCAATCCGCGCGGCGTCTCGGGAGGCCCGGCGGAGGCCCTCGCCGGAGCGGACGTCTTCGTCGGTCTCTCCGGCGCCCGGCTGCCGGCGGAGCCGCTCGCGCTGATGGCATCCGGGGCCATCGTGTTCGCCCTTTCCAACCCCGATCCCGAGGTGCACCCGGACGTTGCGGCCCGCTACGCCGCCGTCGTCGCCACCGGTCGCAGCGACTTCCCGAATCAGATCAACAACGTGCTGGCGTTCCCCGGCGTGTTCCGCGGTGCTCTCGATGCCGGTGCGCGGCGCATCACGGAGCGGATGAAGCTCGCCGCAGCCGAGGCGATCTTCTCGGTGGCGAGCGATGATCTGGCTGCCGATCGCATCGTCCCGAGCCCGTTCGACCCGCGGGTGGCACCGGCCGTCGCATCGGCAGTGGCAGCAGTTTCTGACGCTGAGTAATCGGCTTGTCGCGTACCTCCCCACGATCCAGGCCGCGTTGATCAAACATATCACGCACAGTAGACGGAAATGCGATAATTGGCCGGCCAGCATGTAGGCCGATCGAGAAATTCGCCCGGATCGACCGGGCCGCGCGGTCGTTGTCCTGTTTGACAGCGGTCGGCGCGGTCCTGGGAGATGCTCATGAACGAGCGGTGGCACGGGCACGGCGTTGACTCCGGTGTGGATCTGGCAGCTTCGCCGGGCGGCCCTCGGGCGATGATCGATGCGGTTGCCCGGACCGAGCTGCACCGGTCGCGAGAGGCGGTATTCGGCAGCGGCGCCCTCCCGCCACCCGCGATGGTCGTCGATGGCGTCGCCCGCCCCGTCGGCATCGGTGCCTCCCCCGGTGATCCTCTGGTGCCGTCCACCTGTACGACGCTCGACGGCAGCGGTGGTAGGACCATCGTGGCACCGGTAGTCGGGCGTGATTCGTCATGGCCCGATGATTCCGAAGGCCTCCGCGTGCCGCCTGCCCGTCCCGCCGCGTTGTTCGACCCGCCCCGGCAGGAATCGACGGCCGGCAGGTCGGAGTGGGCAGCATCGGGATTGGCGGCGTCGGCCGAGTGCGCCCCGATCACGGCCGGTGGGCCGGAGATCGTGCACCTGCCCAGCGCTCCCTCGCTGGTGTGCGACCGCTCGGACCGCATCGTCCGGGTCAACGCCGCGCTGCTCCGGCTCGCGGGCCGGCCGGTCGAGGGGGGCGATCTCGCCACGCGGAGCGCCGGCGAAGTAGCCATCGACGACACCGGTCTGTTCGGCATGCGGCTGCCGCAACTGGTCGTCGGACCCGACGCCGACGCGCGCCTCGTCCGTGCCGACGGGGAATTCGTCCGCGTGCGCGTGGTGCGGTGGGACCTGCCGGGTCGCGAACTGCACGCAGTGGTGCTCGTCGAGCTTGGGGCGGCCCTGCCTCCGGACGCGGGCCACGTCGATGACCGTCGGTGGATCGCCTCGCTGGAGCGAATGGCGCGGGTCGGGACCTGGAGCTACGAGCTGGCGTCGGCGACCCTGCGCCGCAGCGAGACCTTGCGGCAGCTGTACCGGTCGGTCGGACTCGACCCCGACGGGGGTGTCGGGCCGGTGGAGGGCGAGCAGGTCGCGTTGCTGTGCCAGGGGCTCCGGTCGGGAGCGATCGGCACCGATGACCATCACATTGAGCTCCAACTCGCAGGTGGTCCGCGGTTGAGCTGTCGCGCCGAGGTGGAATGCGCGGACGACGGGACTCCGGTGCGGCTGGTCGGGGTGGTTCGCGATATCGGCGCCCAGCGTGCGGCGGAGTGCCGGGTCCGACACTCGGGTCAGCGCTTTGCCGATCTCATGGCCATGGTGCCGGGTGGGGTGGCGCTGGTGGACGCGTCCGGGCGCCTCATCGACGCCAACCCGGCCTTGTGTGTGTTGCTCGACATGCCGCTCGAGCGGCTGCGCGGCACGCGGGCCGCCGTGCTGACCGCGGAGCCGCTGGTCCTCGGCCCGGCGGGGGAAGCCGCTGGGCCCACGACGTTGCCGGCATGGCTGCGGGCCGTGGCGCCCGGGGCGCGGTACGGGTACCGGATCGATGAGGTGCCGCTGCTGCGTGGCGACGGCACGACGGTGTGGTGCGAGCTCACGGTAGCGGTGACCACCGCGGACGACGGCGGACTGTTCTGGATGGTCGTGTGCACCGACATCGGCGAGCGCAGGCGCGCGGCGCAACTCCTGCGCAGCGCCGGCACGGTCGACGAACTGACCCGGTTGCCCAACCGTGCGGCGTCGCTGGAGCTCCTCGACCGCCTGCTCGCGGGTGCTGGGCGTGACCAGGTCGCCGTGGTGTGTGGCGGTATCGATGCCTTCCAGCGGGTCAACTCCTCGCTCGGGTTCGAGGCCGGCGACGACCTGCTGATCCGGCTGGCCGGGCGGCTCCAGCGGGAGCTGCCGGTGGGCTGCACGGCAGCGCGGCTGTCCGGCGACGAGTTCGTGGTGATCTGCGCCGACCACGCCGAGGTCGGCGGCCCGGACCTGCTCGTCCGGACCGTCGGGGACCTGCTCCGCGTCACCGTCACCGTGCCCGGCGGGCCCGTGCAGATCACGGCATCGGTCGGCCTCGTCACCCCCGCTCCCGAGGGCGAGGTAGCCGCCGCTGATCTGTTGCGGTTCGCTGCGGTGGCGATGCACGACGCGAAGCGCCGGCAGGGTCGGGGTGGCATCGCGGTGGCCACCGACGGTGTGGTCAGCTCCGCGACGGCGGCCCTGGAGCTGGAAGCGGAGCTGCGCGCGGCGATCACCGGTGATGGGCTGTTGCTGGAGTACCAGCCGGTGGTCGGACCGGACGGCACCGTGCAGAGCGTCGAGGCGCTGGTCCGCTGGGTGCATCCGGAGCGCGGCCTGATCTCGCCCGAGGACTTCCTCCCGGCCGCGCAGCGCTGCGGGCTGCTGCGCGAGCTCGACCTGTGGGTGCTCGGGGTGGCCACCCGGGAGGCCGCCACCTGGCCCGCACACCTCGGCCGGTCCCCGGCGGTCGCGGTCAACCTGGCGGGGTTGCTCCCGAGCGAGGTCGACTTCCTCTCCGCGGTGACCGAGGTCGTCGTCGCCAGCGCCCTGCCGTGGGACCGGCTGGTGCTCGAACTCGTGGAGACCAGCCTCGTCGCCCTGCCACCGCACGCGGTGGCGGCGATGGCCGAGCTGGTCTCCCGGGGGGTGCGGTTCGCGGTGGACGACTTCGGAACCGGCCACTCCTCGCTGACCCGGCTCAAGGAGCTGCCGGCCCAGATCATGAAGCTGGATCGGGCGTTCGTCACCGGTGTGGCAGACGACGAGGTGGACGCAGCCGTGGCGCGCGCCGTCGTCGACATGGCCCGGGCGATGGGCCGCGTCACCGTTGCCGAGGGTGTGGAGACCGCCGAGCAGTTCCACGTGTTGCGTGAGATCGGCCTCGACGCCTACCAGGGGTGGCTCTTCGCGCACCCGATGAGCGGGAAGCGCCTACGCGAGTTGATCGCGGGCGACCGGCTGCCGCCCCCGCCCCCCGGCGCCTGAGCGCTCGCGAGCGCCTCGGGTCGCGGTCCGGTCACAGTCCTCGCGCCATCACACTGATCGGGTTAACCTTCTGCGACGCGGCGGCCCGACCAGGGGCCGTGGAGAACACGGAGGTCCCGGATGATCGAGTTCCGGGGCGTCACCAAGCGCTTCCCCGACGGCACCGTCGCCGTGGACGATCTCGACCTCACCGTCGACGCCGGCCGGATCACCGTCTTCGTCGGCCCGTCGGGTTGCGGGAAGACCACGTCGTTGCGGATGATCAACCGGATGATCGAGGCCACGTCGGGCACGATCCTGGTCGACGGCGCCGACATCCTGACCGGCGACGCGGCCGAGCTGCGCCGCGGCATCGGGTACGTCATCCAGCAGGCGGGGCTCTTCCCGCACCGCACGATCCTCGACAACGTCGCCACCGTGCCGTTGCTGCTGGGCTGGTCCAAGCGCCGGGCCCGGGAGCGCGCGGCGGAGCTGATGGAGCTGGTCGGGCTGGGGCCGGAGATGGCGCGGCGCTATCCCGCGCAGCTCTCCGGCGGGCAGCAGCAGCGGGTCGGCGTGGCCCGGGCGCTGGCCGCCGACCCGCCGATCCTGCTGATGGACGAGCCGTTCAGCGCGGTCGACCCGGTCGTCCGGGAGAACCTCCAGGACGAGCTGCTGCGGCTGCAGGCCGAGCTGGGCAAGACGATCGTCTTCGTCACCCACGACATCGACGAGGCCGTCAAGCTCGGCGACGAGGTCGCGGTGTTCCGCACCGGCGGCCGGCTCGCCCAGTACGACGAGCCCGGCACCCTGCTCGCCCGTCCCGCCGACGGCTTCGTGGACGGGTTCGTGGGGCGCGACCGCGGGTACCGGGGGCTGGGCTTCCTCTCGGCCGACGCGCTGCCGCTGGGCGAGCTGCGCACCGTCGCGCTCGGCGCCCGGGCGAGCCGCGACGGCGGCTGGACCCTCGTCGTCGACGACGCCCACCGTCCCCAGGGTTGGCTGGACGGCGCCGGTCTCGACAACGGTGCCGCCGTCACGGCCGACGGTGTGATTCCCGGCGGCTCGCTCTACGACACCAGTTCCGGGTCGCTGCGCAGTGCCCTCGACGCGGCGCTGTCCTCGCCGTCGGGCCAGGGCGTCGCGGTGGACGGCGACGGGCGGGTGGTGGGTTCGGTCAGCGCCGACGACGTGCTTGCTGCGCTCGCCGACGCTCGCCGCGAGCAGGCGGCTGTGAGTGGGGCCATCAGATGAACTGGGACTGGATCCCGCGCAACACCGACCTCGTGCTCCGGTTGACCGTCGAGCATCTGGTGCTCGCCCTGATCCCCGTGGTGCTCGGGCTGGTCATCGCCATCCCGCTGGGCTGGTACGCCGGCCGCACCCCGCGGGCGCGGAGCGTGCTCATCACGGCGACCGGCGTCCTCTACACGGTGCCGTCATTGGCGCTGATCGTGGTGTTGCCGCTGGTCCTGGGCACCCAGATCCTCAACCCGCTCAACGTGGTCATCGCCCTGACCAGCTACACCGTCGCGCTGCTGGTCCGCTCGGTGGTCGACGCGCTCGACGCTGTGCCGGACGGCGTCGTGGCCGCCGCAACGGCGATGGGCTACAAGCCGCTGCGCCGCTTCGTCGCCGTGGAGCTGCCGCTCGCCGTGCCGGTGGTGGTGGCCGGACTGCGAGTTGCGGCGGTGTCGAACACGGACATGGTCACCGTCGGCGCGCTGGTGGGCCTCGGAGGGCTTGGCCAGCTGTTCACCGAGGGCTTCCAGCGCGACATCCCGGCCGAGATCATCACGGGGATCGTGCTGGTCCTCGTGCTGGCGCTGTTCCTCGATGCGGTGCTGCTGGCGTTCGGGCGGGCGGTCACGCCCTGGACCCGGGTCGGCGCGAATGCGGGACGACCGGCATGACCGCGGTCGTCTCTTGGTTCCTGGACCCGGCGCACTGGTCCGGCCCCGACGGGGTGCCGGTCCGGCTGGCCGAGCACGTCTACTACACCCTGCTCACGCTCGTCATCGCCGCGGTCCTCGCTATTCCGGCCGGCCTGCTCGTCGGGCACACCGGCCGCGGCGGGTTCCTGGTGGTAAGCCTGACCAACAGCCTGCGGGCGCTGCCCACCCTCGGCCTGCTCGTGCTGCTCGTTGGGTTCATCGGGCTGGGTCTGGAGGCGCCACTGATCGCGTTGGTGGTGCTGGCCGTGCCGCCCATCCTGGCCGGTACCTACGCCGGCGTGCAGGCCGTCGACCGCGCGATCGTCGACGCCGCGCGTGGGGTGGGGATGACCGAGCGCGAGGTGCTGATGCAGGTGGAGCTGCCCAACGCCCTGCCGCTGATCATCGGGGGGGTGCGCAGCGCCACGCTGCAGGTGGTGTCGACCGCGACGATCGCCGCGTTCGTCTCCCTCGGCGGACTGGGCCGCTACATCATCGACGGCCTGTCCGTGCGCGACTACGCGGAGATGGCCGCGGGTTCGCTGCTGGTGGCGCTGCTGGCTGTCGCGGCCGACCTGCTGCTTGCCGGCGCGCACCGCACGCTCGTCTCCCCGGGGCTGCGCGTTTCCCGCGGTGTCGACGCGCGCTCCATCGGCACCCCGCGTTCCGCGCCGGCCCGGCCGGTCGCCACCTGATCCCGCACGTCCCCGAGAAGGAGCCTTGATGAAGAACCGGATCGCCTGCCTGGCCATCGCGGTGGCCGCCGGGCTCCTGGTGACCGCGTGTGGTGGCGACCCGCTCGCCGGTGGTTCGGGCAGGTCGGATGATGCGTCCGCCCCGATCCGGATCGGCTCGGCGAACTTTCCCGAAAACGTTCTGCTCGCTCAGATCTACGGCCAGGCGCTACAGGCCACGGGGGTGGCGGTGGAGATCCTGCCCCCGATCCAGAGCCGCGAGGCGTACTTCCCGGGTCTGCGCGACGGATCACTGGACCTGGTGCCCGAGTACACCGGCGTGCTCTTGCAGTTCTTGAACACCGATGCGCAGGAGACCGCGCCCGACGAGGTCTACACGGCCCTGCAGGCTGTCGTGCCCCAGGGCCTCACGCTGCTGGAGCGCTCCGCCGCGGAGGACAAGGACGCCGTGGTGATCACCAAGGCCTTCGCGGACCAGAACGGGGTGAGGACCATCGGCGACCTCGCGCCGTTCTGCCCGCAGATGATTTTCGGTGGCCCGCCGGAGTTCCAGACCCGTCCCGATGGCATCCCGGGCCTGGAAGCGGCTTACGGCTGCACCTTCAGGGGATATCGCTCGCTCGACGTGGGTGGCCCGCTGACCGTCGCCGCGTTGAAGGGCGGCGACGTCCAGGCCGCCGATCTCTTCACCACCGATCCGTCGATCCCCGCCAACGGATTCGTCGCCCTGGAGGACCCGAAGAGCAGCTTCGCCGCCCAGAACGTCGTCCCGCTGATCACCACCGCGAAGGCGACCGAGCAGGTCAAGCAGGTGCTCAACGCCGTCTCGGCGAAGCTGAACACTCCGGTGCTGCTCGCTCTCAACGCCGAGCTTGGCTCGCCGGACAAGCCGAACCCGGACACCGTGGCCAAGGAGTGGCTGGCTGCGAACGGCTTGCTGTAGGCCGCCCGGGCCGCTCAGGGGCGTCCTGGTGCCTGTCCGCAGTACTTGTAGAGCAGATGTCCGGTCTTCTCGGCCCGGCTGCGTTGCACTGGTCCGTCCGCCGCCCCCGTGCAACCTCGGCGAACGCTAACTGCCTTTGCGGTGGTGCATGTCCAGTTCTGATTACTTCACCTGACGTGGTTGAAGTCACAGAACGTCACGGGCCCTGCTCTGGTCCGATACTGCCGGCACCCCGCGTACGCTGGGCCGGTGAAGGAGACGGGCCGAAAGGTGATCGCGCAGAACCGCAAGGCGCGCCACGACTACGCGATCCTCGACACCTACGAGGCCGGCGTCGCGCTGCTGGGCACCGAGGTGAAGAGCCTGCGGCTGGGCCGGGCATCGCTGGCGGACGCGTTCGCCACCGTCGACGACGGCGAGGTGTGGCTGCGCAGCCTGCACATCCCCGAGTACACCCAGGGCAGCTGGACCAACCACGAGCCCCGGCGTACCCGCAAGTTGCTGCTGCACCGCGGCGAGATCGAGCGGCTGATCGGCAAGATCCGCGAGGGCGGGCTCACCCTGGTACCGCTGGCGCTGTACTTCAACGACGGCAAGGTCAAGTGTGAGCTCGCCCTGGCCAAGGGCAAGAAGAGCTATGACAAGCGCACCGACCTGGCCAAGCGCGACGCCGACCGCGAGATCCAGCGTGCCTACGGGCGGGCGGCCAAGGGGCGCGTCCGGGAGCTGCGGTGAGCGCTGCGCTACGCCGTTCGGTGCTGCACGACGCCCCGGCGCGGCTCTGAGCGACGCCTCGACCAAGATCGATCCGAGGGTCAACTCAGCGTCGCCGGAGCGACCGTTGCGTGTCCCCCAGAAGGATCATCCGTGGATCGCCGCCTCCGCCGGGATGATCCGAGGGCCGCGAGGCGTTACCCTGTACGGACCGCCCGGTTCCGGGTGGTGAAGGGGGTGAACGGTTTCGACTCCGGACGACGATCAAGGGGAAGCGTGCCGAGGAAGGCGACGATGATCTCGAAAACCACCCGTCGCGAACCTATAAGCGCCGATTCCAATCAGCGCGCGTACGCCCTCGCCGCCTGAGCGAGTGTGTCGCTGTCGGTCCGGGGATGTACCCGCCCCGGGTCCCGGCATCAGCTAGGGGACTCACCTGTCGGCCTGGTCGCGGGGCCGGCGGGGACATCGAACAGCGACTGGGATCGTCACACCGGCTCGTCCGCATGACCGGTGGATCCGAGTAGAGGCAACGCGGACTGCGCACGGAGAAGCCCTTGTGAAGCGACGGAGGACCCGGGTTCGATTCCCGGCACCTCCACAAGACACGAATGCCCAGGTCATTGACCTGGGCATTCGTGTCTTGTGGGGGTGCGAGTCCCGTCAAGTCGGGGATGTCATCCTCCAGCTGAACTTGAGTTTTGCTCGTTGCACCGTGCCGTGGCTCAAGTTTGGATGTAGTTTGGTCAGTGTGGTGACGGATCGGCGCGAGCTTCGGCGGAGGCTGTTCGCCCGCGCCGCCGAGCAGAGTGGGTACTTCACGGCGGCGCAGGCGCGGGAGGTTGGCTACTCCTACCAGGCTCAGGCGTATCACGTGGAGGCTGGCAACTGGATCCGCGTCGGGCGAGGGTTGTTCCGGCTGCATGAGTGGGTGCCGGATGTTCACGATGAGCTGGCGCGGTGGGTGCTCTGGTCGGGTGGGGTGGCGGTGGTGTCGCACGAGACGGCGTTGCAGGTGCACGGCATCGGTGAGTTCGAGTCGGCGCGGGTGCATCTGACGGTGCCTGCGGGATTCGTTCGGCGAGATCGTGCGGTCGTGCTCCATGTCGGCGACCTGCCTGTGGAGGACGTCCAGCAAGGAGCGGGCTTTCAGGTGACGACGCCGATGCGGTCGTTGATCGATGTCGCGGCCCGAGGACCGGACGAGGAGCAACTGGGGCGGGCGATCATCGACGCTCGGTCGCGTGGCTTGGTGACGTTGCGCCGGTTGCGGGTGCGGGCTGAGGTGGTCGATCCGCGTGCGGCGCTGTACATCGAGCGGGCGCTTGGCCGGGTTGGGGCGTCGTGAGGTACCGGTCGTCTGCCGCGTTGCGTCGTGCGCTGGAGGGCCGGCTCGTCGCGTCTTCGCGGGAGACGGATGTCGCGTTGGCGAGGCTGCGTCGTCGCGTGGTGTTCGAACGTCTTGTGGCGCGCCTTGAGCGGACCGAGCCCGGCAAGTGGGTGGTCAAGGGCGGCATGGCCATGGAGGTGCGGGTGCGTGACGACGCTCGCCTGACGAAGGACATCGATCTCGGCTTGCGTGACGCTGTCGCCGATCCGGGGGAGTTGCATGAGCGAGTTGTGGATGCGCTGGGAATCGACCTCGACGCCGACGGCTTCCTCTTCACCGCTGCTGCGCCGGAGCAACTGGCTACAGACGGCGGCGGCACGCCGACCTGGCGGATCAAGGTCGGTGTCCAACTGGGCGGAAAGCTGTTCGACACGGTTCAACTGGACGTCTCTCCCCGGCAGTATGAGCTGGAGAGGGCCGATCGAATCGAGGCGCTGGTCCTGACCACGGGTTTATCACCTGACCCGTCGATCCAGACCGTGCGGTCCGCCGGGGGCAGCTCCACGTGATCGCCGAGCTCTTCGATCTCCAGGGTCGAACCCGCCGTGAGCCCGAGACGTTCGCGGACCTGCTTGGGGATGACGACCCGGCCGGCGGCGTCGATGGTGACCTTCATGGGTTCATCATGGCATAGCAGCACCATGCGAATCCCATGGTCAGGGCGATCACGCCGATGATGAACGACCAGGCGAGGCCGGCAGTCCACGCGCGACGATCGGATCGTTCATCGCGGGTAGATCGGCAACATGATCACCAACAGGACGATGACCATGTTGAGGGACGGACGGGCCGTACGGCGTCGCGCAGCCGCCGGTGCGGCCTTGCGTCGGGCCGGCCGTTGAGCCAGGTAGGTGTAGCAGACGTTGTGGATCAGGAGTTGCATAGCCACACCCCGCCGGTGCCGACCTCCGCGACGGCGGGGACGGCGGGGACGGCGGGGACGGCGGGCGCCGGAGCGTCAGCGCCAGCCCAGGACACCTTGGCCGCGTAACTTCGACCGGGGAACGCAGCGGAGGGAGCGCGGATGGTCGAAACCGACAGCCTGGGCGTCCACGCACCCGACCGGCTCCCGCGCGAGATCTGGGTGCTCGTCGGCGGCGCGTTCATGATCGCGATTGGGTACGGGATCGTCGCGCCGACCTTGCCGGTGTTCATCCGGAGCTTCGACGTCGGGATCACCGCAGCCTCGGCCGTGGTCAGCGTGTTCGCGCTGTCCCGGCTGCTGTTCGCTCCGGTCAGCGGGCGGCTGGTCACCCGATTCGGAGAGACGCCAGCGTACCTGGTGGGGCTGGCGGTGGTGGCGGTGTCCACCGGGGCATGCGCGTTCGCCACCGAGTACTGGCACCTGATCGCGCTGCGTGGCTTCGGCGGCATCGGGTCGACGATGTTCACCGTCTCGGCGATCTCGCTGCTGGTCCGGCTCGCGCCGCCGACCATGCGAGGGCGGGCGTCGGGGATGTGGGCCACGGGTTTCCTGATCGGCAACATCATCGGGCCGCTGGTCGGCGGTGGCCTGATCGTGATCAGCCTGCGGGCGCCGTTCCTCGTCTACGCCGGGTTGCTGGTCACCGTCGTGGGGTTCACCTGGCCGTTGCTGCGCAATCGGACCGGTGTTCCCGGTGGCGCGGACGCCACCGCGGTGCCGCCGGCCCGTTTCCGTGAGGCATTGGGCCATCCTGCCTACCGGGCCGCGCTCGTGGCCGGTTTCTCCAACGGGTGGGCGGTGTTCGGGGTGCGCATCGCGCTGGTGCCGCTGTTCGTCGTGGAGGTGCTGAACCAGCCCGAGTCGTGGGCGGGGATCGCACTCGCGGTCTTCGCCGCGGGCACCGCGGCGACCCTGGTGATCGCCGGCCGGATCGCCGACCGGCGTGGCCGACGTCCGCCGGCGCTCATCGGCCTCGCAGTGTCCGGCGTCGCCACCGGCGTGCTCGGGTTCATCCCCTGGCCGCCGCTGTTCCTGGCGGTCAGCCTGGTTGCGGGGCTGGGCAATGGCTTGGTCAACCCTCCGATGAACGCCGCAGTGGCCGACGTGATCGGCAACAAGGCGCGCGGCGGCACCGTGCTCGCGGGCTTCCAGATGGTCGCCGACCTCGGTGCGATCATCGGCCCGGTGGCGGCCGGCGCGTTGGCCGAGGGGATCGGGTTCGGTCCGTCGTTCGCCCTGACCGGGGTGATCGCCCTCGTGGCGCTGGGCTTCTGGCTCCGGGCGCCCGAAACCCTGCCGCGGCCCGCACATCGCGGTGCGGAGTGCCTCGCGGAGTGCTCCGTGACCGAGGGCCCGGCCGCTATCCGCCGGCACTGACCCCGATCAGCGCACCCACCCCGTAGGTCGCACCTGCCGCGATGGCACCGAAGGCCAGCTGGCGCAGACCCGCGAACCACCACGTCCGGGTGGTGAACCTCGAGGTCAGCGCGCCCACGACGAACAGCCCGACGGCACCGACGAGCAGGCCCAGCGCGAGGCCTGAGGAGCCCAGCAGGAACGGGATGAGCGGGAAGATGCCGCCCACAGCGAAGCACAGGAACGACGAGATCGCCGCGGTCCACGGCGAGGGTTGGTCGTCGGGGTCGACACCGAGCTCCTGGACGACGTGGATCTTGACGGCGAGGTCGGGACTGGCATGCACCTCGGCGGCCACGGCCCGAGCGGTACTGGCGGTGAGACCCATCTCCTGGTACATCTGCGCCAGCTCCGCCTGCTCGACGCCCGGGTGCCGGCGGATCTCCTCGCGCTCGACCGCCACCTCGTTGGCCACCGCGTCGTTCTGGGTGTCCACCGAGGCGAACTCACCCAGCGCCATCGAGAACGCGCCCGCGACGAGCCCGGCCATCCCGGTCAGGATGATCAGCTGCCGGCCGGCTCCGGCCCCGCCGACGCCGGCCACGATGGCGATGTTGGTGACCAGACCGTCCATCGCGCCGAACACCGCGGCGCGCAGCCAGCCACCGGAGACATCGGCGTGGCCGTGGTGGGTGCTGTCGTGCGCGGCGTACTCCGCCGGGCCCGGGACCTGCGTCATGACTCTAACGGTAACCCGGCCAATCCGTCCACGTTGTACTGAAGTGAGTCTGCCCCCTGATTGCCGCAGCACGCCTGACCGGGCCTGGTCGCAGCCCGGTCGGCTCCGTCGATACGCTCCGTGCGTGAGCTCGGGCCGATTCCTCGACGTCGTCGGCACGCTGGCGCGGATCGGCCTTGCGGCCGTGTGGCTGATCTCCGGCGGACTCAAGGCCCTCGATCCGGACCAGACGTACGTGGCGGTGCGCGCCTATGAGGTGTTGCCCGCTGCCGGCGTCGAGGTGGTGGCCGCGGTTCTGCCATGGCTGGAGATCACGCTCGGACTGCTGCTCCTGGTCGGGTTCGGCACCCGTGCGGTCGCCGCGATCTCCGCCGCGTTGTTGCTGGTGTTCATCGCCGGGGTCGTTCAGGCCTGGACGCGTGGGCTCTCGATCGACTGCGGCTGCTTCGGCGGCGGCGGCCCGGTCGAACCGGGAGAGACCGCGTACGTCCCGGAGCTGCTCCGCGACGTCGGTTTCGGCCTGCTCGCCGGCTGGTTGCTGGTGCGACCGCGGACGCTGTTCACGCTGGACGCGTGGCTCGATGGACGCAGCCGGTCAGCCGGCCTGAAGGAGAGGATCTGACGTGGGCGGTGCATCGCGCAACGACAGGAAGCGCCAGCAGGAGGAGGTGGCCCAACGGCTGAGTGCAGCGGGCATCACGCCACCCGAACGGCGGGCCCCATCGACCACCCTGATCGTGATCGGCATCCTGGTCGTGGTGGCCGTTGTGGCAGTTGTGGGGGTGCTGTTCACCCGGGGATCGGCCAACACGGCGTCGGCGAGCTATCCCCTGAGCGCATCCGGTGCCGTGATCACCGCCGGTCAGCCGTCGGCCCCGGTCACCGTCGACGTGTACGTGGACTACCTCTGCTCGCACTGCGAGCGCTTCGAGCAGCGTTACGGCGACGAGCTCATCACGGCGCTCAACGACGGCCAGATCTCCGCGCGCTTCCACCCCGTGACGATCCTGGACGGTCGCAGCGACCCACCCGGTTACTCGAGCCGCGCGGCGAACGCCGCCCTCTGCTCGGTGCCCGCCGGGATCTTCCCCGCCTACAACGACAAGCTCTTCGCCGAACAGCCGAGCATGGGCAGCGCGGGGCCGAGCGACGACCAGCTGATCGCGTTCGGCACCGAACTGGGTGCTTCCGGCGACTTCGCCGATTGTGTGCGGTCCGGGTCGAACGGTCAAGCCGTCGCCGCCGCGACCCAGGCCGCGGAAACCGACCCCGTCCTGGGCGAGGACGGTGGTTTCGGGACACCCACCGTCGTCGTCGACGGACGCAAGATCGACGTGAGCGACGGCGGGTGGCTGACGAACGCGATCGCCGCCGGCTGAGCGGCGCGGCCTCCCGACCCGGTGAGCATCCGACCCGGTGAGCATCCGACCCGGTGAGCATCCGGGTGGGGAGGCCGTGTAGTTTTCTCCGGGTACGGGGCTGTGGCGCAGCTGGTAGCGCACTTGACTGGCAGTCAAGGGGTCAGGGGTTCGAATCCCCTCAGCTCCACCCACTCTCACCAGCATAAACGTACTGTTTGACGGTCTATCCGGCGTCGGTGCGGGGACCATCTGGGGACCGACGCAGGTGTTTCGAGAGCAGCGCACCGGCGTCGCTCACCGACCGGCGGTCCGGGTGTAGGTACCGCTGAGTCGTGGTCAATGACCCGTGGCCTGCGATCTTCCGCAGGTGGTGTACGGGCACGCCAGCGTCGGCCATCCACGTCAGGCCGGTGTGGCGGAGGTCGTGGCGGCGGAGGTGCTCGTAGCCGAGCGCAGTCACCACCTCGTCCCACGACGTCGCGTCCCGGAGAACGGCCGTCGTGATCCGACCACCACGCGGGCCGGTGAACAGTCGGGCGCTAGCGGTCCCGTCTGCATTCGCGATGCGGCGCTCTACGAGGTCGTGGACGTCCTCGATGAGCGGCACTGTTCGGGCGCGCTTTCCTTTCGTGCCTTTGTCGACGAGCCCACCTGGCGCCGGTGTCGTCTGACGCCGTACGGTCCAGGTCCACTCGACCGTGTCGATGTCTCCGACTCGGCAGCCGGATACCTCGCCGATCCGCGCCGCTGTGCAGGCCGTGAAGACGACGACGTCTCCCCAACCGCTGTACTGCCCGACTGACTTTTCCACGAGGGTGGCTGCGAGGCGGGTTAGGTCAGCCCAGCCGGGTAAGGCGAGAGACCGCGGATCGTCCAGCTCGTCCTGCACATGCTTATACAGGCGCTGCCAGCCGACGACACGAGCCGGGTTCTGACTGATGAGCCCATCACGGACCGCCTGCTCCATCACACGAACCAGCACCGCAAGGCTGTTCTTCACAGTGGAGGTGCTGCACTCATCGGTGATCCAGCCGTGCACAGCGCGATCGACCGCCCCATTGGTAATCATTCGGATCGGAAGATGGCCGAGCGTCGGCACGACCCGCTTTCGCCAGCCGGCAAGGTACGGGTCGGTCGTCTTGGGCTCCAAACCGCGCAGCGCCAGCGTCATGTTCGCCTCGCCGAACTGCGTCAGCGTCACCGTGGCCGCGTCCGGGTCGAGGCCTCCGGCGGCGGAGCGCCGCATGTCGGCGATCCACGCTTCCGCCTGCTCGCGCGTGTCCAGCGCCACCGACTGCGACCGCCGTGCTCCGGTGTCGGGCTCGGTCCACCGCACCCGTGCGCGGTAGGGCCTCGGCCGATGCGGCCGGTACTCGATGTCGGCTCCCAGCGGGACGCCGATCGGCAGCCGCGTCGCCATCAGTCACGCTCCGTAGTCGCGTCGGGACCGGTCACTGCTGGCCTCCTCCGACGTCAGTCGGTGCTGAGTTGGGGGGGTTCGTGAGGTCGGTAACCTCGGTAACCTCGGTAACTTGCCTGGTCAGGCGGTTACCGATGGGTGACCGGTTACCGATGGATCGGTAACCGGTCGGGGTGCGGGGGGTGGTCATGGTGTCTCCGGGTGGGGTGTGGTTACCGATGGATCGGTAACCGGTCTGTCGTCGGTAACCGTCTGACCTGCACGGTTACCGTGGTTACCGCAGTTACCGACCTGGGAGGGGGTGTCGGGTGGGAGGTAGCGGGCCCAGGCGTCGGTGAGGCCGACCTGTTTGTCGGTGGGGTAGGTGAGGTAGCCCTTGATGGTCTTGCCGTTGTGGTGTTTGAAGCCCTGGACTCGGACGCTGTAGCGGGCGAGCTCGCGGGCCAGACGCCGCGCGTCGAGGGCTCGGCCGTCGAGGTCGGTCCAATCGGAGTCCTCGAGCTCGGCCAGATCGGTCAAAAGCGTGGTGGTGGGGAGCCGATCGGCCTGGTGGCGGCCGAAGACGCTACGCAGATCGGCTAGCAGCCGAATCCCGGTGGAGCGGACCTCGGGGCCGCTGTCGAGGACGAAGTGGGTGCAGGCGGCCCGCGCGGTGTGAGGCCAGTGGCCGCCGGCGGCGTCGGCGATCGCGAGCAGTGGTTCCCAGATCTCGGCGGGGCGGTCGGTGACGTGGTCGGGCATGACCGGCTCGGCGCTGGCGAGCTGCTCGGCCACGGTGGCGATCCACGCGGCGAGCGCCTCCCGGATCGGGGTGGCCTCGCGGGTCACGGCGCGCAACCGGAACTGGGCGACGGTCTGGTCGGTGCGGCGCCGGCGCATGTGGATGGTGATGGCGCGGGTGGTGATGGTGTCGGGCATGGCCCCGGCGATCCCGGCGAGCGCGGCCGGGGCGAACACGGGGAAGCGTTCGACTTTCATGGTTTTCGCGTCGCCGACGCAGCGGGCGACGGTGGCGCCAGCTTTGTAGCCGGCGTTGAGCAGCGCGCGCAGATCCTCCGTACTGCCGCTGTTCTGACTGAAGAGGGCGTCGACTTCGTCGAACAGGATGGTGATGGGTCCGGCGGCGACGAGGCGGAACAGGGCGGCGGGGGTCGCGGAGATGGTCATCTCGGGGGCGGCGACGAGGTGGGCGGCGACTTCGAGGACGCGGGTTTTCCCGGAGCCGGGTTCGGCGGAGTCCAGGACGAGGCGGGGGGTGATGTAGAAGCGGTCGGTGGCGTGGGTGTGGGCGTACCAGAGGGTCAGGGTCGGGACGCAGTGTTCGTCGGGGAACACGTTGTGGCGGGCGACGAACGCGGCGACCTCGTCGAGGACCTCATGCCCCGGCCGGAGAACCGTGCCGGGCGGGGGTGGGCCGAGCCAGCCGAGGGCGCGGGTCGGGGTGGTCTCGGGGATCTGGTCGTCGGGCCCGGTCTGGTGGTCCATCGGTGCGCTGGTGCTGCGCCCGGTCAGCCAGGTGTCCTGGCAGGGCTCGGAGCAGAAGTCGTCCGAGGGGGACTCGGCCAGTGACCCGCTGCACGTCGCGCACACGGCGGGGTCGGGGTCGGCGAGGGCGGTGTCGATCGCGGTCAGGGTGCCGTGCATGCCGCTCACGGTGTGGGGGCTGCTCAGCGGGCCCTGAGGGGCGTTCTGCGGGCCGTCCGGGCGGTGGCCGGGGTGATGGCGGGGGCGGGGAGTCATGCGGTGTCCTGTCGGCGGGGTACGGGGTGATGGGCGTGGCCGGGTCGTCGGTCGGGGTGGGGGTCGGGCGGGATGGTGGGTCTCCGATCCGGTCGGTGATCGGTTCGGGTGGTGTCGGGCATCAGGGCCGGGCCGGGGAGGGCGCGGCGGCGTTCGAGCTCGGTGTGGGGGATGTGGTTGGCCGCGATGCGGCGCCAGAACGTGGTGTCGCCGCCGTGGACGTCGTGGCTGGTCTGGCGGAGCAGGGTGCGGTAGGTGCGGTGTGGGTCGGCGACGATCCAGGCGGTTCCGGCGATCAGGAGGGCGGCGGTCTGCTGGTCGGGGTGGGCGGTGAGGAATTCCGGTGACCGCACCGGTGGGATCGGCCCGTGGTGGTGGGCCGCTTGCACGTGCTCGTCGACGAGCGCGTGGACGAGGGGGAGGAGCAGTACCGCGTCATCGGGTGGGCTGAGGTGGGAGACCTGGACCCAGCGGGTGATCGGGACGAAGCTCATCGGAACCTCCGAACGGTGACTGTGGGTAGTCGTGTGTGGGTGCGCGGGGTCGAGGGAGGGACCCGCGGGGTGGCGGGCCGATCCCGGGGTTTCGGGGGGTGGTGGTGGTTGGGTGGTGTCGGGTCCCTGACTGTGTTGGGGCTGGTCAGGTGGGGGGAGGTGGGGGAGGGACCCGGTGAGGGAGAACTCCCTCGGTCCCTCGTCCCTCCCCGGTCCGGCCCGCATTGGGCCGCGCCCGGCAGTTCGATCGTGGGTGTCGGGCGGTGGTGGCATGGGCATGTCCTTGGGGATGTCGCAGTCGATGACGAGCAGCCGGGAGGGGGCCGCAGGCGATCCCGGCGTTGTAGGTCGGGGTGGTCGGTGAAGAACCGGTGGATGTGGTCGGGGTCGGTGGTGGCCCGGTCTTGCCACCTGCGGATGGCGGGGGCTTTCCCGCCGGGTCGGACCGGGAACAGGTGCCAGCCGCGGGTGGTGAGGTTGAGCCACCCGGCGAGGCGGGTGCGGTCGGTGGTGGTCATCGCTGGCCGTCCTGGTCGTGGTCGTGGGTGGGGATGCGGGCGAGCAGGGCTGTCTTGTCGGTGAGGAACGCGGCCCGTTCGGTGGGGTCGGGGGTGTGGCCGGGGGTGGTCAGGGTGCGTAGGCGGGCGGTCAGGTCGGCGATCTCTTGGGTGGTGGGTGTCTGGTCGGGGTGTGGGCGTCGGTGACGGTGGGTTGACATGGGGTCTCCTGGTTGAGGCATGGGTTTAGCGGCGCGGCACCCGCCAGGAGTGCCGTGTGGGGTCGTTGCAGGGTGTTTGCGCTGGTGGGTGCTAGGTTGCTAGTGGGCTGGTCAGGGGTGGGGTGGGCCGCTAGCGGGGGGCGCTAGGTCTAGCGGGTGCGGGTGCTAGCGCCCCCACGCTGCGGCCGACCCGTCCCGGCCCCGGTCTGCTACGCGCTGTCACCACCAGTGGGGGTGTCGGTGGGGTCGGCGGTCGGGCCGGGTCGGTCCTTGCGGGTGGCCAGCCACACCGTGGTCACCGTGTCGCGTAGGTAGCCGCGCCGGTTGCGGGACTCCCCCGACTCGGGGTCGGTGCCCCACACCTGGGCTGGGGCCAGCCCGTAGGGCTTGAGCGTCGCGGCGAGGCTGGCCGGGGTGGTGCCGTGGTAGGTGGTGGGCCACTGCTGGGCGAGGCGGGCCGCGATCGTCTCCGACCAGAGCCGGTCCTCGTCGGGGCCGAACACGGTGGTGATGTCACCCAGGACCGGCCGGCTACGCTGGTCGGTCTGCTGGGCGGGGTCGTCTCCGGTGGCGTGGCCGGTGATGGTCCCGGCGAGCTCGCGCAGGGTGCGGGCGCGGGCGGCGATGGCTTCGGCGGCGGGGCCGTCGATGTAGGCGCTGCGGGCGATCTGGGGTTCGTCCCCGACGCCGACCAGGTAGCCGATGCCCCTGTCGCGGGGCCCGAAGGTGGTGGCCCGTAACCCGTTCTTGTAGGCGGAGGTGCCCAGGACCATGTCGTTTTCGGTCTGGCCCATCACCCGTAGGCAGAACCGGATACCCACGTTCGCGCTGACCCCGGTGGGCAATGATTTGGCGTCGGGGCGTTGGGTGGCCAGGATCAGGATGATCCCCAACGCGGGGCCGCGTTT
>JBOHEO010000042.1:0-31709 GCA_050701055.1 Pseudonocardia sp. | reverse complement strand
GGCAGAGGGTGCGGGCGGTGTCGAGACGCTGCCGTCGCTGCCCGGCGGTCTCGCCGGGGCGGGAGTCGCCGGACAGCGGGGCCCGGCGGCGGCACGCGGCCTGCGGCGGTGACGGGGCGCCGGTCAGGTCAGGAGCGCGGCGAGCAACGCGGTGGCTCTGTCCGGATTCACGGTGCACAGTGTGCGACAGCTGCCCCCTCACCCGCGGGGAGAGGGATTTTTCCTGACTGGCGGGTCAGGAGCGCCCGGTGATCGAGATTTTCTGTAGGTCAGGCCTCACTCCGGTGATCTGGATCGCGGCGGCGGGTTCGCCGACAACGGGCACGGTGACGCGGCGGGCCCGTAGGTCGTAGGAGTCGTTGCTGTCCTTGCGGATGGTCTTGCTCTCTACACCGCCGATGCCGCCGGTGTAACCGGGCCCGCCGAGCTGCTCATCGGCCATGCCGCCGAGCTGGGCGGAGTCGAGCACGAGCGCGCTGGTGGGGAACGGCACGTACTGGGAGGCCAGGATCCGCAGGCCCCCGACGACGGGCAGCGATCCGGTGTAGATCGGCCCTGCCGGGTACTCGCGGCTTAAGAGCGTGTTGGGAAAGTTGATCTGGCTCGGCGTGTCCTCCCGGGACTTCGCCCGGGTTGTGATCATGCTGGCGGGGTGAGTGATCATGGTGGGCGGCGGGGGTATCCGTCGGATCTGACCGATGCGCAGTGGGCGCTGGTGGAGCCGTTGCTGCCGCCGCCGCAGGGCGGACGGGGGTTGGGGCGGCCGCTGATCCATCCCCGGCGTGAGATCGTCAACGCGATCTTGTGGATGGCGCGGGGCGGGTGTTCCTGGCGGCAGCTGCCGGGCGATCTTCCGCCCTGGGCGACGGTGTATGACCACTTCGCGCAGTGGAACGCGGACGGCACCGTGGACCGCATTCATGATCGGCTCCGGAACGGGGTGCGGGACGCCGCGGGGCGGGATCCGATGGCGTCGGCCGGGATCGTCGATTCCCAGTCGGTCAAGGGCGCGGACACCGTCGGCGCAGCTAGCTGCGGGTATGACGCCGGGAAGAAGATCAACGGCCGGAAGCGGCACATCGCGGTCGACACCGGCGGCCTGCTGCTCGTGGTGCTGGTCACCGCCGCCGGCGTGCAGGACCGCGACGGCGGGGCGCGGGTCCTGGGGCGGGCGCGGATGGCGATGCCGTCACTCGCTCTGGTGTGGGCCGATGGAGGCTACGCCGGGGAAGCTGGTGGTGTGGGTTCGGCGGCGGCTGCGGATCATGCTCGAGATCGTGCGCAAGCCCGAGGGCCAGCGTGGTTTCTCGGTGCTACCGCGACGTTGGGTGGTCGAGCGGACCCTGTCCTGGATCACCGCACACCGCCGTCTGGCCCGGGACCACGAGCGCACCCCCGAGCACTCCGAAGCCTGGGTCAAGTGGGTCATGATCGGTCTCATGAGCCGTCGCCTCGCACCCAGTCCAGGGCGCCGTCCATGGCAGAAGACAGCCGCTGCGTGACTTTCCGAACACGTTCTCAGTACCACCGACCCCGGCGCGGCCACAGGATCCAGACCGTGAGCACCAGGGCTCCACCGAAGCTCACGATGGAGGCGAGGACGTCGCCGGCGTGCACCCCATGATTCTCGCTCAGCAGGAGGACGACGCGACCGACGTCCGTCACGGCAGCAACGGCCAGGACGAACGCCGTGGCGACGGCCCACGTCACCGCCACGAGCACGAGCTGCCGCAGCGTCGGACGCCAAACCTTCCCGCGCGGCCACAGGATCCACAAGGTGAGCAGCAGGGCCGCCCCCCCGCCGACGATGGCGACCAGGGCATCGCCGGTGGCCACGCCGTAGCGCTCACCCAGCTTGAACAGGGTGCGACCGACCTGCGTCGTCGTGGCAACGGCCAAGACGGACACCGCAGCCGCAGCCCAGATCGCCACGATGAACACGAATCGGCCGCGGGTCGGGCGCCAGCTGTTCCCGCGTGACCCGGGAGGGGTCAGCATCGTCTGCGGCATCACACCAGGCTACCGTGATCGTATCGATCGAGTTCCCGACCGGCAGGTCGATCCACTCGCTGGCTCGAACGGCCGAGTTGCCGTTGGCACCGGGCGTCCACCGGGCCCGAGCTGTCTGCGCCCGCCGGTAGGCTCGGCACACAGCGGCGTGAGGTGGTGCACGGGTGCGGACGATCCGCTGCGACGGATCGCCCACCGCTGTCGCCGAGCTGACCAGCGCCATCGCCGCCGTTCTGGACAGCGCCGGCCCGACGGTGCTGCCGCTGGGCGCAGCCGGGCGCGCGCCGTGTCCGCCGGCCAAGGTCACGGGCACCACGGCGGTAGTGGTCGCGACCTCGGGCTCCAGTGGCGAGCCCAGGTTCGTCGAACTGCCCCCCTCGGCGCTGCGCGCCTCCGCCGCGGGCACGCGGGCTCGACTCGGCGACGCGCGCTGGCTGCTGGCGCTGCCGGCCGAGCACATCGCCGGGGTACAGGTGATCGTGCGGGCGCTGCTGGCCGGGGGTGCGCCGGTCGTGCAGGACATGCGGACCGGCTTCCACGCCGCGGACTTCGCCGTCGCGACGACGCGGCTGGGCACCGGCCCATGCTGCACCAGCCTGGTGCCCACACAACTGCTCCGGCTGCTCGACGCGGGCGGCCCGGCGATCGAGGCGCTGCGGACCTATACCGCCGTGCTGATCGGTGGGGCGACGCTCGACGCGGACCTTCGGGTCCGGGCCGAGGGGGCGGGCGTGCGCGTGGTCACGACCTACGGCATGAGCGAGACCGCGGGCGGTTGCGTGTACGACGGGATTCCGCTGGACGGTGTGCGGATCGAGCTGGACGGCGGCGACAGCCGGGTCCGCATAGGCGGGCCGATCCTGGCGACCGGCTACCTCGGCCTGCCCGACGAGTCCGCTGCGGCATTCGGGGGCGGTTGGTTCCGCACGGCCGACCTGGGCCAGTGGCACGGTGACCGGTTGGCGGTCCTCGGCCGTGTCGACGACGTCATCGTGACCGGCGGGGAGAAGGTGGTCCCGGCCGCCGTCGAGCGGGCGCTGGCCGCGCAGCCCGGGGTGCGTGGGGTATGCGTGGTAGGAGTACCCGACCCGGAGTGGGGCCACGTCGTGGCTGCCGCGGTAGTGCCCGATGCCGCTGCGTCCCCCGACCACAACCGGCTGCGCGACGCGGTGCGCGCCGACCTCGGACGGGCCGCGGTACCGCGGCGGATGCTGAACCTGCCCGAACTCCCGCTGCGCGGCGTGGGCAAACCCGACCGGGCAGCAGTCACCCGACTGTTCACCTCAATCTCGAACCCCGCTCCCCTGTTCGAGTGATCTCATCCTGTCCCCGTTCGTGGCACTCACTCTGAGTTGACAGCCACAGGGGGCACGGCGATGCGACTGCGGAGGGCGACGATCCTGGCCACCGCCGGCGCGCTCATGGTCGCCACCGTCACGCCGGCGGCGGCCGGGCCACCGACCATCGAACCGATGACCTGGTCTCCCGAGCTGTCCACCGGCGAGACCGCCGGTATCACGCCGGGACGACTACTGGAACCCGCCGATCATCCGCCAGGAGTGGGGGGTGTTTTCGCAGGGGGTGCCGCAGGCGCAGGCCGCGTACCGGGAAGGGTTCAACGACGGCCGGGACCAGTACGACCGCAAGGTCCAGAACCCGGCCGGGATCGATCTCGGTGACGGCCTGTTCTGGGATGCGTTGGGGCTGGTGGACAACTCATGGGTCACCGTCGACTATCTCTGGAGCGGTTCGATCCCGCTGGCCACGGTGATCGGCGAGGACGGGCCGGTGGACGTGCTCTCGGCCCCGGACGTGACCGCGACCGTGGTGGGGGTCGCCGCGAAACAGGCCGCGGTACCCGCCGAGTGCATCCTGGACTCCGGTTCCGGGCAGTGGCTGAAGATCGGGGTCGACCAGTTCGTGCCGGCCCCGGCCGTCGCCGGGCCGCACCCGGTCGCACCCTGCACCGCCGACCCCGAATCGGCCCCGCTGACACCCCGACCGCCGATCCGGCAGCCATCAACCCGCAACGGTGCTGTCGACCCGGATGACGCGGCATCGAGCGCGACGGCCGGTTAACGTGCACCCGTGGAGAACACAGCCACCCTGACCCAGTGGATCCAGGGCGCTCGGCCGCGCACCCTCCCGACGGCGGTCTCCCCCGTGCTGGTCGGCACCGGCGCCGCGATCGGTACCGGGATCGTCGCGCCGGGACGGGCGCTGCTGGCCCTGCTCGTCGCGGTCGCGTTGGTGATCGGGGTCAACTTCGCCAACGACTACTCCGACGGCATCCGCGGCACCGACGACGACCGGGTCGGCCCGCTACGGCTCGTCGGATCGAAGCTCGCTACGCCGGTCGCCGTGCGGGCGGCGGCCGCGGTGAGCCTCTCGGTCGCCGCGCTGGCCGGGTTGACCCTGGTCTCGCTGAGCCGGCAGTGGTGGCTCATCGGGGTGGGCGCGGCATGCCTCGCCGGCGCCTGGTACTACACCGGGGGCAAGCGCCCCTACGGGTACGCTGGTCTGGGCGAGTTGGCGGTGTTCATTTTCTTCGGGCCGGTCGCCGTGCTGGGTACGGTGTTGACGCAGAGCGGGCCACCCGGTCCGCTGGCGGTGGTCGGCGCGGTCGGCGTCGGCATGCTGGCCTGCGCGGTGCTGGTGGCCAACAACCTGCGCGACATCCCCACCGACACGATCGCCGACAAGCGCACTCTCGCGGTGCTGCTCGGCGACACCGACACCCGCCGGCTCTACGCCGCGCTGGTGCTCACCCCGTTCCTGCTGTCCGCGGTGGCCGGGCTGCGAAGCTGGCCGATGCTGCTCGGGTTGCTCGCCGTACCCCTCGCGGTCACGCCGGTCCGCCGGGTCCTCGGCGGCGCCGGTGGCCGGCGGCTGATCCGGGTGCTCGGCGCGACCGGGATGTTGCTGCTGGTGTGGTCAGCCGCGACCGGGCTCGGACTCGTCCTGGGGCTGGTCGCCTGACCGGCGTTCGGCCGGCTGGTCGACGTCGCCACGCAACCGTGCCCGCAGTGCGGCCCGCTCCGCCGAGCGCCGCTCGCTCATCTCGGCGAGTGCGGCGTCGAACTGGATGCGCAGGCCCCGGAACAGCACCATCGACAGCGGCAGCGCCACGATCAGCCCGACCAGCACGGAGATGACGAGTGGGACCCCGGCCAGCAGGAGCAGCGCCGTGATGATGGCGAGCAGGCCGAGCCGGACAGCCGCATAACGGGCGACCACGGCGGGAAACCCCGGCCGGTGCGCGGCGGGGGGCACGGGCGTCGTCATGGAATCGAGGGTACGACCGCGGCGGCTACCGAGTCCCACTCGTCCGCATCGTCGGTTAAAGTCCGCATGTCACGCTGGTCCGGAATCACGCACCGCGCCGGAGGCCGCCATGTCAGCACCGAGCCGTGAGGGCGACCGCCTGCTCACCCCCGGTGAAGTGGCCGTCCTGTTCCACGTCGACCCCAAGACCGTCACGAGGTGGGCCACGGCGGGGCGGATCGGCTCGATCCGGACCCCGGGCGGCCACCGCCGGTTCTGGGAGTCCGAGGTACGCACGATGCTCGCCGACCTCACCAGCGAGGCCGGCATCGCACCCGTCAAGGCCCGAACGACGACTGCGTGACCCGTCGTTGCCCGCGCTCGGTTAACCTCGACGCTGGAGGTGGTGCACATGCTGTTCCTCATCGCGTTCATCGGCGCCGCAATCATCACATTGGTGCTGTGGAGGGCGATGAACACCGTCCGCGGCGACGCACCGTTACCGTCCCACGGGCAGGTGCGGCCCGCTCGCCGTCCTCGCGTGTCCGGACCTGACGACGATCCCGACTTCCTGCGCAAGCTCGACGAGAAGGTGCGACGCCAGGAGGATCCGCCCGCCTCCTGACCGCCGCTCCTAGTCGGTCCGGCTCTGGATGAGCTTGCGGGCAAGCTCTGCCTCTGTCCAACAGCCTTGCTGGAGCAGCTCTTCTCGACCCGGTCGGCACAGGAGTACGACGAGACGGCCGCCGCCCTGCGGGCCGACCTCGTCATCGTCGATGCGCCGACGGACATCCTGGACCGTGCGTTGACGCTGCAACGGGATCTCGCCCACCACCACGGGATGTGGCACCGGATCCCGATTCCCGATCTCTTGATCGCCGAGACCGCGCTGCATCACGGCTTGGGGGTGGTCCACGTGGATGGGGACTTCGATCGGATAACCGAGCTTCGCCCCCTGATCGCCCGACGGCTCTCGTGATCCAGCTCGCCCTCCGCGGCACAGCAGGAACTCTGGCTGCCGGCGGTCGGATTCATGCTGCGGCGCGGAGGGTACGAGTCGGTGAAGCGTCTGATGTGTCGCGGGCTCAGTCGATACCGCCGCGGCCCTTCGGCAGCTGCACCACGCTCACGAAGAAGTGGTCGATCTGCTTGATCGCCTCGAGAAATCCCTCGAAGTCGACGGGTTTGGTCACGTAGGCATTGGCGTGCAGCTGGTAGCTCCGGAGCACGTCCTCCTCGGCCTGCGAGGTCGTGAGCACGATCACCGGGATGTGTCGCAGGTCAGGATCGTCCTTGATCTCCCGGAGCACCTGGCGACCGTCACGGCGGGGGAGGTTGAGGTCGAGCAGGACGAGGTCCGGGCGCGGCGCGTCAGCGTAAGGGCCCTCGCGGCGCAGGTAGGCTAACGCCAGCACGCCGTCGGTGACCACGTCGAGGCGGTTGTGCAGATGGTCGTCGAACGCCTCACGGGTCATCAGCACGTCGCCGGGATCGTCCTCGACCAGCAGGACATTGATCGTTCGCACGTCAGCGGAGGGCACTCAGGGTCTCCTCGTGGTCGGATTTCGTTGCGGGCAGGGTGAACCGGATCGTGGTGCCGGGCCCGCCCGCGGATCCGGTGTCCAGCCAGATCCTCCCGTCGTGGAACTCGACGATCTTCTTGGCGAGCGCGAGCCCGATGCCCGTGCCCGGGTAGAGGTCGCGGCCGTGCAGGCGCTGGAAGATCACGAACACCTTGTCTCGATACTCGGGATCGATGCCGATCCCGTTGTCGGCGACGGCGATCTCCCAGACCTCGCCGGCCTGCGCGGCGCTCACCCGGACCACCGGCTCGACACCGTCACGGTGGAACTTCAGGCCGTTGCCGATGAGGTTGGTGAGCAGTTGCCGTAACAATATGGGGTCACCGACCGTATCGGGGAGCCCGTCGATCACGATCTCACCGTGCACCTCGGCCCGCACTGTCTCCAGCTGGGCGGCTGCCGCGGCCGCGACCGTACCCAGATCGACCGGCTGGAAACCCTCGGAGGTGCGCCCGACCCGGGAGAAGGTGAGCAGGTCGTTGATCAGCCGTTGCATGCGCTGCGCGCCGTCGACGGCGAAGTCGATGTACTGGTCAGCCCGATCGTCGAGCTCGCCTCCGTAACGGCGCTGGAGAAGCTGACAGAAGCTCGACACCTTGCGCAGCGGCTCCTGCAGGTCGTGGCTGGCCACATAGGCGAACTGCTCCAGGTCGCGGTTGGACCGCTCCAGGTCACGGGCCTGGTCGTCGAGGCGCTGATTGGTCTGCCGGAGCACTTCGAGCTCGCGCAGGATGTGCCTGCGCATCGCCTCGACGTCCTCGCCCAGCCCGGCAATCTCCCGCGGCCCGCCGGCCCGCACCTTGTTCTCGACGCCGCCGGAGACCACCTCGCGAACCTGACCGGCCAGCAACGACACCGGCCGCAGCACCGCCAGCTGCAGTCCGGTACCGACGACCAGCAGGAACCCGCCCACCGCGGCGGCGACGGCGACGGCGACGGCCAGCAGGGAGGCCGAGGCGTCTTCGAGCCGCTGCCGGGCGGCCACCTGCGCAGCCCGCAGGTCGTCCAGCACGGTGTCGACGGCAAGGCGGACGTCGGTGAACAGAGCGCGGCCCACCTCCGGGTCGGGGGCGGTCATCGTGCCCGGCGCGGCCCGGCCGGCGGCGATCGTGGGCTCGGCGAAGTCGGTGCGCCACCGCTGAACCGCCTGTTCGACGCGGTCGAGGTTCAGGTTCAGGTCGACGAGGTTCTCCGCGGAGGCCAGTGTTCGCAAGGTTGCACTCGACTCCTGGCGGGCCGCCTGACCCATCTCGTACGGGGTCAGGAACTCCTCGTTCCGGGTGAGGCTGAAGCCGCGCACACCGGTCTCCTGGTTGAGCAGGTCGACGGACAGCTGCTGGCCGGTGATGAGGGCAGGAGTGACCTCATCGAGAATCACCGACCGCGCCGATGACAACCGGCTCAGCGCCCCGCCGCCGAGCACGACGGCAAGCAGCCCGAGAAGCGCCGTGCCTGTGGCGGCGACGGCGAACAGGCGGCTCAGCGGCCATCGGCGGGTCTGCCGGATCGGGCCGCGCAGGCGCCGACGCAGCGGCCGTGACCGGAGGTGTTCGGTGGGCACGGTCGCGCCGTCCGTCACGACGTGGGTCCGGCAGGAGCCGGGTCGGTGATCACGTCGGCGGCGGACAGCAGCAGGATCGCGACGTCGTCGAGCAGCGGACCACCGTTGATCTGCTGCGCGCGCTCCACGAGCCGCAGCGGCAGCAGCTCTGCGCCGGTCGCCCGCTCCTCGCCCAGCACCTCGAGCAACCCTTCCTCCCACAGCAGTTCATCCGGCGCCCGCCCACGACCCTCGATCAAACCGTCGGTGTAGAGCAACAGCGCCCAACCGGGATCCAACCGGCGGCGCACGGACTCCCATTCGGCGTCGTCCGCGATACCCAGGGGGAGGCCGACGTGCGGCATGATCGTGGTCGCGCACGGCCACCGTGACACCGGCGGCGGGTGCCCGGCCAAACGCACCAGCACCTCGTGCCGGCCCGCCTCGACCGGGCTGATGACCGCGGTGCAGGCGGTGGTGAACAGCCGGTGATCGTGACGCTCGCTGACCAATACCTGCTGCAGGTTGGGCAGCAGCCGCGGCTCGTCCACCCCGGCAAGCACCAGTGCCCGCCACGACACCCGCAGCAACGCACCGAGGGCCGCCTCGTCCGGGCCGTGACCGCAGACGTCGCCGACGATCGCGTAGACCGCACCCGACGGGCCGAGCACCGCATCGAAGAAGTCGCCGCCGATGACGGCGCGGGTGCGGCCCGAGCGGTAGAAGGATCGCGCGACAAGGGAGCTACCGATGGGCAACGGGGAGGGCAACAGCCCACGTTCCAGCCGCGCGGACTCTGCCGCAACCAGGCGTTCCTCGCGCAGCCGCAGCAGGCTCGCCTCGGCTCGCCTGCGCTCGACGGCGTAGCGGATCGCCCGGATCAACACCGGGCCGTCCGCCTTGCCCTTGACCAGGTAGTCCTGCGCGCCCCCGGCGACCGCGGCGACGCCGAGGTACTCGTCGTCCAGGCCGGTCAGGACGCACACCGCGGCGTCGGCGTCCTCCCGCAGAATCGTCCGCAGCCCGTCGAGACCTTCCATGCCGGGGAGGTTCAGGTCCAGCAGCACGCAGTCACAGTGGGCCAGCAGGCCGCGGTCGATCACCTCGACCACCGACGTCGCGACCGCGAGCTCCAGTTCCGGATCCACCTCGGCAAGCAACTGCCCCACCAGGAACGCATCCCCCGGGTCGTCCTCGACCAGGAGGACACGGCGCCCGCGCAGCACCACCTGGGCACCGGCCGGTGACGTCGGCAGTTCGGCCACGGACGCGCATCCTCCTCACCCTCACCGCACCGGCGAAGCCGGGTAAGATCGATGGCGGACGCCGAGCCTATCTCCCGCTCAGTCGATCGCTATCGCCGAGCGCGGGCCGATCACTGTCGCGGAGCGCGCCCACCGCCGACACCGTCCCACCGGCCGCAGGCCGCCGACGACGCGCTCAGCACCGAGGTGAACAGGCCCAACCCATCGTCGGACGGGCCGTAAAGCGGATCGATCGCGTGCTCGGGGTGTGGCATCAGCCCGACGACGCGACCGTCGGACGAGCTGATCCCGGCGACGTCGTTCAGCGCGCCGTTGGGGTTGGCGCCCGCGTAGCGCAGCACCACCCGGCCCGCTGCCTCCAGCTCCGCCAGCGTGGCGGCGTCAGCGACATACCTGCCGTCAGCGTGCTTGATCGGCATCAGGATCTCCTGGCCCTCCTGGTAGCCGGCAGTCCAGGCAGTGGCCGTGGACTCCACCCGTAACCGCTGGTCGCGGCAGACGAAATGCAACCCCGAGTTGCGCACGAGGGCCCCCGGCAGCAGCCCAGCCTCGCAGAGGATCTGGAAACCGTTGCAGATGCCGAGCACCGGGAGCCCCCGACCGGCTGCGGCGACCACCTCAGTCATGATCGGCGCGAGGCTGGCGATCGCCCCGGCGCGCAGGTAGTCGCCGTAGGAGAACCCGCCGGGTATGATCACGGCCTCGACGCCGCGGAGGTCACGATCGGCGTGCCAGAGAACGACGGGCTCGCCGCCGGCGTAGCGGACGGCGCGCGTCGCGTCGACGTCGTCAAGAGATCCGGGGAAGGTGATCACACCGACTTTCACGGCGTCATCCTGACAAGCAGATGCCGCGCCTTCACGCCCGGGTCACCGTCCAGTCCTCGATCACCGGGTTGGCCAGTAGGTTCCCCGCGATGCGATGCAACGTCTCGTCGTCGACCGACTCGTCGACGACGAGCTCGAAATGCTTGCCCTGCCGCACGTCGGCGATCCCGCTGATGCCGAGGCGGGCCAGCGCCCCCGCGACCGCCTGGCCCTGCGGGTCGAGGATCTCGGGCTTCGGCATGACGTTCACCACGACTTTGACCACGACCTGAGCCTACGACGAACGTCGGTGCCGGTCGGCTGCTCGGGCGGTGAGGCTGCTGACACGCGGGTACGACGTTTCCCGGCAGCTACCACCTCACCATGAGCACCCCGACCGGAGTGCTGGTGTTCGGCGACGTTGCCGGATTCCGGCGCGTGTTCATCACTCAGACCGGCGGGATCACCGTGGCGTCCAGTCACGCGGACGTGCTGCGCCGCCTGATCGACGCACCGGTAAGCCGGACATGGCTGGCTGCCCGGTTTCCGAGAACGCTGCGCGGGACTGCTGGCGGTGGCGGGCGCCACCATGCTGCTGACCGTCACCCAAGCGCGCCCACACCGGATTCGCCGCATCCTGGCCGCACGACCGGCAGTTCGTCACTGCCTGCTGCACGGCGGTCACACAACTGACTGCTGCGCGCCGAGCAGGCCTACCGCATCGTCACCACGGTCAGCCTCCGATGCGCGAGCGGCCATGGTTGTCTTCGCCGGTCCCTGGCCATCATCGTGCTGTGCCGGATGAGCGGGGTTCGTGCCACCTGGCGGGTCGGATTCCGCTCACCTCCGCCCCAGTCCCATGCGTGGGTCGAAGCCGCCGATGAACCCGTCTGCGAGATCGTGGACCCGCGCACGATCTACACGCCGATCATCATCATCTGAGAGGGCGCCGCGCCTGTGCCCGAATCCCTGCATGTCCGGCTCACCGCTTTCGCCGCCTCGCTACGCGAGGTCGGTGCGATCGGCTCGGACACCGTCGAGAACGCATTCGCCAGCGTGCAGCGCCACCGCTGCGTACCCCAGTTCCGCTACGGCGCCAAGACCATCACCGTGTCTCAAGACCAGGAACCCGATAGCGAGATCCTGGACATCGTCTACTCCCACCAGTCGCTGCTGACGAGCACCGGCCAGGGGGGCGCCTTCCCTTCGTCGTCCTCGGCGCCCACGCTGATGGCCCGGATGCTCGAAGCTCTCGACCTGCAACCCGGTATGAGTACGCTCGAGGTCGGCGCCGGCACCGGCTACAACACCGCACTCATCGCCACCATCACCGGAGCACCGGTGGTCACCGTCGATGCTGATGCCGATACGGCCCAAAGCGCAGCGGAGTCCATCCGCCGGATCGGCCTCGACAACCAGGTGATCGTCCACCACGGCGACGGCTACCTCGGCCAGCCATCCGACGCTCCTTACGATCGCATCATCGTCACCTGCGGAGTGGCCGGTTTGTCTCCGCATTGGCTCGAGCAGCTCGCCCCCGGCGGGATCATCCTGGCGCCGATCGCACACGGCGGGGTGCACCCCATCCTGGCCGCCGACCATGACGGCACCGTGAGCGCGACTTCGGTGCTGTGGGCCGATTTCATGCCTGCCGGTGGTCCCTTGCGCCCGGCGGAGCTGGTCGGCCACAACCCGGCCGACTACCTGCCATTCGCTGAGATCACCCGGATCCCCGACGTGCATCCAGCCCGTACCACACCCGCCTACAACAACCTGTGGTTCTTCCTCGCCATCCAGGATTCGCGCATTACCCGGGCCTACATGGACGACGACACCATCGACGTCAGCAAAGGCGCCTGCGCGCTCCACGTTCCCTCGGTCGGCACAGCATGGGTGCACAACGACGGCAGCATCACTGTAACAGGTGACCCTGCCGTGGCCGACGAGCTGCAAACCCTCATCCGCGAATGGGAGGCCGCCGGCCAGCCAGCGCTGACCCAATTCACCTCAACATTCGACCAGACCGGAGCCCCGGTACGCAACTATGGACACCCCACCGCTGGGCGAGACCGACGCTGCAGTCCGTGCCTGAATTCAACAGCAGGACCACTTCGTGATCCCCGATTCGCGGAGCCGCTTGCACTACACCTGCTATGATCGCTCAGGTCATTCTCACGAGCCGCTCGATAGCTTTCTAGACGGTTACCAACTCACGGGTCTGCTCACGCATGTCCTGCACCTCGGGCACCGCAGCGAACGGCGCGGACTCACGGTGCCACTCGGCGAGCCTTCGGTCCAACCATCCCGGCCGGTGCGGATCGACCAGCGGTAACGCGCTCCGCACCGAGCCACTGCGCCAGCGGACCGAGCAGAGCGACACCACCGATCGCGGTCACCCGCAACGCATTCCGCCGGTTGAGCACATCGACCTCCACTGCCGCCGTCGCATCGTCGAGAATCCCGCTCCGCGTCCACTCAGCCAACTCAGCGCGAGACAGACGCTCGTCCAGCGTACGACGAGATGACAGACGCTCACGGGCCCCCGAAGCAACCAGTTGTGCCCGTCCATACCCTCTCCCCACCTCTCACTACCCCAACCGGGACCTTCACTACTCCGACCGGACGCAGCCTAAGCCCGCACAGCCGCACAAAGCGCCCTGACCCCCACCTGACCAGGCACGGTCCGCCCCGCTGATCTCCGCAACGACGCCGAAGTGGCCGACCCTCGCCACGATGGAACCGCTGGGGCCGGCCGTGATCACCCTTGTCATCATCTACCGCGCCTTCTGCTCGGCCACGCGGCGGTGCGGACGGACAGATCGCCGCTGCGGGTGGAAGCCGAAACAGCTCACCTCTGCCGTCAGTGCAGGATCACCGACGACAACCTGCCATGTCGCGGTCGAGGGAGTGGCTCAGGCGGCGCGGGCGGTGGCGGCCAGCTCTCTATACGTCGTCGGCTCGGCGCCTAGCGACACCACCGTGTCGGCCGCGGCCAGCACGACCTCGACTCGGGAGTCGCGCTTGAGGTCCTTTGCCCGCACGTTGATCCGCACGAGCCCGCCACGGCGGGCAGTGCGCACGGCTTCGGCCACGAGCAGCCGTGCGCGCCACCTCTCGACGGCCCGGCGGTCGTCGGCCACCGGACGCTTCTCCCCCGACGCCCGGAACCCCAGGACCCGGCCCCGCAGTACCGGGTCGGGGCCGCGGAGCAGGTGCACCCCCGTCTCGTCGGCGCATACCGCGAACCGCTGCTCGCGCAGCGCCTCGATCGTGCCGGGCGAGACGAGCCAGCGCGGCGGGACGAACGCGGCGGTGCGCAGCCCCACCTCGGTCAGCACGCGACGCGCCGCGATCAGCCGCAGGCCGGCCTCGTGCCGGAGCAGCACCGCGAACTCCGCGCGCCGCCCGACCCGGCCCAGCTGCCCGGAGCCGAGCGGGTCGGGAACGTGGTCGTAGCCGTGCAGCACGACGGCGTCAGTCCGTGCGTGCAGCCAACGCACGAGCGGGGAGTCCACCCGGGCCGGGCCGGCCGGGCCGCGAGGACGGAACAGGTGCGACAGCGCGACGCCGCGACCGTCGAGCTCGGCGGCGAACCCTGCACCGCGAGCCAGCAGCTCCAGGTCGTCGTGCGGGAGTCCGGACAGCGACAGAACCAGACGGGCAGCCATGCACCAAGGTCAGCACACCTGGATGAACACGGCGCAGGAGCAGGGTTATCCCTGTCCGAACAGTGAGAACCGCGTACCAGTGATCCGTTCATAGACCTCGACATACCGCGCTCGCGTGGCGTCGACGACCTCGGCCGGCACCTCGGGACCGGGCGATGTGCGGTCCCAGTCGAGCGTGGCGGACCAGTCGCGGACGTACTGCTTGTCGAAGGAGAACTGCGGCCTGCCCGGGGCCCAGCGGTCGACCGGCCAGAACCGCGACGAGTCCGGGGTGAGCACCTCGTCGCCGAGCACGATCTCCCCGCCGGCCCCGAGCCCGAATTCCAGCTTGGTGTCCGCGACGAGGATCCCGGCGGTCGCCGCGATCTCGGCGCCGCGGGTGTACACGGTGAGGGTGAGATCGCGCAGTCGTGCCGCGGTATCCGCGCCGACCAGCCCCACCACCTCGTCGAACGTCAGGAACTCGTCGTGCTCGCCGACCGGCGCCTTGGTGGTCGGTGTGAAGATCGGCTCGGGCAGCTTCGAGCCTTCGACGAGCCCGGGTGGCAACGCGACACCGGAGACCGTGCCGTGGCACTCGTACTCCCGCAACCCCAACCCGGCGAGGTGGCCGCGGGCGATGCACTCCACCGGCAGCATCTCCAGCCGGTGACAGCGGATCGCCCGCCCGGCGAACTCCGCCGGAACGTCGGTGGCAGAGATCACGTGGTGCGCCACCAGGTCGGCCAGCCGGTCGAACCACCAGAGCGAGAGCTGGGTGAGCACAACGCCCTTGTCCGGCACCGGGGTGGGCAGCACGACGTCGTAGATCGAGAGCCGGTCCGACGCGACGAGGAGCAGGTCCGGATCATCGTCCGGACCGTCGAGGTAGATGTCCCGGACCTTGCCCGAGTGCAGCAGCCTCACAGGATCGCTCCGGGGACGTACGCGGCGGCCGCGGCGCCATCGGGGTGGGCGTCGACGATCTCCCGCACCCGCGCGACCACGGCGGCGACCTGGCCGGTGGCCGCACCGGTGAACGACAGCGGGTCGGCGAGCAGCCCGTCGAGGAGGCCGGGGGGCAGCCCGAGCCGCTCGTCCCCGGCGAGGCGGGCGACCAGGTCGTTGTCGGCCCGACCCTTCTCGCGCATGGCCAACGCGACGCCCACGGCGTGTTCCCTGATCACCTTGTGGGCAACCTCCCGGCCCACGCCGGCGCGCACCGCTGCCATCAGCACCGCGGTGGTAGCGAGGAACGGGAGGTAGCGGTCCAGCTCGCGGGCGATCACGGCGGGGTAGGCGCCGAACTCGTCGAGCACGATCAGGGTGGTCTCGAACAGGCCATCGAGGGCGAAGAACGCATCGGGCAGCGCGACGCGGCGGACCACCGAGTCGGACACGTCCCCCTCGTTCCACTGCGCCCCGGCGAGCTCGGCGGCCATCGCGGCGTAGCCGCGCAGCAGCACCAGCATCCCGTTGATGCGTTCCGCGGAACGCGAGTTCATCTTGTGCGGCATCGCGGACGACCCGACCTGGCCGGGTTGGAATCCTTCCGTGGCCAGCTCGGCGCCGGCCATCAACCGGATAGTGGTGGCCAGCGACGACGGTGCCGCGGCGAGCTGCACCAGTGCGCTGAGCACGTCGTAGTCCAACGAGCGGGGGTAGACCTGGCCCACGCTGGTCATCGCGTCGTTGAACCCGAGATGCGCGGCGACGCGGCGCTCGAGGTCGGCGAGCTTCGCGGTGTCACCACCCAGCAGGTCGAGCATGTCCTGTGCCGTGCCGACCGGACCCTTGATCCCGCGCAGCGGGTAGCGAGCGCGCAGGTCCTCCAGCCGGGCGAACGCGATGAGCAGCTCGTCGGCGGCGGACGCGAACCGCTTGCCGAGCGTGGTGGCCTGGGCCGCGACGTTGTGGCTGCGCCCGGTGATCACGAGCTCGGCGTGCTCCGCGGCCCGGCGGGCGAGCCGGGCGAGGACGGCGACACAGCGGTCGCGGACGTGGGTGAGCGAGAGCCGGATCTGGAGCTGCTCGACGTTCTCGGTGAGGTCGCGGCTGGTCAGACCCTTGTGGACGTGCTCGTGACCGGCGAGGGCGTTGAACTCCTCGATCCGGGCCTTCACGTCGTGGCGGGTGACGCGCTCGCGGGCGGCGATCGAGGCCAGATCCACCTGCTCGACGACCCGCTCGTAGTCCGCGATCGCCGCGGCCAGCACGTCCACGCCCAGCTCGCGCTGCGCATGCAGCACCGCGATCCAGAGCCGGCGCTCAAGGACGATCTTGTGCTCGGGCGACCACAACCGCACCAGCTCGGGACTCGCGTAGCGGGCGGCCAGCACATTGGGGATCACGGATGAGGAGCCTACGGGCGACGACGCCCTGGTGCCGCTGCCCAGGTAGCCACGATCACTAGCGGTTATGCCGACCTGGAGGTTGTCGGCGCTGGTCGCGGTGGTACCCGCTTGCTCCGCAGGACACTCCACCGGCCTCGGCTGCTAGAGACGCCGCGCCAGGTATGCCGCGACCGCGTCCAGCCGCTCCTCGTATGGGGCCGGCGATCCCCGTCGCCCCGCTCGTGCGGTCACGGTGACGGTGCCGCCGGACGCGGTCGGCTCGCTGATCCTCACCACGCCCGGATCCGGCGGACGCGCTTGGACGCCCGGCGGGAGATACCCCACGGAGAACAGGCCGCCACGGACCTCCAGGTGCACGCCGCGCTCCCCACCCGGCCGGCACTCCATCGTCACCGCAGCCTCGGTGGCACCGGCCACCTCCGGCAGCACCTGTTCGAGCAGCACCCGCAGTGCCGGGTCCTGCTGGTTCGCGCAGGACCCTGCGTCCCCCGGTCCCAGCGGCGGCACGGACAGCACCGTTCCCGCCGCGTCCGCCGAGGCCGGTCCCGGGGCAGCCGCACGCGCGTCAACGGCCGCTTCGGGGGCGCTCGCCGGTGCCGCCGCCGACGACTGCTCACTGTCCCCGGATCCCGACAGCACTCCCGCCACCCCCACACCCGTCACCGCAAGCACCGCCAGCGCCCCGCCGGCCAGCACCGAACGCCGCCGGGCAGTGATCCGGCGCGAGGCGCGCACCACGTCCGCGTGGTCGAACGACGCCGGCGGGACGGCGTCGGCGACCGCGGCGCGGAACACCGCGGCCAGCCGCTCGTCGTCGCTCTCCATGTCCATCACCCCGATTCAGCCCGCGGGCCGAAGGTCGTCGAGCGCGTCGCCCAGCGCCGCGCGCAACGCGACGAGCCCGTGTGCAGTCTGGCTCTTGACGGTGCCTGGTGAACACCGCAGTGCACCCGCGGTCTCGGTGACGTCGAGCCCTTCCAGGAACCGGAGCACGAGCACGGCGCGTTGCCGCGGCGGCACCGACCGGAGCCCGTCGACGAGCGCGTGCCGGGTGGCCACGGCATCCGAGCTGTCGCCGGCGATCGCGGGTTCCGGGCCGGCTGAGAACGGCACAGCCCGCTCCCGGCGCCACGGCCGCCGTGACTCGTCGATGACCGCCCGCACGAGCGTGCGACGCATCCACGCGTCCAGCGCGGTCCGGTCGCGGATCCGCCGCCAGTGCCGGTGCAGGGCGACGAACGCGACCTGTGCATGATCGTCGGCGCGGTGCCAGTCGCCGCACAGCAGGAAGGCGGTGCGGCGCACCGCGTCGCGGCGCGCGCGGAAGTACTCCGCGAACTCACGCTCACCGGCCTCGTCCACCCCGCGCGCCTCCTCGTCGACCCCGTCATACATCAGAGGCGAGTCCGTCCGAACAGCCCATCGCCGTGACCGGTTCGTGACGCCAAGGAGACCACGCCGACGCCTGCTGGTTGACCTGGTTGACTTGGCAACCGTGCGCGCCAGACCGCGATCCGGCAGGTCCACCGATACCGACGGTCCTGTCGACCTCCGCTCGGACACCGTCACCCGGCCCACCAAGCAGATGCGCGCGGCCATGGCCGCGGCCGAGGTGGACGACGACGTCCTCGGCCGCGACCCCACGATGCGCGAGCTCGAGGTGCGCGTCGCGGGGCTTCTCGGCGCGGCCGATGCGCTGTGGACGCCCAGCGGTTCGATGGGCAACATCATCGCGCTGATGTCCCACCTCCAGCGCGGCGACGCGTTCCTGGCTCCCCGGGGCGCACACGTGCTCGAGGCCGAGCTCGGCACGGCCGCGTGGCTGGCCGGCGGTACGGCGCGGCCACTGGACCACGACGCCGGGCCGGGCAAGATCACGCCCGATGCGGTGCGGCGGTCCGGCGGCGGCGACGGCCGGTACGACCGGCTGCGCACCACGCTGCTGTGCCTGGAGAACACGCACAACGCCGCTGGCGGCACGGTCACCGCCCCTGAGGAGCACGCGGCGGTCGCGGCGGCGGCGCGGGCGGCGAAGCTGCGGGTGCACCTGGACGGGGCCCGGCTCTGGAACGCCGCGGTGGTGCTCGGGGTGCCGCCGGGCGCGCTGGCGGTCGGGGTGGACACCGTGCAGGTCTGCTTCAGCAAGGGGCTCGGGGCGCCGGTCGGCTCGGCGGTGGCGGGGTCGGCGGAGTTCGTCGAACAAGCCCGCCGGCTGCGCAAGATGCTCGGTGGCGGGGTGCGCCAGGGTGGCGTGCTCGCCGCGGCCGCACTGGTCGCGCTCGACCGGATCGACCGGCTCGCCGACGACCATGAGCGGGCGACGCGCCTGGCCGCGGGGTTGCGCGAGCGCGGATGGCAGGTCACGGCGCCGCAGACCAATATCGTCCTGGTCGCGGTGGCCGACCTCGACGGTGTCGTGCGCCGCTTCGCCCAGGTGAGGGTGCTCGCGTCCACCATGTCCGGGCAGGTCCGGCTGATGACCCACGCCGATCTCAGCGACGCCGACATCGCGGCTGCACTGGAGCGGATCGGGCCCGTCGAGCCACAGCGGGCCGCTGCCCGGGCGCTCAGGAAGGGTGCCGGTCGCGCTCCAGTGCGTCCAGCCGGGCAGTGATCGTCCGCAGCTCGTCGAGCACGGCAGCCAGCTGCACGGCGGTTCGCTGCCCGGTCAGCTCGATCTCCGCGACCTCCTCGGTCACATCCTCGATCTCCGCGGAGACCTGCCCGGCCGTGCGCCGCAGGTTCTCCACGAACCAACTCGCGATCGACGCGGTCACGACGCCGAGCAGCGCGATCCCCGCGACCATGAGCGTGGCCGCGACGAGCCGGCCCTCCAGCGTGACGGGGAAGCGGTCGCCGTAGCCGACCGTCGAGATCGTGGTCAGGGTCCACCACACGGCCTCGCCGAAGTCGGTGATCGTCGCGTTCGGCGCGTCCCGCTCGGCATCGAGCACCGCGAGCGAGGCCACGAAACCGACCAGGGCGACGGTGCCGACGACGTAGATCGCGACGCGGCCGCGGAAGTCGGCACGCAGCTGCCGGTTCAGCACGCTGATCACGGTGATCACCCGCAGCGCGCGGAGCTGGCGGAACATCGGCAGCACCAGGATGGCCAGGTCGAGCAGGTGCGTGCCGACATAACGCCACTTGCGCCGCGCCAGCCCGATCCGGACCAGGTAGTCGATCCCGAACACCACCCAGACCCCGGTGAGCGCGACCTCCAGCGCAGCCGTCGCGGTGCCGCTCAGCGATGTGTCCAGCACCTGCCAGGCGTAACCGGCCAGGAACGCCACCGCGAGCCCGGTCAACGGCCAGTCGGCGCGACGGTCCCATGCGGCGATCCGGGGCTCGTCCATACGGTCGCAGCCTAGCTAGTGCGCCGGCCCGAACACCCGCTGCGTCGACCGGGAGACGGTCGGATCCGGTCAGCTCTTGCCGAGCCGGCTCGGGTCGACCTCGACCGATCCCACGATGAGATAGTTGATCACCCACAACACCGCACCGGCGCCCAGCAGGATCCCGGCGACGGCGAACTGCACCCACGGCCGACCGGACAGCGGCGTGGCGAGGAAGCCACACAGCACGATGCCCGCCCACGGCGTCCACCCCGGGGCCCGGAAGTGCTCGTGGTCCACCGAGTCGCGGCGCAGCACCAACACGGCGATGTTGACGACGGTGAACACCGCAAGCAGGAGCAACGCGGTGGTGCCGCCCAGCAGCGAGATGTCGGCGCTGGCCACCAGCACGATCGCGATCGCGCTGGTGAAGGTGATGGCGACCCACGGGGTATGTCGGCCGGGGTGCACGGTGCTGAAGGCCCGCGGGATGATCCGCTCGTTCGACATGCCGTAGAGGAGCCGGCTGGCCATCAGCATGTTGATCAGCGCCGTGTTCACCACCGCGAACAGCCCGATCGCGGCGAACACGGCGATCGGGAAGCCGGGGGCGCCCGCCTCCAGCACCCGGAACAGCGCGCTGCTCTTCGCCGCGGCCAGGACATCGGCCGGCACCAGCATTGACGACAGCACCGCGATGATCACGTAGATCGTGGCCGCGATCCCCATCCCCCACAGCATCGCCCGCGGGAAGATCCGAACCGGGTTGTGACACTCCTCGGCCATGTTCACCGAGTCCTCGAAGCCGACCATCGCGAAGAAGGCCAGCGACGTCGCCGCGGTGACCGCCAGGAGCGCGGTGGTGTCCCCGGTGTTGATCTCGGTGAGCCGCGAGGCGTCGCCCTTGCCCTGCATCACCGCGTACACCCCGACCACGATGATGATCCCCAGGCCGGACAGCTCGATGAGGGTGAGCACGAGGTTGGCCTTGACCGACTCTCCCACGCCCCGAAAATTGATCACCGCGAGACCGACGATGAACACCGCGGCGACGGCCCAGGTGGGCAGCTCGATGAAGGCCCGCAGGTAGGTGTCGCCGAACGCCTTGGCCGCCGCGGCGGCGGAGGTCACCCCGGAACTCATGACGGTGAAGGTGACCATGAAGGTCAGGAAGTTGATACCGAACGCCTTGTGCGTGTAGAGCGCGGCGCCCGCCGCCCGCGGGTACTTGCCGACCAGCTCGAGGTAACTGAACGCGGTGAGGAAGGCCACCACGAACGCCAGCAGGAACGGCAGCCACAGCGCGCCACCGATCACCCCGGCGACCGACCCGGTCAGCGCGTAGATCCCGGTGCCCAGGATGTCGCCGATCACGAAGAACAGCAGCAGCTTCGGGCCGATGGCCCGCTTCAGCTCCGGCTGCCCCCCGGCTTGCGCCGTGCCGACCGTCCCGGTACCCGCAGCATCCACCATGATCGGACATAGTGCCGTTCGGAGTGCCCGCCGTCATCAGCTATTCGCGTCGATTCCTCGGCCGACTCAGCGCGAGGAGGAGTCGACCGAAGCCCGGTAGCGCCAGAACTCCGGAAACCGGACCACCACGACGATCGCCAGCACCACGACGACGATCCCGCCCACGGTGACCGCCGCTGCCGGACCGATCCCGGACGCCGCGGGGCCGTGCCACAGGTCGGCCAGCCGCGGGCCCCCGGCCACCACCACGACGAACACTCCCTGCATCCGGCCGCGCATCTCGTCGGTGGCGACCGTCTGCAGCATCGAGGAGCGATAGACCGAGCTCACGAGATCGCCTGCGCCGGCCACCGCGAGGAACAGCACCGCCAGCCACAGCGAGTTCGTGAGGCCGAACAGCGTGATACCCAGGCCCCAGACGCAGATCGCGGTGGTCACGGCAACGCCCTGGCGCCGCACCCGGTGCAGCCATCCGGAGAAGAGCCCCGCCGCCACCATGCCGATCGGGATCGCGGCGAACAGCAGGCCCAGCGCGACCCCGCCGCCCGACGGGTCACCGAACACGGTCTGGGACATCTCGGGGAACACCACCCGGGGCATCCCGAACCCCATCGCGACCACGTCGATCAGGAACGAGACCAGCAGGATCTTGTGCATCGCGGCGTAGCGGAACCCGGCCATCACCTCCCGCAAGCCCGCCCTTCGCCGCTCGGCTGCCTCGTGCGGCATCGAGGGTAGCCGCCACGTAGCCCACAACGTGGCCAGCAGCGCGACGGCGTCCAGCAGGTAGAGCGTCGCCAGTCCGACGACCGGGATCAACACCCCGGCCAGCAACGGGCCCGCGATGGCGCCGATCTGCCACACCGTCATGTTCAACGAGTTCGCCGCGGGTAGTTGCCCGACCGGCAGCAGCCGCGGGATCACTGCGCTGCGGGTGGGCTGGTTGACCGCGAGGAACGCCGTCTGCACGGCGAAGAGCGTGAGGATGAGCCACACCCCGCCCACCCCGCTCGCCGCCACCACCCAGAGCGCCAGGGACGTCGCCGCGATGCCGGCACCGGTGATCAGCAGCAGTACGCGGCGGTCCATCGCGTCGGCGATCGCCCCACCCCAGAGCCCGAACACGACCAGCGGCACCAGCCCGAACAACCCGGTCAACCCGACGTAGGCCGAGGATCCGGTGAGCTGGTAGATCTGCGTCGGCACAGCGACGACCGAGAGCTGCGCACCGATCAGGGTGACGATCCCGGCGAGCCAGAGCCGGCGGTAGGACGGGGTGCGCAGCGGCCGGGTATCGGCCAGAACGCCGCGCAGCCGGGTGCCGAGCCGCCGGGTCGGCGGATCAGCGCGACGCGCACCGGTCGGCGCATGTGGACCGGCGGCGGACACGGATCGGGTGACCGGATCGGGCCGGTTGGGAAGGGCCGGCTGCTCCGGACCGAACACGTTCACCCGTTCAGGACTACCACGCCCTGGCGCATGGAGCTGCGGCCGGCGGCGTGTGATCGACATCCCGGAACGCGCAGCCGTACGACGCGCGACTCTCCGTTCCGAAGCGGTGATCACGAGGTGCCGGCCTGCGCTACGGCAGCGACCGGCGCTCAGGGGGCGAGCCGGCGCACCTGCCACGTACGGTCGACGTCGCCGAGCTCGAAGCGCAGCCGGTCATGCATCCGGTTCGCCCGGCCCTGCCAGAACTCCACCTGCGCGGGCACGATCCGCCAGCCACCCCAATGCGGGGGCAGTGGCACCGCCTCGGCGTCGGCGAATCGTTGGGTCATCGCGACGAGTGCGTCGTCGAGCACCCGCCGATGCGCGAGCACCGCCGACTGCGCCGACGCCCACGCCCCCAGCTGTGCCCCGCGCGGGCGGCTCGCCCAGTACTCCTGTGTCTCGGCGGCATCGACCGGTTCAACGGTGCCTCCCACGTGCACCTGACGATGCAGCAGGTACCAGGGGAAGGTCGCCGACGCGACGCGCGTGACGCGCAGGTCGCGGCTCTTGGCCGAGGTGTAGTTGGTGAAGAAGACGACACCACGGACATCGATGCCCTTGCACAGCACGGTGCGCGACGAGGGGATGCCGTCCGGACCGGCGGTGGCCAGCACCATGGCGTTGGACTCCGCGACGCCCGCCGCGCTGGCCTCGGCCAGCCAGATCGCGAGCTGCTCGTGCCAGGTGCGGGCCAGGGCGTCGAGGTCGAAGCACGCGTCGGGGTACTGCACCCGCATGTCGGCGATCGGCTCCTCCCGCACCGTCTGAGCCTCCTCGATCGATGTGGACGCCGCGCACCCAACCGTACGAGCCGGTGACCGATGCCACTTACCTGCACCGTTGCCTATGCGACCACTCGACGGCAGGGTGACGCCAACCACGTTAACCGCTCAGATCCGCGGATTCAGGATCAGACTTCGCGGACCGAGATCAGAACAGGAGGACGGGTGTCCACTGTGCCGACCGTGCCGGATACCGCGGACCACGCGGATGCATCAGCAGTTCCCCCGCCTCCTGCTGGCTTCAAATCCGGCCTCGAAGGCCACATCGCGTTCCGTACGGAGATCGCCGAACCGGACAAGAACGGTGGCGCGTTGCGCTACCGCGGCGTCGACATCGAGGACCTCGTCGGCCGGGTGAGCTTCGGCAACGTCTGGGCGCTGCTCGTGGACGGCCGCTTCGGGCCGGGGTTGCCCCCGGCCGACCCATTCCCGATCCCGGTGCACACCGGCGACGTCCGGGTCGACGTGCAGGCCGCATTGGCCATGCTCGCTCCGTACTGGGGCTACCGCCCGCTGCTCGACATCAGTGACGAGGAGGCCCGCGACCAGCTCGCCCGCGCCTCGGTGATGGCGCTGTCGTACGTGGCCCAGTCCGCGCGGGGGATCGGCGTGCCCGCCGTGTCGCAGCGGCGGATCGACGAGTGCACCACGATCACCGAGCGGTTCATGACCCGATGGCGGGGCGAGCCCGACCCGGCGCACATCAAGGCCGTCGACGCGTACTGGGTGTCGGCGTGCGAGCACGGGATGAACGCCTCGACGTTCACCGCCCGCGTCATCGCCTCCACCGGCGCCGACGTCGCGGCGTCCCTGTCCGGGGCGATCGGCGCGATGTCGGGCCCGCTGCACGGTGGCGCGCCCGCGCGGGTGCTGCCGATGCTGGACGAGGTCGACCGCTCGGGCGATCCGGCCGCCCTGGTCAAGGGCGTGCTGGACCGGCGGGAGAAACTGATGGGCTTCGGGCACCGGGTCTACCGGGCCGAGGACCCCCGGGCCCGGGTGTTGCGTCGGACCTGCCAGGAGCTGGGCGCGCACCGCTTCGAGGTGGCCGTGGCGCTGGAGCAGGCGGCGCTGGCCGAGCTGCGCGAGCGCCGACCGGATCACCCCATCGAGACGAACGTGGAGTTCTGGGCCGCGGTGATCCTCGACTTCGCGGAGGTCCCGCCACACATGATGCCGGCGATGTTCACCAGCGCGCGCACCGCGGGCTGGTCAGCCCACATCATGGAACAGAAGCGCGAGGGCAAACTCGTCCGCCCGTCCGCGCAGTACATCGGCCCGGGTTCACGCAAGCCCGAGGAGGTCGAGGGCTGGGACGAGATCACGCACGGCTGAGCGCCACCGGCCGGGGCGCGTGGAAGCCCTGCAGGGACGGTCCCTGACCCACCCACCCCGAGCGATCCTTGCCGAGCGGCTCCGACCCCGACGGTCCGTGGCTCCGCGGGAACGTCAGGTGGGTGGGTCATCGAGAGTCCACGGCATTCACGAGTCGCCGCAGCCGTTGACCAGACGGCCACCAGCCGGTGGTTCGTCATGGTGGTTTGCGGGCCAGGACGACGCCGCGGTCCGCGGCGGTCCGTCCATCGCCGCGGTGCTGCGCCGGGCGAAGTCGATCTCGTCCAACCTGGCCGACCAGGCATGTCCGGGTTTCGCCTCGGCTCCGTCGGTGACGCTGGCCCATGCGGCCGGGATGTCGGTGCGCAACACCGCGACGAACTCGCGGACACCCGGACGCTCGGCCAGCGACGTGTAGTAGGCACGCAGGTCGAACGGCGAACCCTGGACCAGGTAGGTTCGAGCCAGCTCCGTGACGTCGACCTCGTCGCCGTGGTCGAGCTCACGGTCGACGAGCCCGAGCGCCGCGCAGTAGGTCAGCGCGACGTCGGTCGGCCGCGCGGCCAGGCCCAGCTCGGCACACAGCCCCCGCGTGCTGATCCGTCCGCGGCGCGCCAGCCAGGAGAACACATCGAACTCAGCCACTGCGGCGACCAACAGATCCGACGCGTACACGCCGTCCCGGACGCGGTACAGGGCCGCGGGATCCGGGGGCACCCCACCATCCTCTCCTCCCGTACGAGCACCCGTCCACGGGCGGTGCGACGTGGTTCTCCCCGGACGCCGGCGTGAGCAGCCACACCCCGACGGTCCGGATCCGGGCTGCAAGACTGACCGGGTGACATCCACCGCTGCATCTCTCGACCTGCAGATCCCCGTCGAGCTCAAGCCCGCCGACGGACGCTTCGGGTGCGGCCCTTCCAAGGTTCGCCCCGAGCAGCTGGCGGCGCTCGCCGGGTCGGGTGCGGCCGTCATGGGCACCTCGCACCGCCAGAAACCGGTGCGCTCGCTCGTGGGCCGGGTCCGCTCCGGGCTCGCCGAGCTGTTCTCGCTGCCCGACGGGTACCAGGTGGTGCTGGGTAACGGCGGATCCACCGCGTTCTGGGACGCCGCCGCGTTCGGCCTGGTCCGCGAGCGTGCCCTGCACCTGTCCTACGGCGAGTTCTCCGCGAAGTTTGCCGACTCCACCATCGGCGCCCCGTTCCTCGCCGATCCCGTGGTGATCAGGGCCGACGCCGGGAGCGCACCCGCGCCCGTCGCCGATCCCTCCTGCGACGTGCTGGCGTGGGCGCACAACGAGACGTCGACGGGAGTCGCGGTGCCCGTGGTCCGGCCGGCCGGGGCGACGGACGGCCAGCTCGTGGTGATCGACGCGACATCCGGGGCCGGCGGGCTGCCGGTGGACCTCACCCAGGCCGACACCTACTACTTCGCGCCGCAGAAGGGGTTCGCCGCCGACGGCGGGCTGTGGGTCGCACTGATGAGCCCGGCCGCGCTGGACCGGGTCGCCGAGCTGGCCGCGACCGACCGCTGGATCCCGTCGTTCCTGTCGCTGGCCACGGCCGTGGACAACTCGCTCAAGGACCAGACCTACAACACCCCGGCCGTCGCCACGCTGGTGCTGATGGCCGAGCAGATCGACTGGATGTCGGGCCTGGGCGGGCTCGACGCATGCGTCGCGCGCACGGCGGACTCGTCGAGCCGGCTGTACTCGTGGGCCGAACGGTCGGAGTTCGCCACCGCGTTCGTCGCCGACCCCGCGCTCCGCTCACAGGTGGTCGGCACGATCGACTTCGTCGACTCGGTGGACGCAGCCGCCGTCGCCCGGACGCTGCGGGCCAACGGGATCGTCGACACCGAGCCCTACCGCAAGCTCGGCCGCAACCAGCTGCGGATCGGGATGTTCCCGGCCGTGGACCCGGCCGACGTCGCCGCGCTCACGGCATGCATCGACTGGGTCGTCGACCACACCGCCTGACCGGCCTTGCCCGGCCTCGCCCTGCCGCACACATCCGCCGGCGTCGCACACACGCTGCACCCTGTGTGCCGAGCCAGCAGGTGTGTGCGAGGGTGCGGGTCTGCTTGAACCGGCGCGCCTCCGTCGCAGGTTCCGGTTCGGCAACTACCGTCACCCGGACGGGGAGATCAGAGCGGGGAGGCCGCTGATGCGGGCGTTGCGGGTCGTCGGGATCGTCGAGGGTGACGGTGATGTCACCGTCGTTCTCGAGGACCCGGACCGCCGCGAGCGTTTCACGGTGCCGGCCGACGAGCAGCTCCGCGCTGCCGCTCGGGGTGACCGGACCCGGCTCGGACAGATTGCGATCGAGGTGGAGAGCCAGTTGCGACCACGTGAGATCCAGGCCCGCATCCGCGCCGGAGCGTCCGTGGAGCAGGTGGCCACCGCCGCCGGGGTGCCCCAGCACAAGATCGAGCGCTTCGCCTACCCGGTGCTGCTGGAGCGGTCCCGCTCCACCGAGCTCGCCCAGGGGGCGCACCCGGTCCGGGCCGAGGGTCCGGACAGCCGCACCCTCGGGGAGGTCGTCGCGCACACGTTCGGCCTGCGCGGCCAGGAGTACGAGCGCGCCGAATGGGACTCCTGGAAGGGCGAGGACGGCAAGTGGGTCGTCGCGCTGAGCTGGCGGGCCGGTCGATCGGACAACCGGGCGCACTGGACGTTCCACCCGGGCGCCGACGGCGGCACCGTCACCGCCGTCGACGAGCACGCGAGCGACCTGGTCGAGGGCCTGCCCGCCCGGCCGCTGCGCACCGTCGGGCCGGTCATCGACATCGGCCGCACCGACGAGCAGGCACCCGCTCCGGCCGAGGAGCTGCGCGCCACCGCGTCCGACCGGGTCCGCAGCCCGGCCGCCGCCGTCCCGGAGCACCAGGCCACGGCACTCTCATCCGAGCAAGTCCCGTCTGAGCAGCCCGAGCCTCGACAACCCGGGCCCCGCCAAGAGGACGTCGCCGCCGAGGTCCCGGCCGAATCACCGGCCGAGCCACCCGCAGCCGACACCGACGACGTCCCGGCCGGTGGCCGGCGGACGAAGAAGGGCAAGCCGGTCATGCCGTCCTGGGACGAGGTCCTGCTCGGAGTCCGTGGGCAACGTTAGTGAACCCGAGACACGCGCGCGGTGATCGAGGGGGAGCGAGGGACTGGGGCAGCGGCGCGCCGGTCCTCAGGCGCCGCTCTCCAGCGCTCCGAGCAGGAGCGCGAGCCATGCGACGAGCCAGCCGGCGGCGATGCCGAGGGCGGGCCAGCGCCAGAACCGAACGTGTCGTACGAGCCACAACGCCGGCGCCAGTCCGGCACCGACGAGCAGGTTGGCCGGCACCCACAGCAGCCCGACGGTGGCGGCGAGTGCCTGGCTGAACGCGACGTCGCCGAGCGCCGCCAACACCGCGAAGAACGCGGCCACCGCGAGACCGGTGGCCCACGGCGTCGACTCGGACGGGAGCGCCGGATCGATCTCCAGGAACGTGGCGGGGGTACCGCTGACCGGGATGCGATCCACGGCGCCGGTCACCGGATCCACGAAGTCGACGGGCCGCCCCAGCAGGTTCGCCACCCGCGACGCAAGCTGGCGGCCCCGGCGGCGGACGAGTTCGCGTTCCTCGACCCCACCGGACCGGGCATCCCGCACGAACGCGCCCACTCCCCCAACGCCACCTGCAGTTCCGCGGGCACGGATGGATCATCCGGCTGTCGATCTCCGTGCACCCCACCCCTCCCGTGGCAGCCCTCGCCGTGGCGCGACCCGCTGCTCAGCCTACGGGCGGAACGGCGGCGTGGAAGGCAAGCGCTGCCGCCGTCGCCACGTTGAGGGAGTCGACGCCGGACGCCATCGGGATCCGGACCCGCAGATCGGCCGCCGCCAGTGCCTCGGCCGACAGCCCGGAACCCTCCGCCCCCAGCAGCAGCGCCACCGGGCTGTCCGCGAGGCCCGCTCCGGCCAGCCCGACCGCGTCCGCTAGCGGGGTCAGCGCCACGACCCGCAACCCAGCGGCCCGCAGCAGGTCCAGCGAACCCGGCCATTCCCCCGGGAGGTCGGCGAACGGCACCCGCAACACATGCCCCATGGAGACCCGCACGCTGCGCCGGTACAGCGGGTCCGAACAGCGCGGACCGAGCAGCACACCGTCGACACCGAGCGCGGCGGCGTTTCGGAACAGCGCTCCGAGGTTCTCGTGATCGCCCACACCCTCGAGCACGGCCAACACCCGGGACCGTCTCGCCAGCGCAACCGGATCCGACGACGCCACCCGGTCAGCGACCGCAAGCACGCCACGGTTGAGGTGGAAACCGACCGCCGTGGCCATCGTGTCGGCGTCCGCCGCGTAGACCGGAACGTGCAGCCCGGCCAGATCATCGGCCAGCTCGGCGAGTCGTCCCGGCACCCCGAGCAGGGAACGCACCGGGTACGGCGAGTCGATCAACCTCCGGACCACCACGATCCCCTCGGCGATCACCAGACCGCGCCCGCCGGGCCGGTCGGGCCTGCGGTCGGCGCTCGTCAGGTCGCGGTAGTCGTCCACGCGCCGGTCGGCCGCGTCGGAAATCAGCGTGATGGGGGCCATGTACAGCATCGTCGCAGGCGGTGGCCTCGTAGCCGGAACCCGTCGCCCGGTCAGCCGTAGCATTCGGATCGAGGGTGTGTAACGGTGGACTACCGTCCGGACGACCACTCTGTATCCGGGCTCGGTCCGGGACAGGGAGGAACTCGCACGAATGGGCCAGGACGTCGACCGGACCACGTTCAGTCGACGGGACCGCCAGCGGTATCGGGCCAAGGTTCAGCGCTGTCTCGACGCGCTTGCCGTGATGCTGCGGGAGCACCCGTTCGCCCGTGATGAGCCGATCACCGGAATCGAGGTCGAACTCAACCTCGTCGATGACGAGCTCGCGCCGACGCTGTCCGGGGCCGCGGTGCTGACGGCGATCGGGGCACCCGAGTTCCAGTCCGAGCTCGGCCGCTGGAACCTCGAGCTCAACCTTCCACCGCGGCCGCTGCTGGGTGACCAGTGGCGCCACCTCGAGCAACAGCTCGTCGACCGGCTCGACCTGGCCCGATCGAAGGCGCAGGACTGTGGCTCGCAGCTGGCCGTCATCGGGATCCTGCCGACGCTGGAGCGCCGCCACCTCGTCGTCGACGCCCTGTCCGCGGATGATCGCTACGCCGTTCTCAACGAGCAGGTGATGACCGTGCGCGGGGAGCCGATCCGCCTCGACCTCGCCGGTGACGACCCGTCCGGTCAGCACCAGGTCGCCCCGGAGCACCTGATCGCGGACTTCGACTCGATCGCGCCCGAGGCGGCCTGCACGTCCATGCAGCTGCACCTGCAGGTGCATCCCGACTCGTTCGCCGGGTACTGGAACGCCGCGCAGTGCCTGGCCAGCGTGCAGCTCGCAGTGGGAGCGAACTCCCCGTTCCTGCTCGGGTCGCGGCTGTGGGCGGAGACCCGGATCGCGTTGTTCGAGCAGTCCTGCGACGTGCGCTCGGTCGAGTTGCGCAACCAGGGGGTCCGCCCGCGGGTCTGGTTCGGCGAGCGGTGGATCACCTCGGTCCTGGACCTCTTCGCGGAGAACGGGCGGTACTTCCCCGCGCTGATGCCGGTCGTCGACGACATCGACCCGATGGCCGAGCTGCGCGCGGGTCGGGTGCCCGAGCTCGATGAGCTGCGCCTGCACAACAGCACGGTCTGGCGCTGGAACCGGCCGGTGTACGACATCGCCGGCGGCGTGCCACACGTGCGGGTGGAGAACCGGGTGTTACCGGCCGGTCCGACGCCGGTCGACATGGTCGCCAACGCGCTGTTCTTCTACGGTCTGATGCGGGCGCTCGTCGAGGCCGATCGGCCGCTGTGGAGCTCGATGTCGTTCGACGCGGCCGAGGAGAACTTCACGACCGCGGCCCGGCACGGGATGGAGGGTCCGCTGTACTGGCCGGGCGCAGGCTGGATCCGGCCCGACGAGCTCGTGCTCCGCAAGCTCCTGCCACAGGCCGCCGACGGGTTGGCCCGCTGGGGGGTCGCCACCGAGGTCGCCGATCGCTACCTGTCCGTGATCGAGCGCCGCTGCGTCACCCGGCGGACCGGCGCATCGTGGCAGCTGGACACCGTCGGCGTGCTCGAGGGTCGCGGCGCCGGCCGTGCGGAGTCGCTGCGCGGAATGCTCGCGCGCTACCTCGAGTGTTCGAAGGCGAACGAACCCGTGCACACCTGGCCGCTCCCGAACTGAGCCGCGAGTTCGCGACCTCTCGTTCACGATCGCTAACCGTTGTTGCGTTCGGGCCCGCCGCGCGGACGTCGCTCATACAGTCGGAGGCGTCCTGATCGCGGCCACCACGCGTTGCCGCAACCCCGTCGGCGCCGCCGTCGGGCCGCCGAACACAGCACGCCGCACTGCGCTCACCAACCGGGTGCTCACCAACCGGGTGCTCACCAACCCGGTGGGTGCAGTTGCTTCCGCGTGCGCGCAGACGGGGGAACCTCGTGTCACGCTTCCGCCTCTTCGGGCGTACCCCGCCGGTTTCCTCGGTGCCACCGACGTGGCCGGTCCCTGGGCCCGGCGGGCCGAACTGGCCCGGCGGACCGAACCGGCCCGGCGGACCGAACTGGGGAGTGCCGCCGGGACCACCCATGGGTCGGCAACAGCCCGGCGCACCCGCCGCGCGAGGCGGGCCAGGCGGGTCGGCCATCCGATCCGCCTGGCCAGCGCCGCATCCGGCTGACGATCGCCCGACCGATCCGTACGGTTTCCCGCCGATCCCCGGACCGCCGCCGATCCCCGGTCCGCCGCCGGCGCCCCCACCCGCGATGGC
>JBOHEO010000041.1:0-31744 GCA_050701055.1 Pseudonocardia sp. | reverse complement strand
CCGGATGGCCGAGGCCGATGAGCCCACCCGACGGGTTCACCGGCAGCGCGCCGCCGCGCTCGATGCGCCCGTCCTCGATCGCCTGGTTCGCCTTCCCGGGCGGGGTGAGCCCGAGGTGGTCCAGCGCGACGTACTCGGTGATGGTGAAGCAGTCGTGCAGCTCGATCGCGTCGAGCGCCTCCGGGCCCGGGATCCGCGCGCGGGCGTAGGCCTCGGTGACGGCAGTGCGCAGGTGCGGGAAGAGGTACTCGGCGTCCTTGCTGGCCGCGAGCTTGTCGGCCAGCCCGAGCGAGCCGGTGCGGTGGCCCCAGCCGCGGATCACGGCGGGCGCGGCGACGGCGCGGCGACGGGACCACTCCTGGGTGTAGCTCCGCGAGGCGAGGACGACCGCTGCGGCACCGTCGGTGATCCGCCCGCAGTCGGCGGCCCGCAGCTCACCCACGAGGCGAGGGTTCGCGGCGTCGTCGCGACCGAAGGTGCCCGCTTCGGCGGTCCAGTTCCGGGTCTGGGCGAGCGGGTTGGCACGGGCGTTGGAGCGGTTGATCTCGGCGATCCGGCGCAGGTGGTCGCGGTCCAGGCCGTAGCGATGGTCGACCTCCTCGGCGATCTGCTCGAACAGCGTCGGCCAGGGCAACCCGTCCGGGAACTCCTCGCGGCCGATCCACGCCGCGCAGCCCAGGTGGTCAGCGGCCTGCAACCCGCCGACGTTGCGCATCAGTTCGACCCCGGCGACGAGCGCGACGTCGTAGCGCCCGGCCTCGATCTCGGCCATCGCGGCGAGCACGGCGAGGCTCCCCGATGCGCAGGCGGCCTCGTGCCGGCCGGTCGGTAGTGACGACCACGCCGGATCGAGGGTGCACAGCAGCGCGCCGAGGTGGGCCTGCCCGGTGAAGAGCTCGGCGGCGAGGTTGCCCACGTGCGCGGTCTGCACGTCGACCGCGGGGACTCCCGCATCGTCGAGCGCGCCCGCGACGGCCTCGGCGAGCACGGCGCGCAGGGGCTCGTCCGAGATCCGTGACCAGTTCACCGCGAAATCGGTCTGCGCCCCACCCAGCACGAACACCGGCTCGGCCATGTCGGTCCTTTCGTCGCCCGGGTACCCGCTACGTTTGGCCGCGTGCAGGATCCGAAGATCGTCATCGTCGGCGCCGGATTCGGTGGCATCGCCGCGGCCATCGAGCTACGGTCCCACGGTTTCCGCGACATCACGATCCTCGACGGGGCCCCGGAGCTGGGCGGCACCTGGTTCCACAACAGCTACCCCGGCGCGGCGTGCGATGTGCCGGGCCACCTCTACTCGTTCTCCTACGCGCAGCGCCGCGACTGGACCCGGCTCTGCTCGCCGCGCCACGAGATCCTCGACTACCTCCGCGGCGTCGCCCGCGAGTACGGCGTTGACCGGCTCGTCGTGCCGAACGCCGCGGTCACCTCCTGCACCTGGGACGGCGACGCGCGCCGCTGGACGGTGACCACCGCCGACGGGCGCGGTTTCGACGGTGACGCGGTCGTGCTGGCCACCGGACAGCTGCACAAGCCGGCGTTCCCGCGGATCGAGGGCGCGGAGTCGTTCCGGGGCAACGCGTTCCACTCGGCGCGCTGGGACCACGACTACGACCTGCGCGGCAAGCGCGTCGCGGTGATCGGCACCGGTGCGAGCGCCGTGCAGTTCGTGCCCGAGATCGCCCCCGACGTGGCACGCCTGGTGGTCTTCCAACGCACCGCCAACTGGTTCCTGCAACGCAAGAACCGCCCGTACCCGGCGGCGATCCGGGCCGCGATCCGGCACATCCCCGGCCTGCAAGCCTGCCGCCGGCGGTTCATGTTCTCCTACTGCGAGTCGCTGACCGCGATGATCCGCCACCCGACCACGATCGGCCGGATCGGCCACCTGCGCGCCGCCTCGTTCATGCGCCTTCAGCTCAAGGACCCCGAGGTCCGCCGCAAGGCCTGGCCGGACTACACGTTCGGCTGCAAGCGGGTGCTCTTCAGCTCGTCCTTCCTGCCCGCGCTGCAACGACCCGACGTCGACCTGGTCACCGAAAAGATCACCCACATGACCGCCACCGCAGTGGCGACCGCGGACGGCAGGGAGCACGAGGTCGACTGCGTCATCTACGGCACCGGTTTCGAGACCAACGAGTTCGTCTTACCGATGAAGGTCGTCGGCGCCCGCGGCCGCGCGCTGGCCGAGGTGTGGGCCGGTGGCGCCCGCGCCCACCTGGGGATCACCGTGCCCGGATTCCCGTCGATGTTCGTCATGTACGGGCCGAACACCAACACCTCGGGTGGCTCGATCATCGTCTACCTTGAGGCCCAGGCCCGCTACCTGCGCCAGGCGCTCCACCACATGCGCGACCGCGGCGCGGTGGCGATCGACGTGCGACCGGAGGCGGCGGCGGCGAGTGACCGCGAGATCCAGGGGCGTTTCGCGGGCACGGCGTGGACGCGCTGCGACTCCTGGTACCGCGACGGGTCGGGGCGGATAGTGGCCAACTGGCCGGGCTACATGCGCGAGTACGTGGCCCGCACGAAGGCCTTGGATCCCGACGAGTACCAGTTCGTCTCTCGGTGATCTCCACATGGCCAAGCAGGTGAAGCCACTTCCTCGGATTCTAGAAAACTCAAGCAAAACTCTTGGGGTACACCGAGCAACGGTCCTAGTGTGACGGCCGGCCATCCAGGACCGGGATGTTCGAACCGCCCATGCGGTCGTGAGAGCGAGCTCCGTCAAGCACAGTCGCCCCGGTCCTCGGTGCCATCCAGTTGCGGAGAGGGGCGACAGGCCCAAGAATGTCGGAGACTGAACGGCGTGCGATGTCCGACCGGCTGGTCATCTGGTGGTGCACCAGCGTCCGGGACGGATACAGCCATGCCGTCACCGACGACGCATTCGGCTGGGGTGTGCGGAAGCGCCAGGGCGAGTTCGAGACCATGTGCGGGCTGGTCATCTACCTGACGGCCTTGACCGCACCGTGCGGACGTCCATGCGCACGGTGCGCCGCGTTTCCGCAGGCACGCCCCCTACCTCCCGCCGCGCCCGGCGGCACCGGGATGCTGCGCCGTTGCCTCGGCTTGCTGCGCTGGATCCTCGGCCGCCCCGCGCCGAAATCCAGCCCGTGATCCCTCCTGGTCTCCTCGAGCAGGTCCGGCGGCGCGGCCAGAGCGGTCACGGTGACAACGGTGAGGTCCGGCCGGGCTTGCCGGACGCACCGCGACCCCGATCACCCGTCGAGGGCCATCGCGCTACCGCCGTGGCGGCGCCGAGGCTCCGCCACGTAGGCGACGCGGCCGCCGTCGAGGAACTCCAGCGCCGCGACGGTGCCGATCTCCGGGCTGGGCGCGAACGTGCTCGGGGCCGGTACGAACGCGTGGCCATAGCGCTCGAGGGCCGCGGGCACATCGCTGCCAAGGAAGGCGGGCTCGGCCTCGGTGTCGGCCGCGTTGCGCTGCGAGATCCGGGGCTCGGCAACCGCCTCGGGCAGCGTCATGCCGAGGTCGAGGCGGTTGACCAGTGTCTGCAGCACGGTGGTGATGATCGTGGCACCGCCGGGTGAGCCGATCGCGAGCAGCGGCTTGCCGCCGTCGAGAACGATCGTGGGCGCCATGCTGCTGCGGGGGCGCTTGCCGCCCTCCGGAGCGTTGGCCGGGAGCGGCTCACCCTCCGCGGGCGGGGCGATATCGAAGTCGGTGAGCTCGTTGTTGAGCAGGAACCCGCGACCGGGCACGGTGATCCCGCTGCCGCCGGTCTGCTCGATGGTGAGGGTGTAGGACACCACGTCACCCCACCGGTCTGCGGTCACCAGGTGCGTGGTGGACGGGCCCTCGACACCCGAGGGCACGGCGGGCGCCGACGGGCACGCTCCGCTTGCCGGGTCAGCCGTCGGGTCACCGGCCGGGGCCGGGTTCGCTGCCGTCCGGTCCGGGGCGATCAGGCACGCGCGCCGCGCCGCGAAGCCGTCGGAGAGCAGAGCGTCGAGCGGGACGTCGACGAACGCGGGGTCGCCGAGGTAGCGGTTGCGGTCGGCGTAGGCCAGGCGTGCGGCCTCCAGGTAGTAGTGCAGCGCCTGCGCCTCGTCGGCGCCGGCAAGCTCGAAGTGCTCCAGGATGTTCAGCGCCTCACCGACAGTGCTGCCGCCCGAGGAGGGCGGGGCCATGCCGTAGACGTCCAGGCCGCGGTAGTCGACGTGGGTCGGTTCGCGCTCGACGACCTCGTAGGCCGCCAGGTCCTGGGCCGTCATGAGCCCGGGGGCGACCGTCAGCCCGGCGCCCGGGTCGACCGGCGGCGCCGCCGCCGTGGCCGCGACCTCGGCGCCCAGCTCACCGTCGTAGAACCACTCCACCCCGCGGCGGCCGAGCTCGGCGTAGGTGTCAGCCAGGTCGGAATTCGTGAACCGGGAGCCCACCTCGGGCAGCGCTGCACCGGGCAGGAACAGCGCGGCCGTGTCCGGGAACGCGCGGAAGCGCTCCTCGTTGAGCGCGGTCTGACCGCGAAACTCCTCGTCCACGACGAAACCCCGCCGGGCCAGCTCTCCCGCTGGTGCCAGGGTTTCGTTCAGGTCGAGTTTGCCCCAGCGACGCAGCGCCTCCGCCCAGGTCGCCGGTGTACCGGGCACCCCGACGGACAGTCCGGCGGTGACCGCGCGGTCGAACTCGAGGACCTCGCCGGTGGCCGGGTCGACGAACGAGTCCGGGCGCATCGCCGCAGGCGCGGTCTCCCGGCCGTCGAGCGTGCTCACCTCGCCGGTCCCGGCGCCGTAGTGGACGAAGAACCCGCCACCGCCGACCCCGGCCGAGTACGGCTCGGTCACCCCGAGCGCGGCGGCCGTAGCGACGGCGGCGTCGGCCGCGGTGCCCCCGCGGCCGAGCACGTCGAGGCCGACCCGGGTGGCGTCGACGTCCACGCTGGCCACGCCGCCGCCCGACCCCACCGCGAATGCGGCGTCCTCCGGCGCGGCAGCCGCGCTGACGGTCAGCAAGCCGGCGAGGATCGGGGCGACGGCGAGGACCGCGAGACTCCGGGCCGATCGACGGGTACGCACCGTCTCTTCCTACCCGATCTGCACCCCGGACGGCTCTCGATCGGCACGCCGGATGGCTCGTCAGCGAGCGCCGGGCGGTCCCGCGGTCGATTTCGGGGTGGTAGCGCTGAACCAGCGAGGGGCACGGCCCGAAGGAGACCATCTCGCTCCCGGTAGCGGGGCGGCAGCGATCCTCCGAACGGGTGGGTCGAGCGACGGTCTGGGGTTGCCCGCCGTCCAGCCGCCGTCCGTTCACCCGTCCGTCCGCACCTCGCTGCCGTCCTGCCCCCACCGGGTGTGGAACGACCCCTCGGCGTCGACCCGGCGGTAGGTGTGCGCGCCGAAGAAGTCGCGCAGCCCCTGGATGAGGTTCGCCGGGCCGCGCTCGCGGCGGTACCCGTCGTAGTAAGCGAGCGACGACGCGAACGCCGGGATCGCCACCCCCTGCTGGGTCGCGGTGACGACAACCCGGCGCCACGCGTCCTGCGCGGCCGCCACGGCGTCGGTGAAGTACGGCACCAGCAGCAGGTTCGGAGTGTCCGGATGCTCGGCGTAGGCCTGCGTGATCCGGTCGAGGAACCGCGCCCGGATGATGCAACCGCCACGCCAGATGGTGGCCATCGCGCCGAGGTCGAGGTCCCAGCCGTGGGCCGCCGACGCCGCGCGCATCTGGTCGAAGCCCTGCGCGTAGGCGACGACCTTGCTCGCGTAGAGGGCCTGCCGGATGTCGTCGACCAGGCTCTCGACATCGGCACCCGAGCCGGGCGCCGGACCGGCCAGCGTGGCGGCGGCGACACAGCGCTCGTCCCGCAACGCCGACAGCGCCCGCGCGTACACCGCCTCGGTGATGCCGGTGAGCGGTACGCCAAGATCGAGGGCGTCGATGCAGGTCCAGCGCCCGGTACCCTTCTGCTCGGCCTGGTCGACGATCACGTCGACCAGCGGGGCGCCGGTGCGCTCGTCGGTCTTGGCCAGCACCGTTGCGGCGATCTCGATGAGGAACGACTCCAGGTCGCCGGAGTTCCATTCCGCGAAGATCTCCGCGATCGCCGGGGGTTCGAGGCCCACGACCCGGGCGAGCAGGTCGTAGGCCTCGGCGATCAGCTGGATGTCGGCGTACTCGATGCCGTTGTGCACCATCTTCACGTAGTGCCCGGCGCCGCCCGGTCCGACGTGCACGCAGCACGGCGTGCCGTCCACGACCGCGGCGATCGAGGTGAGGACCTCCTCGACCTCGGCATACGCCGCCGGGTCGCCGCCGGGCATGATGCTCGGCCCGCGCAGCGCCCCCTCCTCGCCGCCCGAGACACCGACGCCCATGAAGCGCAGGCCCCGTTCGGCACATTCGGCGGTGCGCCGTTCGGTGTCGGGGAAGTGCGAGTTGCCGGCGTCGATGATGATGTCGCCCTCGTCCAGCAGCGGTGCCAGCTCGGCGATCACCCCATCGACCGGCGGCCCGGCCTTGACCATCACGATGATCCGCCGCGGGCGCTCCAGCGCGGCGACGAAGTCCTCCAGGTGATCCGCCCCGGTGAACGCGCCCTCGTCGCCGTAGGCCTTGATGAACTCATTGGTGCGGGCGGTGGTGCGGTTGTGCACGGCGACCGCCACCCCGCGACCGGCGATGTTGCGAGCCAGGTTGGCCCCCATGACCGCCAACCCGGTGACTCCGATGCGGCTCCGCCCGGTGGACTGCGTCATCGCTCTCCCCATCGCTTGCTCGCCGGGTGTGCACGTTACGACCTCGCCGCCGGGCCCGCACTCGATCGTGCGGTCGTCGACCGAGGTATCGTCGACGGCCCCGCGACGGTGGTGTTCGGCGAACACATCATGCACGTGCGGGTGCTGCACCTGTCGCCGTGGATCGACCAGGCGTGGTTCGAGTCGTTCGGGCACTGCCCGAGGTCAGCTTGCCTGCACGATGGCGCCGATCACCATGAGGATCACACCGATAGCGAGCACGCCGACGCCGACCCAGCCGAGCACGATGCCGGCGGTCGCCAACCCGCCGCCGGCGTCCCCACGTTCGGCGATCTGTTTCCTCGCCTGATAGCCGAAGATCAGCGCGAGGATGCTGCCAATCCAGTAGATCCAGATGATTCCCAGCACGAGGGACGCGACGGCCATCCCATTGGTCGGACGCGACGGCTGATAACCCTGCCAGTATCCCGGTGGACCGTAACCGCCCTGGCCGTAGGGACCCGGTCCGTAGGGACCCGGTTGATAACTCGGCGGGCCAGACACATCCGGCCCATAGGGACCCGACCCGTAGGGACCCGGTCCATAACCAGGCGCCCCGGGCACATTCTGGCCGTGGGTGGACGGTCCGTAGGCTCCGTATCCTGGCTGCGGCTGATCGGATTGCGGCAGGCCGACCGGCCCGGTTTTGTCGTACCCACCCTGTTCGGGCCCGGGCCATGCGGCCGCACCCTGAGCCGGATTCGCACCCGAAGCCGGCGAGACGTTCCGCGGGTCCTGCCCCGCCGACTCCGACCCACTCTCCGGATCTCGTGACGGATCTTGTCGATCGTGGGATGAACTCATCACGGCGCTCCCGGATGTTGATCGGTCTCTGCTCGGGCTTCAGTCCTCCACTGTGCGCGCTCCCGCATCCCCTGCAAACTCATTCCATCGATATCTTCGCGCGCATCACATATCGGTCGCCTCCGACAGCACCCCGTCCGGGTCCCGAAGGGTCGGCATCGCCCCTGCCGGCCCCTGCCGTGGATGAGCCGGACCAGCAGATCGAGCGCTTATACCGTCATCGACAGCGAGCCGTACGGCGTAGCCGTCCACCAGCACGTCGGTCAACCCGGTCCGCGACACCTGCGATTCCGACCCCAGGTAGAGCAGCGGGAGCCGGCGCGACGACGCGACGCGCGATGCGGGTGCCGTCAGGATGAGGTGCCCGCCCACCGCGATCCCGACACCGGCGCCGACCACCATCCAGCCCGGAAGCCCGACCCGCAGCAACGTCACCACCCAGAACGCGTCGAACAGCCCGACGAGCCCGAAACCCACGTGGTGGACGTACGCGACGGTCGGACCCCCGGTATGCGCCGGCAACATCCGCGCCGCCCGCTCGGAACGCCCCACCATCACCGCGGCGAGCGCCAGGAGCGCGCCGAGGACGGCGACCGCGCCGGACTCCGTCTCTGCCCACCCGGCCGCGATCGCGAGCAGGAGGAACCCGACCATGGCGACGAGCGACCACCGGTAGGTCGCAAAGAACCGGCCGAGCGGAAGGGCCGCCAGTCCGGCGACGAAGGCGACTATCCCGCTGGCGGCGTGCAGGGTGATGAAGACGGTGTGCCACATGGCCGAGCTCCCAATATCCCACTGTGGAATGTCTTCAGCATCAACCTATCACTATGGAATGTCAAGGTCGCTCGTCAGGACGCTCGGGTTCGATCCACCCAGTCGTCGATCGTCTCCCACCACCGGTAGAGCCAGTCCACCTGCTCCTCCCGATCCTGCGGCACCTCGCCGTGCGGCACCCGCCACCACCGCATCCGCACCGTTGCGTCCAGCGGCAGCTCCCGCCAGATGTCGGCGACGGTGAAGAGGTGGTCGAGACCCGCGTGCGCCACCCAGACGACGTCCGCCCCCGGTGCGGCCGCGAGCGCCGCCGCTACACCACCCGGGCGGGGCGGCAGCACGTGACGCATGGCCTCGGACCGCCGGGCCATCTCCTCCAGACCCCCGGTCCGGAGTCGCTCGATGGCCGCGACCCGGCGGCGCTCGGTGAAGTTGCCACCCTCCGGAAAGATCACGAACGCGTCGTTGCCGTCCAGTGTAGTGGCCAGCTCGCCGATGCGGCGCTCCGCCTCCGAGCCACCGCCGGACAGGAAGCGGTTGGGCAGCCGGTTGAGCACCACGTCGATCGCGGGTGCCCATTGCAGCGCCCCGGACAGCACGACCCGTGGCTCGCGCGCGTACCAGTTCATCAGCGCGTGCACGAGCAACAACGAGTCGCCCGGGCCGGCATGGCGGCAGAACACGAGCAAGGGGCGGTCCAGGTACTCGTCGGGATCCGGGCCCTCGACCTCCACCCGCAGCCGGAGCACCCGCGATGCCTCCCGGTAGAGCACCCGCAGGTACCACCCGATCAGCTGGTAATGCAGATACTGGAACCTCGGGGTGCGCACGGCCGCGCCGAAGCCCGCCGCCAACCAGAGCAGCAGCAACGCGTACAGCATCGCGCTCTCCAGCACGAGTGCGACGACCGCGACCCACAGGACGCGCAGCACCCGGAGCTTTCCGGGCGATAACGGGGAGACCGCGGCCGCCGCGAGCAACCACAACGGCAGCGTGAGCAGCACCGTCAGGGTGAACCCGATGACGGCGGGCGCGAGCACGACCCGGCGGATCCAGCGCGGCGGCGGTGTCCTCATCGATGGCCTCCGATCTTGGCGCACAGGTACTCCGTCAACGCGCGATGGGCGACCTCGATGCGACGCCCGATGCTCGCGACATCGCGATAACGCAGCGCCGCGCGGCTGTCCCACCGCGGTGCTGCGCCGTCACCGGCAGGAAGCACGTGCACCTCGACGCCGTCGGGTACGGCCGTGAGATCGCGTGCGAAGCGGTGCCGCCGCGCGATCTCGAACGCCACGGCAGCCACCTCCCACAGCCGGTGCGGCGGCCGCAAGGACTGCTCGATCGAGGACGGCGAGTTGTCCGATCCGACACGGCGGGTTCGCCGATTGTGCACGGCGAGTTGTCCGATCCGGCACGGCGGGTTCGCCATCCGAGCACGGAGGCTGGGGATCCGGCGCGGCACCAGTCGAACGATGCGAGGGTTGACTGCCGCCAATGCGGTCGGCAGGTCTGGGCATCAACCTCCTCGCTGAGCCCGACTGACGGAATCGGTGCTGGATCGGCGAACTCGCCATGCTCGATCGCACAACTCGCCGTGCTCGATCGGGCAACTCGCCGTGTCGGATCGGGCAACTCGCGGCTTGTTAGAAGGCGGGCCAGGGGATGGCGGGGCCGTAGCCGGACGGCTCGGGGTAGCACGGGTCGGCCAGCAGCGCGTCCACCCGCCTGGAGAGGGTCGCCACTTCCCGGCGGGTGATGTGCTTTCGCAGCCCCTCGCACAGACCCCCGTCGAGCTCGGCACGCAACCGGCACACCCGGTCGAGGACCTCCGGAGGAAGCTCCTGACCGATCCATCCCCACAACACCGTGCGCAGCTTGTCCTCGGTGTGCAGGCAGAGCCCGTGATCGACGCCATACACCCCGCCGTCGACGCCGGCCAGCACGTGCCCGCCCTTGCGGTCGGCGTTGTTGGTGAGCACGTCGAACGCGGCCATCGCGCGCAGCTCCGGGCGGTCGGCGTGCGCGAGCACGGCCGGTTCACCTCGCTGACCGCGGGCCCGCAGCACCCCGAGCCAGCCGGGCTGCACGTCCTCGGGTGCGCAGACGTCGACTAACTCGCGCTCGTCGTCGGTGTCCACCCACACCTGCACCATGCCGGGACCGAACGGCCCCTCCCGCATCAGCGTCGGTGGCACCACGTGGAAACCACCGGCCTCCGAGATCAGGTACGTAGCCACCTCGCGACCCGCGAGCGTCCCGTCGGGGAAGTCCCACAGCGGGCGCTCGCCGCGCACCGGTTTGTACACGCAACGCAGCTCGACCCCGTCGGCGGCAATGGTACCGAAGAGGGTGGCGTTGGAGGCCTGGACCAGCCGTCCGGTGATCTCCATCCGGCCGTGCCGGAGCAGTCCCGGCACAGCCGGGTCGCGGGTGTCCACGGTACGTCGGTCAGTCTCCGACGGGGGATCGTTGCCGGTAGCCGTTCAACCGGGCGCAGACGTGGCCGTCGGGATCCAGCGGCGCGGCGCACAGCGGGCACGGCGGCCGCCCGGCTGACACGACCTTCTCGGCCCGCTCGGCGAACGCCCGGGCCTGCGGCGGCGTCAGGAACACGCGCAGCGCGTCGGGCCCCTCCTCGGTGTCGTCGAGCACGACCGATTCGTCGATCTCCTCCTCGCTCACCGCCAGGAGCTCGACCACGATCGACTTCGAATCGGCGTCCCAACCCAGACCCATCGTGCCGACCCTGAACTCCTCCTCCAGTGGCACGGCGAGCGGGTCGAGATCGGTGCGGTCGGCGGCTTCGTGATCGGCGGACAGCTCGGAGCCGAACCGGCGCACCACCTCCTGCAGCAGGGCGCCGATCCGTTCGGCCAGTACCGACACCTGCGCCTTCTCCAGAAGCACACTGACGGTGCGCGACTCCTCGATGGCCTGGAGGTAGAACGAACGGTCGCCGGGCTCGCCGACGGTCCCGGCGACGAAGCGCTCGGGCTGACGGAAGACATGGATGACACGTGGCATGACGTCTCAAGAGTAGGCCACCGGCGTGGGGGCGGCATACCCCATGGTCAGGTACCCGTCGACCCGCCGACGACGGCGTCGGAGCTGCGGGGGGCCGCGGCGCGACGGCGGCGCTTGCGCTTGGGCGGGATCAGCCCCGCGACGTCGCCGCCGAGATCGTTGACGCGCGCGACGAACGGGCGGGTCTCGGTGTAGTGGACGACGCTGATCGAGCAGGTGTCGACCATGATCCGCTGGAAGTTGTCCAGATGCGTGGCCAGGGCGTCGGCCAGCACCGCCTTGATGACGTCACCGTGGCTGCACGCGAGCCACACGGCCTGCGGTCCGTGCTCGGCGGCGATCCGCGCACCGTGCCGGCGGACCGCTGCGACGGCGCGGGCCTGCATCCCGGCCAACCCTTCACCACCGGGAAACACCGCGGCCGACGGGTGCGCCTGGACGACCTTCCACAGCGGCTCCTTGGCGAGGTTCTTCAACGCGCCGCCGGTCCAGGACCCGTAGTCGACCTCCGCCAGCTCCGGCTCGATGATCGGGGTGATCCCACGGTCCGCGACCAGCGGGGCGACGGTCTGCTCGCAGCGGATCATCGGCGAGCACACGATCCCGGCCAGCGGTACCCCGGCGAGCCGCGCCACGACCTTCTCGGCCTGCGTGCTTCCGGTGTCGTCGAGCTCGACGCCGGGGGTGCGCCCGGCGAGCACGCCGGCGACGTTGGCCGAGGACCGGCCGTGGCGCAGCAGGATCAGGGTGGTCACGATCACCGAGAATACGTGCCACCGACAATCACCGGCCCCCGAGATCACCGTCCACAGCTCGCCGCCCTCAGCGCTACCGCAGATACTTCGGTTGTTTCAGGCCGAATTGAGGCGGCACCGCGGAGGGCGCCAACGCAGGCTGCCGGTGACGCCGGATCACTGCCCCCGGCTACGTCGCCGAGATCCACCCCGCACCCAGCGCCGCGAAGATCAGCCCCCCGAGCGCCACCCGGTACCAGACGAAGACATAGATGCTGTGGCCCGCGACGTAGCGCAACAACCACGCGATCGTCGCGTACCCGACACCGAAGGCGATCACGGTCGCCACGACCATCTGTCCCACGCTCGGACCGTCGCCGGCCAGGACGTCGGGGACCTGGAAGATCCCGGCCGCCACCACCGCCGGGATGGCGAGCAGGAACGAGTAGCGCACCGCCGCGGTGCGGGTGAGGCCGAGGAACAGGCCCGCCGTGATCGTCCCTCCGGACCGCGACACTCCGGGGATCAGCGCCATCGCCTGCGCGAACCCGAGGATGACGCCGTCGACGGGCGTCATCTGCCGCAGCTCGGTGTGCTGCCGGCCCACCCGTTCGGCCAGCCCCAACAGCAGCCCGAACACGACCAGCGTGGTGGCGATCAGCCAGAGGTTGCGCGCCGCGGTCTGGATCTGGTCCTCGAACAGCAGCCCGAGCACGCCGATCGGGATCGTGCCGATGATCACGAGCCAGGCCAGCCGGTAGTCGGGGGTGGCGCGCACGGCGGGATCGCTGAACCCGCGGAACCAGGTCACGACCAGGTGGCCGATGTCCCGGGCGAAGTAGATGAGCACGGCCGCCTCGGTGCCGAGCTGGGTGACCGCGGTGAACGCGGCGCCGGCGTCGTTGTCGAAGAACACCCCGGAGACCAGCCTCAGGTGTGCCGAGGACGAGATCGGCAGGAACTCCGTGAGTCCCTGCACCAGCCCCAGGACGAGTACCTCGAGCCACGTCATCGGGCGCATCCCGCACGTAGCGTGAGCGGAGCGCGCATCGACACCGTGACAGTCACGGCGACGGACCGTACCGGTCGGCGCGAGATCGGGTCCGCATGGGCGGCGATGTGCTCGGCCCTGGACGATGGACGATGGACGATGTCAGCACCTCCGCCTGACTCATCGCCGTTTGACCCTGGCACCGGTTCCGGGGCAGCCCTATGGTGTGAGAATCCCACTCGCTGTTTACTGCGGCGTGGAGTATAAGGGCCGGTGCTCCGGCCAGAGGCTGGCGAGAGGTGGACCGGGTGGGACGCAGCGGCGCGACCAGCGTGATCGAGGGGGACACGGTCGACGGGGAGTGGGAGTACCGCCCGGTCAAACTCCCTGGGGACGTGTCCCGGATGACCGCGGCGGTACGGCTGGCGATCCAGGCCGAGTTCGGGGGGTGGGAGCTCTCGCGGGTACGGCTCTACCCGCGGGGGGTCCGCAAGGTGTGGCTGCGCAGGCGCCGCAGCTCCCGGAACCTCCCGGAGCTGTCGATCTAGCGGCGACAAGCGCCCCTGGCCCGTGCCGTGGTTGGCCTCGGCGCCGTGGTTGGCACTCGACGCGGCCTTGATCACCAACTGGGAACGGGGAGCTACCCCGAGCACAGCCTACGGTTCCCCGCCGGCGCACCCGCCGCTCACGGGATGAGCACGACCTTCCCCGTGCTGGCGCGCGAGCTGAGCCTGCGCAACGCCTCCGGGGCCTGGCCCAGCGCCAGCTCCACACCCTCGAACGCCGCCACCCGGCGCGACGCGTCGAAGACGTCGCCACCGATCGGGTCAAAGATCCACATCGGCGCCGTGGCCACCGGTGAGCTCCTTGACCCGCTCGACGAGATCCTCCGAGCTGTACTCGATCACCTCGTCGGCGCCATCGAGCGCGCGACCTTGCACTTGTCCGGCCCGCCCGCGGTGCCGATCACGCGTGCGCCCGCCGCCTTGCCCAGCTGCACCGCAGCGCTGCCCACACCCCCGGCGGCGCCGTGCACGAGCAATGTCTCCCCGGGCCGGAGCCGGCCGCGGTGGTGCAGCGCGCAGTAGCCGGTCTGGTAGGCGATGAGCATCCCGGCAGCCTGCGCGGCGCTCATCCCCTCGGGCCACGACAACGTCGCGGCGCCGTCGAGCAACGCCAGCTCGGCGAACCCGCCCCGGCCCACGGGCGGGATCCCGATCACCCGGTCACCGATGCCGGCACCGGCTCCCTCCCCCGCCGCGACGACCTCGCCCGCGATCTCCAGCCCGGGCGTGAACGGCAGCGGCGGGCGCTCCTGGTACTTGCCCTGGCAGAGGAGGATGTCGGGGAAGTTGCAGGCTGCCGCATGCACCCGGACCAGCACCTGTCCCGGGCCGGGCTCAGGGTCGGGGAGAGCGTCGTGCCAGGTCAGGACGTCGCCGGGCTCGCCGAGCTCGTGCACCTGCCAGCCGCGCATCAGCCGACCTCCCAGCTGATCACCGGCCGGCGCGCATCAGTCGGCCGCCCAGCTGATCCCGGGAAACACCGCCCCGCCCTTCGGACCGGGCACCCCGCGGAACTCGAACGGGGCCGACTCGCGTCCAGGCTGGACGAACCAGCACTCCCCCGGCTCACCGCGTTCGATGACCTGCTCGATCGCGCCGGCCACGTCGTCGCAGCTGAGCAGGGGGAAGTCGGCGAACTGCTCCTTGACGTCCGCAAGCATCGGGGTGTCGACGAACCCGGGGCAGACCGCATTGACCTGGATGTCATCGGCGGCCAGCGTGGGTGCCACGGACCGGACGTACCCGATGACGGCGTGCTTGGTCAGCGCGTACAACGCGTCGCTGGGCAGCGCCGTGAGCCCCGCCAGCGACGCCGTGACGACGATGTTCCCGCCGCCGGCCCTGCGCAGCGCCGGCACGGCCGCGGTGAGCCCGAAGACCACGTGATCGACGTTGACGCCCATGATCCGCCGATACCCCTCGAGATCGAGGTAGTCCACCCCGCCCTGCCCCGAGGTGCTGCCGGCGTTGAGCAACACGATGTTGAGCCGGCCGAAGCTGTCCTCGGCGACGTCCACCGCGATCGTCATGCTGTCGGAGTCGGAGACGTCGCCCGGCAGGGCGAGCCCGCCGACCTCATCGGCGAGCGCTCGCGCACCGGCCTCGTCCAGATCGGAGATCGCGACGACCGCCCCGGCAGCGGCGAGCCGGCGCACCGCGGCGGCCCCGATTCCGGACGCTCCACCGGTGACCAGCGCTGCCTTGCCCGTGAGATCCATCAACAGCTCCTCAAGAAGGTATCGAGCACTCGGGTACCGAACCGCAAGGCGTCGACGGGCACCCTTTCATCGATCCCGTGGAAGAGCGACGCGAAGTCCAGATCGGGCGGCAGCCGCAGCGGCGCGAAGCCGAAGCATGCCATCCCGAGCCGCGCGAAGTGCTTGGCGTCGGTGCCTCCGGAGAGCATGTACGGGATCGTCCGCGCGCCCGGGTCCTCGGTACGCAGCGCCGCCGCCATCGCCTCCACCAGCGGGCCCTCGAACGGGGTCTCCACCGGCGGCAGTTCGGTGACCCACTCGCGGCTCACGTCCGGACCGAGGATCTCGTCGACCTCGGCCAGGAACGCCTCCTGCCGCCCCGGCAGCACCCGGCAATCCACCACCGCCTCGGCCGTGGAGGGGATGACGTTGGCCTTGTAGCCGGCGTTGAGCATCGTGGGGTTGGCGGTGTCGCGGATGGTGGCGCCGACGATCCGGGACAGCGGGCCGAGCTTGCGCAGCGACCCCTCGAGATCGTCCTCGGGGAACTCCAGTCCGGTGAGCCCGCTCATCTGGTCCAGGAACGCCCGAACGGTGTCGGTGAGCACCAGCGGGAACGTGTGGTTGCCCAGCTTCGCGACGGCCTCCGCCACCTTGGTGACGGCGTTGTCCTCGTGCAGGAACGACCCGTGCCCGGGCTTCCCGCGGGCCCGCAGCCGCATCCAGGCGATACCCTTCTCGGCGGTCTCGATGAGGTAGACGCGCTGGTCCTCGCCCACGGTGAGCGAGAACCCGCCCACCTCGCCGACGGCCTCCGTGCACCCCTCGAACAGGTCGGGCCGGTGCTCGACGAGCCAACCCGCCCCGTACTTGCCACCCGCCTCCTCGTCGGCGAGGAAGGCGAAGACGATGTCCCGGGGCGGCACCACCCCCTCGCGCTTGAAGCGGCGCGCGACGGCGATCGTCATCGCGACCATGTCCTTCATGTCCACGGCGCCGCGGCCCCACACGTACCCGTCCTGCACGGCCCCGGAGAAGGGGTGCACCGACCACTCACCGGCGTCCGCCGGCACGACGTCGAGGTGGCCGTGGACGAGCAGCGCGCCGCGATCGGGGTCGGCGCCGGGCAGGCGGCAGATCACGTTGTCGCGCCGCGGCGCGCCGGACTCGACCATCTCGATCTCGTACCCGACCTCGGTGAGCTTGGCCGCGACGTACGCCGCCGCCTCCCGCTCCCCGGTGACGGTGGCGGGATCACCGGTATTGGTGGTGTCGATGCGGATGAGTTCGGAGCACAGCTCGACGACCTCGTCCTCGGCTGAGCCAGCGCCCGTCATGCGGATCTTCCTACCACCGACGGGGGGTGAGGGGTGCGGGCGGGCGGGTCGGTTATCCTCATCGTGCAGGTCCGAGTGGCGGAATGGCAGACGCGCTAGCTTGAGGTGCTAGTGCCCTTTAACGGGCGTGGGGGTTCAAGTCCCCCCTCGGACACCAGCACGTGGCAGACCTGCCACATCTGACGTGCCGGTGCTTGAAGACACTCCAACACCTCGAACGTCCACCGTCTGCCACGGTGCGGTGGTCTAGGTGACCGCGTCCGCTATCACGCCGCTGTTCGTCCCGAGGTCGGTCCCGGCGCCGCAGCGCCGCTCGCCATCACCACGCGGACCCCTGCCCATCGCAGCGATGCCGGCACTCAGGTCACCCGACGCCGCCGTGTACGGAATGGCTGCGATGGACGACCGCGGCCGCATCACCGACCGGTTGGTCCTGCGCTCCCTCTGCTGGACCCCCGGCACCTCCATCCACCTGGATGTCCTCGGCGGGGTTGCCATCGCCAGGCCCGGCGGACCCATCCGGATCACGGCACCAGGCCACTTGCGCCTCCCGGCAACGGTCCGGCACCAACTCGGCTCCGGCCCGGCGACCGGGTGCTCCTGGTCGCCAGACCGGCCACGTCACAACTCCTCGTCTACCCAGCGACGGCACTCGACGCGCTCCTCGCCGGCAGTAGGCCGGTCACGTCAGGGGGCCCGGCATGAACCGACCGTCGCCCCCAGCACGGCCGACCTCGACGCCGCCCGCCTGCTCCTGGCCCGCATGGGCCTCTCCGCCCGCGACCTGCTCGACACCACACCCACCCGGCCAGCCGTGCCGACCTTCGCCGAGTACGTCCCCGTCGTGGCCGCAGCCGTCGGCAACGGCACCCGGCGCGTCTACGGCTCCTACTGGAACCGCGACAACCGGCAACGATCCCGCATGGTAGGTCGACTCAGGGCCCGGACCCCGCCGGGCGGGGGCCCGCGCTGGCCCGGTAACGCCGCCGGGCAGCCCTGATCAGGTCGACGACGGCGCCCTCGGCGTGATCGACGTTCAGAGGTGGGCGCAGGACACGGATGACCTGTGCCTCGATCACCCGAGGACTCCGGTGTTCGCACCAGGACACCTGGAGGTGCGCCTGCATCCACTCGGTCAGCCGGAGCTCGTCGACGTCGACGAGGACGACCCGGTCGGTCGTCCAGCGGGTGCGGTACCGCTGCTCGTCGAGCAGGAGCCCGGCGAGGGTGCGGCGCAGCGTCGAGCTTCCGGTGCGACCGAGGTGGTTCGAGGCGAGCCTGCTGCGGAGGTCGGTCGCGATCCCGACGTAGAGCAGCTCGATGTCCGGCAACGCCGGATGCGCCGGCCCGGCGACGGTGGCCAGGACGGCACGCCGTGCCCACCACGCGTAGATCCCGGATGACCTCGGTACCCGTGCCCGGACGGTGCCCACCTCGATCGGGTCGGCGAGCAGGTCGTCGACGAAGCTTTCGCCGTGCCAGGACGGTGCTGTCACCGCGTGAGTATCGCCCTCGACGCACAGCCTGCGATGCGGCGCAACCGGACAGCCAGCGGCAACGCACTCCATCCCCGGCAGGGGCAGACCGTGCAGGCGAAGGCAGCACCCGTCCGGTACGAAGGCGCAATGTGCCGCACCGACCCTCTCAATGCCCGGCAGGTCGAGGTACTCCGCTGAATCGCCAACGGGCACCCCACGGACGATGCCGGGCCCGGACCTTCAAGCGAACCGCCGTCGCGCTGCAGGATCGCAGGCTTGTACGAATCAGCCGCCGGGCTGGCACCTGGAGCGCGACGGTCACTGACGAGGGGCGCCACTACCTTGAGCACGGGTGCCACGCGGACGGGGACGAGCAACCGGCTCCGCGACGGGCGGTGCGACGGGTCGCCCCGGCCCACAACGAGCCGGCCCCGGCGTCACTCACCCCGACGTGCTCGCGGCCCTGGCCGACCTCCCGCCCCTGCAGAGCTGTGCAGTGCCGATCCACCCAGACCGCCGGGCCGTGGTCGTGCCCGACCCCGCCGGTGACCTGGTGGCGATGGTCTGGTCCGCGGAGTCGCTGCCGGTCCGCCGGGCGAACCGGGCCCGGATCGCCGCGCTGGCCGGCCGCATATCGCGTGGGTCGGCGCCGGTGTCCGCGCCCGACGTCCCGACGGTCCTGCACGTCGAGGGCGGCGACCCCTGGGTGCTCGCCCCGCACCACGGCACGACGGTCGAAGACCTCTTGCGCGACAGCTCCGCCGACCCCACCACTCGACACGCCCTCGTGGCAACGCTCGCCGCGGCTTCCTCGACGAGGGCTGGGTGTGGCAGGGCTTCGCCCCGCGGAACATGTTCCTCATCGCCGCGGGCCTGGTGCTCATCGACTTCGAGGAATGCGTCGACCTCGACGCTGACCCCGTCCGCGCAGCGGTGCCTGCTGTGGCACGAGCTGTTCTTCGCCGACCCCGCGGCCGCCCGATGGGGATACCTGTCCGCATGACCGACTCCGAGTTGTTCAGCCGGCAGCACGCTCGCTGGGAGGACGCTCACCAGATCGTCACCGAGCTGGACTTGCTCGACCGGTGGCGCTCTCTCGGAGTGCCCGCTGTGTGCGGCTCGGTCGCACACGGGCTCGTAGTCGCACCCGACATCGACGTGGAGATCATCGGCGGTGCCGACGTGCGGCGGGGTTTCGCCCTCGTCGCGGATTGGGCTGCGACACCGGCCGGGCGCAAGGTGCTGTTCCTCGATGACCTGGACGGACCCGGGGGGCGGGCTCGGTTGACAGCTGACCTATCGCCTACGTGGACGGGACTGGGCCGTCCAGATGTGGTTGCTGCCGCCCGGCTATGCCGGTCCCCGAGCCACAGACCTGATCGATCCACTCCGCCCCGGGTCCTGAACCCGGACAGGCGCGCGGCGATCCTCCGGATCAAGGAAGAGCTTCTGCGGCAGCAGCGGCCCTTCTCCTCAATCGACATCTACCGCGCGGTGATCGAGAACGGCGTCGCGAACGCCGCGGGTTTCGACGACTGGCCGGGGCCGACCCCTACGGGCGGGGTCCTCACGGACTGGCTGCCGAACGAGGTGCTGTCGTGAACAGCGACGAACGCGCCTGCCGTCCGCCGCTACATCTCGTCCGGGGCGGAGATGCCGAGGAGGCCGAGCCCGGTCGTCAACACGCGGGAGGCCAGCGCGCAGAGCCGCAGCCGGCTGCGCCGCACGTCGTCGTCCTCGGCGAGCAGGACGGGGCACTTCTCGTAGAAGGTGGTGAAAGTCGATGCCAGCCCGAGGAGGTACCCGCACAGTCGGTGGAACTCCAGCGACCGTTCGACCAATGTGACAACGTCGGCGAACCCGAGCAACACGATGGCCAGCTCGTGTTCAGCGGCCGCGTCGATCAACACCGGGCCGGAGTGGTCGGAGGGCTGCTCCCCGATCTTCCGGAAGATGGCCTCGACCCTCGCGTGCGCGTACTGCAGGTACGGCGCCGTGTCGCCCTCGAACGACAACATGCGACCGAGGTCGAAGATGTAGTCCTTGTCACGATCGGTCGACAGGTCCGCGTACTTGACCGCACCGATCCCGACCGACCGTGCAACGTCGGCGGCCTGTGCCTCCGGCAGGTCCGGGTTCTTCCCGGCGACCTGATCGGCGGCGCGCGCAACCGCCTCGGTGAGCAGGTCGATCAGCTTGACCGAGCCCCCCGCGCGGCTGCGCAGGATCTTGCCGTCGTCGCCAAGGATCGAGCCGTGACCGACGTGCTCGATACGGACCGCCTCACCCACCCAGCCCGCATCGCGAGCGGTCTGGAACACCATCTGGAAATGGGTCTGCTGGGGCAGCCCCACGACGTAGAGCAGCCGGGTGCCCTTCAGGTCCCGGACGCGGTGCCTGATCGCGGCGAGATCGGTGACGTCGTATCCGAAGCCACCGTCGCTCTTCCTCACGATCAGCGGGAACGGCTCGCCGTCGCGGTTCTTGAACCCGGCGGGGAAGACGCACTCGGCGCCGTCACTGACCTGCACCAGGCCGCGTTCCGCGAGTTCGTCGATGACCTCGCCCAGTACGTCGTTGTAGACGCTCTCGCCCGCGAAGTCCTCATCGGTGAGCAGCACCCCGAGCTGGTCGTAGACCGCGAGGAAGTACTTCTTCGACTGCTCGACGAGGATCGACCACAGACGCATCGACTGGTCGTCACCGCCCTGCAGGAGCACGACCCGCCGCCGGGAGCGTTCCTTGAACTCGGGCGAGGAATCGAACTTCTGCCGCGCTGCCTTGTAGAAGGATCCGAGGTCACCGACCGACAGGTCGTGCGCGGCCTCGGCCTCGCCGATGTCGAGGAGATGCTCGATCAGCATTCCGAACGGTGTGCCCCACGCCCCGATGTGGTTCTGCTTGATGACCGTGTGCCCGAACCACTCCAGCAGCCGGACTGCCGCATCGCCGATGATGGTCGAACGCAGGTGCCCGACGTGCATCTCCTTGGCCGCGTTCGGCCCCGAGTAGTCGATCACCACACGATCGGGGTGCTCAGCAACGGGAACCCCGAGCCGCTCGTCCACCGACATCTGCGACACGTAGCGGGCAAGAGCCTCGTCACGCAGGGTCAGATTGATGAATCCCGGGCCCGCAATCTCCACCAGGGAGCAGAGATCATCCAGTTCCGAAGCGTCGACGATCGCGGCGGCGATCTCCCTCGGGTTGCGTCCGAGACGCTTCGCGAGCGACAGCGCGCCGTCCGACTGGAAGTCCGCCCGCTGCGAACGACGTACGGCCGTCGTCGAGGACACCTACCCCGACCAGCGGTACGCCGCTCTCGACGCCCTGCGCGGAGTGCCGCGGGTCCTCGTGCTCCGCCGCCTCGACGGCGAGTCCTTCGACATCCTGCGCTCGCGCGGCACGTTCGCCCCGTACGACCGGATCCTGCTCGCCCAGGACGGCGACGAGGTCGACGGTGAGGGACACAGCGGCGAGTCACTCCTCGCGCTGCGGCACAGCGACCGGGTCACCCAGGTCGGCAACATCCACCACGTCCCGACTGCCGAGGAGATCGCCGCTGAACGCGGACGCCACGACGGGCCGTTGGTGGTCGTCAACGGCGGCGCAGGCGGCGACCAGCTCCACGACGGCTACGGCCACCGGCTCCTCGCCGCCTGCCACCGGACCGCCGCGGCCCTGCACGCCGCCGGACACCCGGCCCGGTTCGTCGCCGTCACCGGTCCTTACTACGCCGGCCCAACGCTGCCGCAGCTGCCGAACCTGACCGTCCACCGGTTCACCACCGCCCTGCCCGCGCTCCTCGCCGCCGCCGACGTCGCCGTCATCAAGCCGGCCCGTCCTCGCCGCGGCGGGCACGCTCACCGTCCTCGCCGCCGCCACCTGGCACCGCTCCGGCCGCAACACCACGCGAAACTCGCGCAGCGCGATCCTCCTGTCCTTCGTCGAAGGCTGGATCCGGCCCATGACTGGCCCGCCCGCGCCCGGGCCGTGGGCCCACGACACCCGGACCCGCCGCCTGCTGGGCCTCGAACGACCACCCGAGACCATCGACGGCCACCCAGTCGACGGCCACCAGAAGGCTCACGATGACCCCGGAACGGCTCTGGCTCCTCGCCATCGGGCTCCGCCGCCGCGGCCACCCCCGCCTCGCCAAGATGGTGAAACAGCTCAACTCCGCGATCTACCACAACTCGCTCGCCACCGGCACCGAGGTCGCACCCGACCTGTACCTCGGCCACCACGGCCTCGGCACCGTCGTCCACGACCTCGTCACCATCGAGCGCGGGGTCAAGATCTGGCACAACGTCACCCTGGCTGTCCGCGCGCCCACCCGACCCGAGCACAGCATCTCCGTCGAGGAAGGCGTCATGATCGGCACCGGCGCCACGGTCATCACCCCGCACGGCCAGGGACTGCGCATCGGCCGCGGCGCTCGCGTCGGCGCGGGCGCGGTCGTCACCCGCGACGTTCCGCCCGGCGTCACCGTTGTCGGCGTGCCGGCTCGCCCCACGACACTCGACGCCGAGCAGGCTGCGCCGCGCTCAGCCGACACGCAGTGAACACCTGATCTCGCCGCTGTTCATCGACGAGGTCAACGCCGCGTTCGACCCGCAGAGTGTCCGCAAGCTGCTGGCCCTGCTGCGCGAATGGGACTTCGACGTACTGTCAACGGCACCCGAGATGAGCGCGATGCTAAAAGCCGAGTCGGAGCAGGTGATGATCGCTCAGGTGACGCACTCTCTGGCGCGGTGAGGGTCTCGATGCCGTGGCTGTGGAGCGGGGCAGCCGGTGCTGGTCGCCGACCGCATCCGTCCGAAGGCGCGCGCCGCGGCAGACACGTCGTGACACCCGCCACCAGTCCCGAAGCGGTGCACGCGCTCGCCTCGGATGCCGACCTGCGACCGTTGTGGGAAGCGGTCCACGATCGCCTCTGCGCGGGGTCAGAGCCCGCACAACTGGCGACAGTGAAGGTCATCGGATTGCCGGCCGGTGGCGTGGCGATGCTGCGGACATGGCTCGACACCAGCACGCGGCGGCGGCGCGGGAGTTCAGCGGTGTCGGTTGACACCGGGGAGGCCCGGGTGCCCGTCCGGGAACTGCTCACCCGGTTCGACCTCATGGTCGAGCATCTGCCGGTGATCGCCGAGCTGGCCGTGGGCAGGCCGGTGGTGAACCGGTCCGCGACGCGCCGGGCCGGCGCGGATATCCGCGCGGCGCTGTGGGCCGCGGTCGAGTCGGACCTGGCCGTCGTGCCGGGCCTCAAGGGCCGGATCCGCGCCGCAGGAGTCGCGGAGGTCGACATCGGTGCGGCCGCGCGGCAGGCGCGTCAGCTCGGGTCGGCACTGGAGATGATCGAAGACCTGGGCCGTCGGGGGTCATCACCGGTGACGTTGGCGAAGCTGGCACACGACTGCGCCGCTGATCCGCACGAGTTCGACCGCGACACCCTGGCCGGTCAACGGCTGGTGGAGGCGGTTGCGGAGCTGCTGGGGGAGGTCTTGCCTTCCCGACCCGATGCCGTGGGGGCGCTCCTCACGCGGGTCGGAGTGCTGGCGGATCGTCTGTCGTCGAAGATGTTGGTACTGAACGTTTCGGCGTCCGGGTCCGGGCCGGTGGATGAGCGGCTACGACTCGGCGGCGGGCCGCTGGCGCTTACGTTGTACGACCTGACTGTGCAACCCCCGGTGCTGGCAACCGAGCCGCTGCTTGTGGTGGAGAACCCGTCGGTGCTCGAGGCTGCGATGGCAGCCGGGTTCACCGGGGCGCTTACATGCACGAGCGGGCACCTCGGCGCGGTCGACCATGCGTTCCTGCAGCGGGCGTTTGACTGTGGGGCACAGCTGTCCTATGCCGGTGACATCGACCGGGACGGACTGATCATCGCCGGACAGATCCAGGCTCTGTACGGGGCCCGGCTGGTCGCGATGGACGAAGACGTGGTCGCGAAAGCTGAGCCAAACCCATCGAAAGTGCCGCTCAGCGCTCTGCCAGCCGGAGTCTCGGCTGAGCTATCCGCCATGCTGTCCGCGCACGGTCGCGCGATATATCAGGAGCATGACGTGGTCCTGAGGTACTGCTGACCTGATGTGCACCAGTCTGGCTCTCTTCAGCCGACGACGTCATTGTTGACCACATGAACCCCTACCTGCGGCAGGGATGCCACGGACATGTGTTCGAGTCCCCCCTCGGACACACTCGTTAGCCACACGCAACCTGGTGCGCGCCTTGTCCGGCGCGTCAGCGTGGCTGTAGCTGATCTCCACGTGCAGTTGCTCGTAGAGCCGTGCTCCCGGGGCAAGGGTCCGGGCGATGCAGCGGTAGTAGACGCGGTCCCGCATGACTCCGCCTTGCATCTTGCGGGTGCAGATCTCGCACCGGACCGTCCGCGCAGCATGTACGTGCGCTTCGGCGCCGTCCGGGCGCGTTCCAGCTTCGCGATCCGCTGCATCCCCCCGGCGCCGTGTGAGCGCCGGACGAGCTGCGCCTGAGTGAACTCCTCCACGCTCACGATCTCCGGGTGCGCGGGCACCCGCGACCGCGCGATCCGGTCCGCGCTGGAGCGTCAGAAGCGGGTGACGTGACCGGCCGACACGTCGTCGGGTCGGCCAACATCTCGTGCTTGATCCACCGGTCGAACACCGCATACCCCGTGTAGCGGGGGTTCTCCAAGATCGCCCGCACCGTGCTGCCCTGCCACCCGTCGGCCAGCCGGTGCCGGTTCTGGTCCGGGCGCCGCGCGGACGGGCACGCGATCCCGTCCCGGTTCAGCCCGGCCGCGATCGCCCGGTCACCGGCCCCGGACAGGTACTCGTCGTAGATCCGCCGCACCACCGGCGCCGCGTCCACATCGAGCGCGAGCACCCGCAGCCGGAACCCCTCCGCCGCCTTGCGCGGGTTCGGGTGCGGGCCACCGTCGACCACCACGTACCCGAGCGGCACCCGGCCACCCTGGTGCCGCCCTTCGTTGACCACCTGCGCATCCATCGCCGCGCGCACGCGGGTTTGGACGTGCTGACGCTCGGACTCAATCATCCCGCCGAGCACGCTCATCAGCATCTTGTGCGAGGGTTGCGGTGGTCGTAGCGCCCGCCCAACTCCGGTATCCACAGGTCCACCCCGGGGATCCGTGGTTCCCAGGTCGGGCCACCTGGCTAGCTGTCCAGGCAGAAAGGTGGCCCGGCCGTTAAAGGCCGTTCACATGTGATCGGACTCTCCACAAATCCGACGAGAGATCACGTCATATCCGGCGGGTCGCGACCGGCGGGTCCGTCGTGCGGCGACACGGGCAGCGGCGGCCCACCGGCGGCACCGCCGCCCGGAGCTTGTGCAGCACGCGCGATCCATCCGGCGACTACCTGGACGGTGGTCCACCCGTCCTCAGCGATGAGACCCACGGCCACCCGGTCGTAGTCGCCGAGCTCCACCCCGGCCGCCGTCAGCGCACCAACGAGCCAAGTGCCCAGGAACACCCGCACGTCGTCACCCGAGCGCCACGAGCCATCCGACAGGAGGGTCACCACAGGTTGCAGGTCGAACGGCTCACGATCAAACGGGCCAAGCGGCACGGCGCCGTCCCGGTAGGGCCCGACGCCCGGCTGTGAGTGGGTCATGGACATCAGACAACCGGCTCCAGCGTCCGCGTAGCAGTGGTCACGAGGGGGGGTATTTGGGCACACACGGGGGTGCTTTACTTACTGACTCCGAGGGGGTGATCAGATGGACGGAGCGAAGGAGCGGAACCACTTACTAGCAGCGGTGATGGCGGAAGCGGACGTGAGCAACAAGGGCTTGGCTGCCCAGGTGCACGCCGATGCGAAGAGAGCTGGACTCCACATCTCTCCGAACCACAAGTCTGTTCGGCTGTGGCTGGAGGGCAGTCAGCCACGAGACAAAACCGTTCCGTACATCGTGTCGGCGCTCCGCCGCAAGATCGGCCGCAAGGTGACGGCCGCCGAGATCGGCTTCACGGACCCATCGGCCGGAGCGAGCGACGCTGACGTGGTCAACCAGGGCGTGCGCTACCCGGCCGAGTCGTCACAGTCCGTTGAATTGCTCGACAAACTCACAACTGCCGACCTGGAGGCTAACACAGCCGTTACGTCTGCCGACTGGGCTCCCGATGCCGCGCCTGCCGTGATTACGGATTACCTCTTCGCGAGACCGTTGTGGGTGGCGCCGGAAGAATTGGACGTGATCGCCCGAACAGACGTCGCAGCTCGTATACTAACAACAGTAAGAATCATCACTGATCTCGGTTTTCGATTCGGCGGCGGCCATGTCCGCCAATTGCTACTGTCGTACTGGAAGTCTGAGATAGTTCCCGAGCTACGGAAGGATTACCCGGAACCCATCCGCCGTGAATTACTCGGAGCCGCCGCAGATGCGGCCGAGGTACTCGGCTGGAGTGCTTACGACGACGGCCGCCACGGGGCAGCTCAACGATACTTCATCCAAGGTCTGCGTCTGTCTCGTGAAGCAGGCGACCCGCTGATGGGAGGACAGATCCTGTCCAACCTCAGCCATCAGGCAAATTACCTAGGCTACTTTGATAGCGCACTTCGATTGGCCAGAGCAGCGCAGTCTGCAACTGTTGTCAGCGCATCGGCAACTGTCAACGCAATGTTTCTTGCCATGGAAGCGCGCGCCCTAGCCAGCCTGGGCGATGTTCGCGGATGCATTGCCGCTCTCGGGCAGGCCGAGAAGTCATTTGACCGACGAAACCCGGCCAGTGATCCCGACTGGATCGGCTATTTTGACGAGCTTGAGCTGGCCGGAGAGGCGGCGCACTGCTTCCGGGACCTCGGCCTATCCAAGGAGACGATGCGCTTCGCGGGTCAGGCGATTGATCCAGTACGAACGCCAGCAAGGACGCGGTCATTCATCAGCATGGTAAGCGCAGCTGGTGAACTTCGAGCAGGCAACCTTGACGGAGCAGTAGCGCTTGCTATCGACTCTGTGCGGACGGCCGGTCCGATGAAGTCCGATCGGTACCGGCGTTACCTGCGAGACTTCTACGCATCCATTCCGGCAACGCATGCGTCAGGCATCGCCACACGTGAACTCGCCGAGCTGCTCAGAACGAGCTACCCGACCAGTACGCTAATCGGTGCCGACTAGAACGGCCGCCACTCCGTGCGATACCCCTCGCGAATTGTCTTCATACGGACGCGGTACTCATCTGCGATATCTTCCGAAACCTTGACGTTCTGCATCAACCAGGTTGTCATCTTAATTTCGTGGACAGCACGTAGCACATCGAACCCCTCTCGCCACTGCATCACATCATAGCCGTACGCGTCAACGAATTGTGCGTACTCCTCGCGGGTCCACCATCCTGCCGTTGCAAACTCCGTCGCGGTCATAGCAAGATCCCATTCGGGCTGCCCCCAGGCGAACCGCTCGAAGTCAATCAGTACAGGTTGACCGTCGCGTATCATCAGATTTTCGGAGTGCGCATCGCCGTGCGTAGGAGCGGGCGCGAGCGGGAACCGAATGCTAGAAACAGACGCGTCAAGCTCCTCTAATCGAGAGTACAAGTACCTCTTATCATCATCCGGAACGGGAGCGACCTCTATACGAGCCCCGACCCTTCCGAGTATGACTTCATCTGGAAGCGCGAAATCGCTCGGTCGAGGCATTGAGTGCAACCTGCGAAGCACAACGCCGAGCGTAGCAATATCCGAGCGCGACCCCGGCCTTCCATCAATATGCTTCCAAAACGTCACCGGGCGGCCAGCGCCAACGACAGGCTGCGGAACTTCGCACACTTCTGCCGCCATGAAGTCTTGCGATTTTAGCCACTGTGCGACATTGACCTCATTAAGCGCGTCTTGCCAGTACTCCATCGTGCGCGCGATACGAACGACCGTTGACGACGCGGCAAGCCGGAATAATGCGTTCTCACCCAAACGAATCAACTGCGCATCGTTATAATACAAGCCAACGGCACGACACGCGTCTTCGAGCGACTCCTTGGCGTCGTCAACCCCAAAGCGGTTAGGAGCACTCGATGCATGAGGCACGTACTCAACCCTAGTACTGCAACGGGCACATGGGGCAACGCCAAAGCCAGCTCCGGACGCTCCACGCTTGGCGCGCCGTCAGGCGTCGGTGCGGGCAATTTCCTTACCCGCAAAGGCGAGCGAAAATCCGTCAATCAAGCCAATCGAGCCAACCGAGCCGTAGGTCATCGATCTGGTCTAGCTGGCCACGATGATGGTCGCGTGTCGAAGCCGGAACTTGTGCACACCTCTGAGGCAGCGAAGGTCCTTGGCCTCAGCGCCCGAAGCATCGCACGCTGGGTGGCCGAAAAGAAGATCACGCCCGATCTTGTGACTCCAGGCGGTCACATGAGGTGGAATATAGAAGGCCTATGCCGCCAACTCCATGATCTTCAAGAGCGCAACGACTGACTATCAGTAGGCGGTCCGGCTCCTTAGTTCCGCCCATCTGATCACCCTCGGGGTCAGCGTGCACCCCCCGTGTGCCCAAATGCCCCCCCTCGTGCCCACTGTCACGCGAACGCGGGCGCCGGTTTTCTTGGTGCTTATGACCTCCGACAGATGCAGCGACCGCCCAGGTATGCGGCTACTGCGGAGATTCCGTAACAGGCATCAGCGACGACAAAGCGCCGCCAAACAGGCCGTGCTCCGCATGCTCGCCACCCAACACGCTAACCCCACCGACGCGTACGCCGGGTTACCGAACGATTTTGTTCTGACCGGCCCGCCTACCATCGAGCTAGCGAGCGGCGCTACCATCACGTTACGAGACTGGCTGATGCACTACCATCCCAACGGCGGCCGGGCATGGTCGGCCCTCACCGATGACTTCTATCGCACAGCTATGAATCACCGAGCGGTCCAGCACGCGTTAGCCGTGCTCACCAGGAAAGACGCGCAGCTGTACTTCCTGGCGCTGCAGCTCGCCGCGATCAACCACGACGGGATCACCGTCGGCGACATGCGCTGCCTACAACAGCAATCAGAACCGGCCGAACGCCCGGTCGCCACAGAAACGTATAACGGGATCATCGACGCCCTCCGCGCTGCACTCGCACGTCAAGGCGCCCCCGATCCAGCGATCCGGAACCTCATCAACACCATGGGACCGCTCCGCGACGCGATCGCCAGACCTCAAAACCCGCAGCGAGGCAGGCCAGCCCGAGCTGTGCCGCATGAACGACCATGAAACGAGGATTTACATGTACAGCGATCCCGCTCACCGCGGATCGTCGCGGACGGCAGGCGACGACCCGATAGAAACCGCGGTTCTGCACCCGGACGGGCCGGATGACTGCACGTAGTACTCCCCCGGTCAAGAGGGGCTGGCCACCGATCAACAGTGACCCGCGTCGGGTCCGTCCACCCTACGACGTCGACGACCGGACGTTCGACCACCTCCGCCGCACTGACACCGACACCTGGCGGGTCGCGATCCACCTGGACCGGGTGGCCGCCCTGGGTGAACCGCTCGACGGGCTGCCCGTGAGCGACTACGAGCACCGGGTCCTGGAGTGGGCCGCGGGGCTCGACGTGTCCACCGTGGCCGTGCTGGCCGCGTTGCTGCACCGAACCCGCGCGGCTAGCTAGGGGGCTGTGGCCGCCGAAGTCGGTAAGATCGAGTCAAGTTTTGTTCATGCGGCGAATCCGGCCTCTTGGGTGAGTTGGTTGAGGGCTCGTTGGTAGTTGTGGGCGGCGGTGCGTAGCTGGGTGGGTTGGGGTGGGTCGGGGTCGGTGAGTGCGGCGAGGCCGGGTCGCAGCAGGCGGGTGTGGATGTGGGTCAGCAGCATCGCGTGGTGCAGCCCGGTGTCGGTGACGCGGTAGCGGTGGCTGCCCGGGACTCGGGTGATCAGCCCGTGGCCGCGGAGGCGGCGGAGGTCGTCGCTCATCTGTCCCGCGGTGATGGTGCCGGGCGCAAGGCCCAGCAGGGGCGCGAGGAGGGTGCGCAGGTCGCGGTTGGCGAATCCGTGGGGCAGGAGCCGGAACATCAGCAGGGTGTGCAGCAGCGCTTGGGCGCGTCGGTCGGTGAAGCGCAGTCCGGGGATCCGGGTGCCGGTGTCGGTGATCAGGGGGTCGTTGACCGCGGTGAAAGCTTGTGCGGCGCGGATCGGGTTGTGGCTGAGTCGTTGGACGCGCAAGAGGCGCCGGTTGGCGGAGATGCCGATCTCCCGCAGGGCGGGTAGATTACCAGCAGTTTCCCGATGCCGAAGTCGCGGGTGTTGGATCGCCAACCACTTCCGCAGCAACGCGTCGATCTGCGCAGGCCCCAACCGGTCGCAGATCTCCTGTACCGCGGTAACGTCATCGACGGCGGCGAACCCGTTGTCCAACGCGGTGAACCCGATCCCCTCCTTGGCTGCTTGGCGCTTGGCCCACTCGTGGCCATTGATGCACAGCTTGGCGTTATAGGGGAAGTACGAGCTGAACTTCAGGAAGAACGGCCCGAAGTCGGCGTCCACCGCGTACACAGAGAACTGGTTGATCACCCCGGTCGAGCGGACGATCCACGGGTAGGCCCGGCCCTCGGCGTTGCGACGTTTCTCGGTGCGGAACACCGAGTTCTTCTCCTGCGCCCGCCCGATGAACAACACCCCCTCCTCCGCGGTGAACGACACCAGATGCTCGTGCATGACGTCGCCCTTGCGTTGGCCCCGAACGAAGTCGACCATGGGTACCCCGTGGTCGCGGGCGTAGCGGCGGATGCCGGCAGTGAACCTGTCGCTGATCTTCCCCAGCAGCGCGGTCGACGCAATCGGCAACCCCAACTGCCGATGCACGTACCCGACCAACCCGGCGGCGTACTGCAGCTGCGGCACGTACACGTTGCCCTACATCCGGTCAATGCACTCGATCTCGAACACAGTGTGACCATCAATGACATCGGCGACACAGCGCGCTACGGCCATGATGGGCACCGGCCGACGGGCGACCAGTAGGCCAACCAACCGCTCTAAGCGGTTCATACACCGGACCGGCCCACCGGTCACGGTACCCGCACCGACCGCACCCCACCCACCCAACCCAACCACGACACGGCTCGTCGGGCTGGGGCGAAGCACCGCTGGTACTACAGGGCTACCAGACGGCGCCTGCGCCACAATCGTGATCATCTGTGCTGGTCTTATGCTCGTGCTGTGCTGCGATAAGGATAGTCCGGTGCTCGACGACGACGTGGTGTCCTGCTCAGACCTGCGGGACTGGTCGGTCGAGTTCGAGTCATTGACCAGTCGGGGCTCGTCGTTGTTTGTCCATTCGAAATCGCAGGCGCATTCGCGGCAGTATCTTGAAGGTCTGCCGGCGCCGATTGAACGTAAGAACGGGTGGACGATCGCCGAGCACGTGGGCGAGAAGGAACCGAAGGCGGTGCAGCGGTTCCTGAACCTTGAGGCTTATTCACAACCCGACCGATGATCATGCGGCAAGCGCCTTGACCTGCGATGACGTGACCGGCTTCAGGGGTTGGTCGGGTCGCCCGGGGGAATCTCACCCCCGGGCTCCCACGGAACGGAACGTGACAGTCTCCCGTCATTCCGCTCTTCTCATCCCTTCCAGTCGAACGTGCGCACTAGGT